>JBBDXQ010000001.1:0-10039 GCA_040902265.1 Anaerolineales bacterium
AGGCTCCCTTCGCGTCTGGTTGACGAATTCCGTGCTCTGGTATAGACTGTCCCTTGTCGGTTCTGGTGAGGGTTCTCACCAGAACGTGTTGCGTCTGGTCCTCTTCCCCCAATTCATTTGCCTGTCTCCGCTCTGGAGCTTCTCTCGCGTTTCCTGCGGGAGTTTCGATGTTCTATTGTTTAGGAGTCTTCGTTGTCACAAGGTAGTTCTGAGTTCGTCGACCTGAAAAGCGTTGCAGCTGACAGCCGTTGGAAGGGCCTGTGGCGCATCCTGCAAGGCCACCGCGGCGCCTACGGCGCGGCCGCGCTGGGCCTGGGCATTGCCGCCCTCAGCCGCTCCGCTGTCTACTTGCTGCTCGGCTTCTTCATCGACGATGTGCTTGGGTCGCCTGGTTTCGAGCAGCGTGTTCCCCTGGTGGCGCTGGCCTTCGTTGGCCTGGCGGTCGTCCAGGGCGTCTTCACCTACCTCAGCGGCTCGCTTGCCGGCCGCACCGCGGAAGCCGTGGCGCGCCGCCTGCGCAATTACCTCTACGACCATATCCAGCGCCTCAGCTTCAGCTACCACGACCGGACCAAGACCGGCGAACTGATCCAGAAAGTCACCTCGGATGTAGACGCGGTGCGCCGCTTCATCTCCCAGGAGGCGGTGGAGTTTGGCCGCATCCTCATGCTCTTCCTGGCCAACTTCAGCGTGCTGCTCTACCTGAACGCTCCCCTGGCCTGGCTCTCGGTGATCTGTGTGCCCTTCACCGTGGCCATGTCCTACTGGTTCTTTGGCCGCATTTCAAAATCCTACGAAGCGTTTCAAAACCAGGATGGGGTGCTCTCGTCCGTATTGCAGGAGAACCTGTCCGGCGTGCGCGTGGTGAAAGCCTTCGCCCGTCAGGATTATGAGCGTAACAAGTTCGAGAAGGAAAACTGGAAGAAATACGTGCTTGGCCGCCGCTTATTGATGTGGCATTCGGCTTTTTGGCCGCTTTCGGACATCATCACCGGCGCCCAAATGCTGTTCGGTTATTACATCGGCGCCCAAATGACCATCAATGGCGAAATGACCATCGGCGCTTACCTGGCCTATGTCAGCATCCTGATCTGGCTGATCTGGCCGATCCGCAACCTGGGCCGCGTCATCGTGCAGATGTCGCAGGGGTTGGTCTCCTTCGGGCGCGTGATCAGCATCATCAAAGAAGATCGCGAGCCGCTGGAAGAAGGAGATGCAAGCGTTGGGCAGCGGCTGCGCGGCGAGGTGGTGTTCGAGGACGTCAGCTTCGAATATGAACCCGACATGCCGGTGCTGCACAATGTTAGCTTCCGCTGCGAAGCCGGTAAAACCGTGGCCTTGTTGGGTTCCACCGGCTCGGGCAAGACCAGCCTGGTCAGCCTGTTGCCGCGTTTCTACGACTACACCAGCGGGCGGATCTTGCTGGACGGCGTGGAGCTGAAGAGCTACCCGCGTAAGGCATTGCGTGCCCAGATCGGCATCGTGCTCCAGGAGCCTTTCTTGTTCTCGCGCTCGCTGCGCGAGAACATCCGCTATAGCGTCGGCCGCCAGGTGGACGAGACCGAGATCGAATCAGCCGCCAAGGCTGCCGCCATCCATGACGTGATCGGCACTTTCCCCGGGCAATACGACACGCTCGTAGGTGAAAAAGGCGTCACGCTATCCGGCGGGCAAAAGCAGCGCGTGACCCTGGCGCGCACCCTGCTGAAGGATCCCAGCATCCTGATTCTGGATGACGCCACCTCCTCAGTGGATACCGAGACCGAGGCGGCCATCCGCGCCGCGCTGCGGCAGCAAATGAAGGGGCGCACCACCTTCATCATCGCCCACCGCATCCAGAGCGTGATGTCTGCCGACCTGATCCTCGTGTTCGATAAAGGTCGGGTGGTGCAGCAAGGGACCCATAAAGAATTGGTGGCCCAAGAAGGCATTTACCGAAAGGTCTTCGAGATCCAGACCATGATCGAGGAAGAAGTGCAGCGCGAAGTTGCCAGCGCTGCCTAGGAACGGACATAGCTGTGGAAGATTTTACTGAATTTCAGGAAGAAGAATTTTCAACGACCTTCAACGGGCGCACCATCCTTCGCATCCTTGCCCAGTTGAAGCCGCACTGGCCCTGGGCGCTCGGCTTTCTCTTCATGATCAGCCTGGTTTCCCTATTGGATTCCTATTTCACCTACCTGAACAAGGAGATCATCGACCGCGGCGTGGGCAGCCGCGACCTGGGCATTATCTTCGACATCATGGTGCAATACGGCGCTCTGCTCTTTGTGCAGGCTGCCGGGGTGTTCTCCTTCATCTACCTCACCGGGGTGTTGGGCGAGCGTGTGCGCTACGACCTGCGCAAGAAGATGTTCGCCCACCTGCAGGACCTGTCTCTGTCTTACTACAACCGCACACCGGTCGGCTGGATCATTTCCCGGGTCACTTCGGACTCGGACCGCGTGGCAGAACTGGTCACCTGGGGCATGCTGGACATCACCTGGGGCGTCATGAACATCATCACAGCCGGCTTCTTTATGGCGCTGATCAACTGGCGCCTGGCGCTCGTCGTAGGGGTGGCCATCCCCATTTTGGTCGTGGTGGCCTCCTGGTTCCAGAAGAAGATCATCAAGGAATTCCGCCAGGTGCGAAAGATCAACTCCAAGATCACCGGCGCCTATAACGAGAACATCACCGGCGTGCGCGTGGTCAAGTCGCTGGGCCGCGAGGACGCCAACCTGCGGGAATTCGGCGGGCTGACCGGCGAGATGTATCGCGCCGGTTACCGCGCCGCCTGGCTTTCGGCTTTGTTCCTGCCGCTTGTGCAATTGATCACCGCAGTGGTGCTGGGTGCCATCATCTGGTTTGGCGGCTTGGAGACCCAGGCTGGCGGCATGACCATTGGCGGCATTTCAGCCTTCGTGTCTTATGTCACCTTCATGCTGTTCCCCATCCAGGAAATGGCTCGCGTCTACGCCGAGATGCAGCACGCCGTGGCCTCTGCTGAGCGCATCTTCTCATTGATTGACGCAGTGCCCAGCGTGGTGGACGCCGAAGGCGCGCAGGACCCTGGCACCTTGAAGGGCGACATCGTGTTCGCGGATGTGTCCTTTGCTTACGACGACGCCCCGGAAGAGGAGATCCTGAAAGGGTTCAACTTGCAGGTCAAGCAGGGAGAAACCGTGGCCCTGGTGGGGCCTACCGGCGGCGGCAAGAGCACCATCGTAAACCTGCTCTGCCGCTTCTTTGAGCCTATCCGCGGCCAGGTGCTCATCGGCGGCACGGATTACAAGCAGTTCAAGCTGCAGAGTATCCAATCGCGCATCGGTGTGGTGCTGCAGACTCCGCACCTCTTCTCCGGCAGCGTGCTTGAAAACATCCGCTACGGACGTTTGGATGCGGCCGATGCCGAGGTCGAGCAAGCCGCCAAACTAGCTGGCGCTCATGAGTTCATCCAGGAACTGGAGAAGGGTTACCAGGCCGAAGTGGGCGAGGGCGGCAACTTGCTCTCCGTGGGGCAAAAGCAGCTCATCAGCCTGGCTCGCGCGGTGCTCGCCAACCCGGAGATCTTCGTGATGGATGAGGCCACCAGTTCGGTGGATACTCTGACCGAGGCGCTGATCCAGCGCGGCATGGAAGTGATGATGAAAGGGCGCACATCTTTCATCATCGCCCATCGCCTGTCGACCATCAAACGCGCCGACCGTATCCTGGTGATCGAAAACGGCCAGATCGCAGAAAGCGGCTCACATGGCGAACTGCTGCGCCAGGGTGGCCACTACCATCATCTATATACGCAACAATTCCGCGAGGAGCTGACCCGCGAACAGGACCCGTTCCTGGCCGGAAAGCCAGCGGTGGCCGAAGCGTAAGCCTGCACAGTTGACAGATAACAGTTGTCAGCAAACACCTAAAAACGCAGTAACAATGCAGGGGCGGTGTAACCGCCCCTGTGTTAACTTATGGAACCTGGAACTCAATAAGGTTTTGAACAGGTTTATTAGGAGTATTTATCAAGCAAAAACACAGACCCCTAACTAAGCTTGGCCTTCGGCAGCTTTCTTTCTTCGTGAAAATAAGCTCACTATTTCACTGCTCACAATTCACTAATCATTTTTCGCTTTTTCCGTAAGGCATAATTGCGCGCCTATGGACGAATACGAAAACTATCCGCATCCTGCGCCAAAAGAAACCCGCCCGATCACCTCGCGTGACTTGGTAGCTGAGACGCAACCCAGCCAGCCGAAGCGGCCGCGCCGGCGGTGGGGCTGTTCGCGCTTGGTGATCCTGATCACCGTGCTGCTGGGCGTGTATTTATTTGCGCCGTTCCGCACCAACGTACTGGTGCTGGGCATCGACCGCGCCGTAGAAGGCACCGCCATCGGCCGCAGCGACACGATCATGCTGGTCGGCGTGCAGAACTTCAGCGGGAAAGTGAGCATGCTCTCCATTCCGCGCGATTTGTGGGTACCGATTCCCGGGTATGGCGAAAGCCGTATCAATTCGGCGCATTCCTGGGGTGAAGGCGAGCGAGCTGGCGGCGGCCCGCGTCTGGCTGCGGCCACGATCCGCGAAAACTTTGGCGTCTCTGTTTCATACACTCTGCGTGTGCGTCTCGAAGAATTTTCGGACGTGATCGACGCCATGGGCGGCATCGACATCACCCTGCAGCAGGCCGCCGCAGGATACCCGGCGGGCACCCACCATCTGGATGGTACCCAGGCGCTGGCCTTCGTGCGTAACCGCGATGGCGACGATTTCTATCGCCAGGCGCACCAACACATCTTCATCCTGGCGCTGGGAAAGAAGATGATCAACCCGCTGAATTGGCTTCAAGTGCCAGGCGCGTTGATCGAGCTGACCCAGGCGCTGGACACGAACATTCCCATCTGGAGTTGGCCGCGCTTGTCCTTCGCCCTGTTACGCGCCATGCTCTTCGGCAGTTTCGAAAACGTGGTGCTGCCGCGCGAAGCAGTCACGCCCTGGGTGACGGATGGCGGCGCGCAAGTGTTGCTGCCAAATTGGGAACTGATCCTCCCTGTTGTGCGTCAACTCTTCGGTACATTTTAAAAAGTTTTTTAATTTTAAAATATTTTGTGATGTAAAAAAATATTTCATCTGCATTTTCAGAAAATATTTTTCCGAATCGAGTTTTATTTTATTTTTTCACGCCATTTATACACGCGCGTGCAATTTCACACACGTTTGCACATTATTTTATACACCATTTAGACACCACTCGCCTATACTTTATTAGCTTCGCCATTTCCAATGGCGATAATTCGTGGAAGGAGAAACATGGCCGCAAAAAAGAAAGCTGCAAAGAAGAAGCCTGCAAAGAAAGCTGCAAAGAAGACCGCAAAGAAAAAGAAGAGATAATACTTTTCTTCGATTTGTGTTTTCCAAAGCAGCGGTGGCTTGAGCCACCGCTGCTTTGTTAAATAACTCACGCATGGCGCTTAAGGTCATCTTCCGTGGGTTATATTTGTTTCACAATGAAGAGATCGCTTTCTCGTTCTTCCCAAAGGCAGGTGAGACATGCGCGTGATCATCACTGGCGGCAGCGGCCTGATCGGCCGCGCCCTCTCTGAAAACCTGACCAAGAGTGGCCACGAAGTCATCATCCTTAGCCGCCAACCGGCCGCAGTGCCCGCCTTGCCGGGCGGCGTTCGCGTCCTTAGCTGGGATGCCAGCACGGCCGCGGGCTGGGCCACCCAGGCCGACGGCGCAGACGCCATCATCAACCTGGCTGGCGAGAGCCTCAAGGGGCGCAGGTTCCTGCCCAGCCGCTGGACAGCCCGGCGTAAACAGCTCATCCGCCAAAGCCGGCAGGATGCTGGGGCGGCTGTAGTCCAGGCCGTCCGCGAGGCTAAGCGTAAGCCCAAGGTGGTGGTGCAGGTCTCTGCGGTAGGCTATTACGGTCCCCGAGGCACGCAGACAGTGGATGAGAGAGCTGCTGCTGGTGAGGACTTCCTGGCCAGCGTATGCACCGCCTGGGAAGCCTCTACGGCTGGGGTGGAGGCCTTAGGCGTAAGGCAAGTGGTGGCCCGTATGGGTATCCCGCTGACCATGCAGGGTGGAGCCTTCCCCCTACTGGTGCTGCCCTTCCGGTTCTTCGGTGGGAACACCTTTGGCTCTGGGCAGCAGGTCTACCCCTGGATCCATTTCGAAGACGCCATTGCCGCATTACTGTTTCTGGTGGAAAACCCCAAGGCCAGCGGGCCCTATAACCTCAGCGCGCCTAACCCGGTCTCCAACCGCGAATTTGCCCGCACACTGGGCCGCACCCTGCGTCGACCCGTATGGATTCCCGTGCCGCGCTTTGCCCTGCAGCTGGCGCTGGGCGAAGTGTCCACCGTGGTGATGGACGGACAGCGGGCTGTACCCGCCAGGCTGCTTGAAGCCGGTTTTGCCTTCCGCTACCCGGACCTGCAACCAGCCTTGCAGGACTTGCTGTTATGAAGATAGGCATCGTGGGCGCTGGCTTGGTTGGGGCCACTACGGCCTACGCACTGCTGATGCGCGGCATCGGCCGCTCGCTGGTATTGGTGGATATCAATGAAGCCCGCGCCCGGGCCGAGGCGGATGATCTCTTTCATGCGGTCCCATTCACCCACCAACTGAATATTTCCCATGGCACCTATACGCACTTGGCCGGTTGCAGCCTGGTGGTGATCGCCGCTGGAGTTTCCCAGCAGCCAGGCGAGACGCGCCTCGAACTCCTCGGCCGGAATGCGGCCGTATTCAAGCAGGTGGTGCCCAGCATATTGCAGCAGGCGCCCGGGGCGATTCTGCTGGTGGCCACCAACCCGGTGGACGTGATGACCCATCTGACCGCCCATTACGCGCGTGATTTCAAGGTGCCATCCAGCCGCGTGATCGGCAGCGGGACCACGCTGGATACCGCCCGGTTCCGCGCCTTGCTTGGCAGGCAATTAATGATCGACCCGCAGCATGTGCACGCCTATGTGCTCGGCGAGCATGGCGATTCGGAGGTGCTGGCCTGGTCGCTGGTCACGGTGGCCGGCCTGCCGCTGGATGAATTCTGCAAGGACAACGCCATCGAGTTGCATGCCGCCAAACGCGCAGAGATCGAGCAGGGCGTGCGCCGCGCAGCCTATACCATCATCGAAGGCAAGGGGGCGACCTATTATGGTATCGGCAGCGCTATTGCACGCATCAGCGAAGTGATCCTGCGTGACCAGCGGGCGCTGCTAACCCTGTGCACCCCATTAGCCGAGCTCTTAGGCGTGCAAAACGTCACCGTGTCCATGCCCAATATTGTGGGCGGCGAAGGCATCATGCGCACGCTGTCGCAGCCTTTGCAGGCTTCCGAGGAAGCTGCTTTGCGCAGCAGCGCGCGGCTGGTGAAGGAGGCGATCGATTCGTTGAACCTGTAATCGGGCAGGTAGGCTTGGCTCGAGAAACAAAAAAGCACCGCGCATGCGGTGCTTTTGATTGTGGAACGAGGATTTACCTTCGTCTTCCGCCCATGCCAGAGACCAGCGTGACGTAGTAAAGCAGCTGCAGGATGGCAGTGAAAAGTGCGGCTACATAGGTGAGCGCCGCGGCATTCAGCACGGTGTTCACGCCGCCGCTCTCGCGCTGGTCGGTGATGATGCCGGTGTTGAACAGCAGCTGGCGCGCCCGCGCCGAAGCGTTCAGCTCCACCGGCAGGGTGGCCAGGGCGAACACGGCGCCGCCAGCGAACACAGCCACACCTAGCCAGGCTACCGATGTGAGCTGCATGAAGATACCGATCATCAGGAGGATCCAGCCCATATAAGAGCCGATGTTGACTGCCGGTACCAACGCGGCCCGCAGGCGCAATGGAAAATAATCCTCGCTGTCCTGCATCGCGTGCCCTAATTCATGCGCCGCGATCGCCACGGCTGCCACCGAGGAACTTTGCGCCACCCCGGCGGAAAGGCGCAATATCTTTTTACGAGGGTCGTAGTGATCGGAAAGGTTGCCCTGCGTCTGCTCAATACTTACGCGCAGGCCGCCGCGCTCCACCAGGCGCTTGGCAACTTCGGCGCCGGTCAGCCCGTTCTTGCTCGGCACCCGGCTCCACTTGCTGTAGCTGGAGCTTACATACCATTGGGCCAACCCCATCAGGATCAGGCCGGGCAGCATATAGATCAAGTAACTTGAATTGAACAAAAACATCCCTTTTTCCTCTTCCTAGAATCTAACTGTTCTCATTGATAAGTTCAATAGCTCGATCCAGTTGCGGGTCGCGCTCGGCTTCAGAATCCTCTTCGCTCAGCATGACCTCCACGTCAGGGGTCAGCCCGACGCCGTGGATCAGGCGCTCATCGGGGGTGAGCCAATGGGCAACCGTAATGCGCAAGGCGCCTTGCCCGCCGGAAAGAGCTACCGGTTGCTGCACTGAGCCTTTGCCAAAAGTGGTCTGGCCTACCAGCAGGCCGCGGTCGTAATCCTGGATGGCGCCGGCCAGGATCTCTGAGGCCGAGGCCGTGCCTTCGTTCACCAGCACGATCAGGGTGATTTGGGTGGCGATGCCGTCCGAGAACGCCTGGTATTCATCACGAGAGCCATCGCCATATTCTTCAAACAAGACGATGCGGTTGCCCGTGATAAATTCTGAAGTAATGGAAACGGCTGTGTTCAAAAAGCCGCCGCCGTTATTTCTCAGGTCAAGGATCAGCCCTTTCGGGTCTTGTGCCAGCAGCTCTTCCAGGATCTCGTTCAATTCCTGCGAGCTATTGGCGCCGAAAGTGAATAGTTGCACGTAGGCGATATTGTCTTCAAGCATTTCACCGCTTACGCTGGGGACGCTGATCTGCTCGCGCACGATCTCGACATCAAAAGGCTCGGGTTCATCCTCGCGCTGGATAGTGAGCAAAACGCTGCTACCCGCCGGCCCAAGGATGCGGCCGATCACGGCTGTGCCTGGCACCCCGGTCATGTCCTCGCCGTCCACCGCGATCACCAGGTCGCCGGGCTTCAGGCCGGCGGCTTCGGCTGGCGAGCCTTCTATGGGGGAGACAATGGTGACGAATTCAGTGGTGGTATCTACGAAAGCGCCGATGCCTTCATATTCACCTTCCAGCTGGATGTTGGATTGCTGCACCTGGTCGGGATTCATATACGCGGTATGCGGGTCGTCAAGCGCGGTCACCAAGCCGGCAAGGGCGGCATGCACGTAGTCCTGCGCTGTCTTTTCCAGCTGGCCGTCGCCGTATTGAACCGCGCGCCAGGCTGCCCAGAAATCTGCAAAAGCCTGGCGGCTTTCTGCAGGCGTGCCAGCTTGCACTGCCAGGCTGGCGGCGCTGGGGGCGGCATCGCCTACCTCAAGCTCGTCCAACTGGATCCCCTGGTCCTCAAGCAAGCTGACCAGGCCGCCCAGTGCGCCCTGGGCTAATACCTGGTCTTCAATAGGTTGTTGCACAAAGTAATTTTGAAGATGTTCGCGACTCTCCCAAACCGGGGCGAATAGCTCGTCCAGGTCGATATCGCTGCCCGCAAGGGATGGCGCCAGCGTGGCCTGGCTTTCGGTTGTGGCTTGGATCGCTTCGCTCGCCGGCGCTTCTACGGAATTAGGGACACCGTTAATCGAATTAGCCAGCTCGAAGAAAAAAGAGCATCCAATTGTGATGGCGGCCGCAAGGGTGATCAATAGGAAAAAGCGGATGGTTTTTTTCATGGAAGATTTAGCGAAAAGGCTCCCTGATTAGGGATAGCTTAACATAGATGCATGAGAGGGGAATAAATCCGCACAATTCACTTAGCTGTCTGGTCGGTCTTGGCCCGCAGCGCTTCCACCTTCTGGGATAGTTCCGCCAGCTGGCTGTCTTCTCGCTGCCAGGGTTGGCGCGCCTGCCTGCTGGCGCGCCGCAGCAGTTCGATCTGGCCCACCGTGCCGCCTCGCCGCAGCCCGGCGTACAGCATGGCAGGAATGCCCAGCCCGATCAGCGCGGTCAGGCAAAGCACCAGGATGATGTTGCTATCCACGATGAATTATTCTACCAGCGAGGAAAGGGCTTGCGCCAGAAGCTCCACATTGGGGATGCTGCGGTCAGCAGCCGGGTGT
>JBBDXQ010000002.1:0-9925 GCA_040902265.1 Anaerolineales bacterium
CCTCACTACCCCCATTATAGACCAAATGTCTACCTACTGTCAAGGGATACTCACCATGGTTAATAGACGCGCCAATATAGGGAAGCGCAAGGTAGTAAAGCAGGTAGGAGGCAGCAAAAATGAACGAGCCAATAAATAGTGGCAGTAGGTGCTTGTGCGGGAGGCGTAGTACGCGGCAATCGACGATGTAAAAGAGCGGCCACAGAACTACGGCTGCCAGCCAAAAGCGCATGGTGAGCAAAGGGATTGGATCGATGGCCTGCAGAATGCCGAATTTCATAAAAATTGGGGCCAAGCTCATAAGGAAGACAGCCCCAAAGGCAAACGCCCGGCCTTTTAATCTTGAGCGTAAGTTAAAAGACATAGAGATCGGAAACTAGGTTGCAGCCTCAGCAATTTTTTCCCCATAAGCCATCAAGGCCTTGAGCATGGCGGGCGAGCGGCCTTCCGCATACACGCCCAGCACCGGCTCCGTTCCTGAGGGACGAATGAGCAGCCAGGAATCGTCTGCCAGGATGTACTTGGTGCCGTCGTTGTTAGCTACGTTCAGCACACTTTGGCCGCCGATCTTGGCAGGTGCGCTGTTCGAGAGGCGGAGGTTCATCTCTTTCTTTTCCACCGGGCGTTTGAGGCGCAAGTCGGTGCGCGCATAATGTGCGGGACCCACTTCCTTCAACAGGTCCGCCACCAGATCGCGCAAGGTCCCACCTGAGGCGGCCACCATCTCGACAAGCAGCAAACCCATCAACACGCCATCTCCCTCAGGGATATGACCTTTAAAGGATATGCCGCCGGACTCCTCGCCGCCGATGAGCACATCGCCGGACAACATATGGTCAGCGATATGGTTGAAGCCTACCGGCGTTTCCTCTACGACCAGCCCATATTTTTCCGCCAAGCGGTCTACCATGCGGGTGGTGGACACGGTGCGGATCACCTTGCCATTCTGCCCGCGGGCTTCCACCAGATAGCGCAAGGATAGCGCCATGATCCTGTGGGGATCTACGAAGGCTGTTTCCTCGTCCATGGCGCCGACTCGATCAGCGTCACCATCAGTGGCGACGCCGAAGAACCCCGGGTGGGCTTTGAGGGCGGTCACCAGGTCTGCTAGGTACGGCAAGATGGGTTCGGGGTGGATGCCGCCGAAGCCGGGGTTCATCTCTCCGCGGATCTCGACGACTTCGCAGCCAGTGGATTGCAGCATGTGGGCGATCAGGCCACGGCCTGAACCATACATTGAATCTACAATAACTTTTTGGGGCGCTCTGCTGATCACATCGAAATTGATCAGCTTACGAAGCTGGTTCTCGTAAGGTGCATTCGGGCGAAAGCGCTTGATAAGGCCCTCTTCCACGGCGTCATCAAAATCCATTAACCCGGGGCTGCGGCCGCGGGTCTCATTGTCGTTCAAATAGATCTCCACCCGTTTACACATGGCGTTCGAGGCAGACCCGCCATAGGAAGCCTTGAGCTTGATACCGTTGTAGCGCGGCGGGTTGTGGGAGGCGGTGATCATTACCCCAGCACGCGCGCCAAGATTTCGCACGGCGAAAGAGATGGATGGAGTAGGCGCATCGGCCTGGGCCAGGTGCACACGCAAGCCATCCGCAGCAAACACACAGGCTACATCACGGGCGAAGCGGTCAGACAGGAAGCGGGTATCGAACCCTACGACGATGTCAGGGGCGGTTTCCTTTGCTGCACTTACGTGGTTTCCATTTTGTATCTCGGCACGCACTGCGTCTGCGATGGCCTGGGCGACCAAACGCAAATTGGCAAAGGTAAAGGTGTCGGACATGACGGCACGCCAGCCGTCTGTACCGAAATGGATGGGCATAGGTGATCAGCTCATTTTCAGGGGGATGAGTGAAAATTGTAACATGGCGGAAAAGCGCTAATCCCTTAAGTAGCAAATCGGCGATTGGACAATTGAGAGTCTCTTGCTTGGTTGCTAGTGAAACGTGCCTTAGCTGAATCTGCTAGAATCGCGATGTGCAAACTACTCTTTCCGAACGCGTGGCGCAATTCAAGGAGATGGCGCTATTCCAAGAGCTTGATGATGATCAACTTGAGATAATTGCGGCGCGCTTTCACGACCACAAGTTGCCACCCAATCAGCTTCTATATGGGGCGGGTGACAGGGCAGAGAACTTCTACATAGTGATCAGCGGCCAATTGCTTAACCAGGAGATCCGCGAGGGCCAGCGAGTGGGCGAATACTTGCTTGAGCCAGGCGACCCATTCGGAGCAGAAGCCCTGCTGGGTAGCACTGAGCGCCAGGCGGCAGTGAGCGCCTTGCGCCTAACCCAATTGCTATATCTGACCGACCGTGACTTCCAATGGATGCTGGCCGAGTTCCCGCAGGTGGCTGGCAGCCTGCGCCACCTGTTGGCTGGCAGAGAGCTGTTAGCCAAGGTCGAGTTCGACTGGCTTGAGGACAATGAGGTGGTGTATTACGTCGCCCGCAAGCATGCCTCCTATCTGTGGCTCAGGGTCGCCCGCGCGGCAGCCGTAGCCATCGCAGGTATGTTGGCGTTGTACTTCGCCATCGGTGCGGAGGCAGGGCAGCAGTTCTATTTGGTGCTTGCGGGAGCGACCCTGCTCTTTGGGGCCGGCGGTCTGGGAATCTGGGAGGCGATGGATTGGCGCAACGATTACTACCTGATCACTAATTTACGGGTGGTGTGGCTGGAACAAGTACTGCTCAGTTCCTCCAGCCGCATTGAAGCGCCGCTGGCCAGCACCCAATCAGTGGACATACATACGTCACTAATGGGGCGTTTGATGGGCTTTGGCGACATTATCGTGCGCACTTTCACCGGCATAGTGCTGATGCCCAGCGTAAGCGACCCGGTACGTACCAAGCATTTGATCGAAGATTACGCAGCGCGCACCAAGCGGCAGAACCGCCAGGAACGCCACGAATCCATCCGGCAGGCCGTGCGCGAGAGCCTGGGCCAGAGCGCGGAAAGCGACACATCGACACCCAGCCAGCCACGGCTGCCTATGGTGGACCGCAGCCAACGCTTCTCGCTATTCAAGACGCGCACAGTCAGCGGGGACACGATCACCTATCACAAGCACTGGTTTACATTGCTAAGCAGCCTGGCGCTGCCCGCTCTTTTCGCGATAGCAGTGCTGATCGGACCGCCCATCGTATTGGGCGGCTTGCTCGAGAGTCCCCTTGGACTAGCAGTTACTGTGATAGCTTTCCTGACGCCTGTTGGACTGATCATCTACCGAATCCTGGATTGGCAGAATGATATGTATATTGTCAGCCCTGATAAGTTGGTCGATACTGAGAAGAAACCCCTCGGAAGCGAAGTGACCAAGTCCGCCCCATTGGCTAATGTGCTGAGCCTGGAAAACCACAAGGTTGGGTTGCTGGGGTTGCTGCTCAACTTCGGCGAAGTACGGATCAGCGTGGGCGACGCTTCACTGGTTTTCACACATGTGTCCGATCCCGCCCTGGTGCAGCAAGACATCTTTGCGCGCATGGAAGCGCTAAAGAGCAAGCAGCAAAAAAGCCAGGCCGAGGAAGAGCGCCAGCGCATGACCGAATGGCTACGGGTCTACGAAGAAGAACGCACCCGCGGGCAAGCGCCTGAGGCCAGCGAATAAGTATAAGCAATGAAAGACGGGTCCCAAACAAAGCGATTGCGGCTTTTGTAAAACAGCAGGTTGGATTCAACCCTCCTGTAGAATTAGAGCGTAGCCGCTTTGCTTATAATCCAACGATGGGAAGTATCTATTTACATGCCGATCCGAGACATTGTTAAACACCCCAATGAGAGTCTGCGGCGCAAAGCGCGTCCAGTCGAAACCTTCGACGCTGAGCTGCAACGCTTGATCGACGATATGATCGAAACCATGCGCGCCGCGCCAGGGGTGGGCTTGGCCGCGCCGCAAATCAACGTGCCTTTGCGAGTGACAGTCGTGGAATACGGCGAGGAGCCCGATGAGGAAGCGAATGGCAGGCCGCCGGAAAAGAAGCTCTTTACACTGATCAACCCGGAGATCACACGCGCCTCCATCGAGACCGAGGTGGCCAGCGAAGGCTGTCTGTCCATCCCCGGGTTGGTTGGCGATGTGGATCGCGCTGTGACGGTGACGATTAAGGCTCAGAATCGCAGGGGACAGCAGGTAAGGATAAAGGCCAGCGGCTGGCTGGCGCGCATTTTTCAGCATGAGATCGACCATTTGAACGGGGTATTGTTCATCGATAAGGCCCTCAAGGTGCAAGCCTTGCAAGCAGGCGACGAAGAAGAAGACCGGCTGGCTTAAGCCGTCTCCATGCGCCTACAACATCTCTCGCTCACCAACTTTCGCAATTTTGCGCGCCTGGACACCGAGATCCCCCAGGGCTCTACGCTGATCGTGGGCCGCAATGCACAGGGGAAGACCAGCCTGTTGGAAGCTGTCTATTTCCTGGCTACGCTCAATTCCTTCCATGCGGAAAACGACCGGCAGCTTATCAACTTCCTCGAAGCCCGCAAACCGCTGGCGGTGGCCCGCCTGCAGGCTACGTACTTGAGGGGGGAGCGCCAGCACCAGCTGGAGGTGCGCATCATCAAGGAACAGACGCGCAACGGAGTCGAACGCAGCCGCAAGGAACTGTTGCTGGACGGAGCCAAGAAGAAAGCCAGTGAAGTGGCCGGGTTCTTCCAGGCCGTGTTGTTTTTGCCGCAAATGCTGCAGATCGTTGAGGGCACGCCTCGCCACCGGCGCCAGTACCTGGACCTGGCTTTATCACAGGTGCACCCAAACTATGCCCAGGAGCTAAGTGAATACGACAGCGTTTTGAGCCAGCGCAATGCGCTGCTCAAGCAGCTTTACGATTCCGGCAGCGTCAATGGCCAGCTCGATTTTTGGGACGAGCGCCTCAGCCAGCGCGCCGCCCAGATCCTGGCAGCCCGTTTCCGCGCCGTGCAGGAGCTGGACGCGCTGGCTGGCCGGCTGCACCACGAGTTGACCCGCGGCGGTGAAGTGTTGCGCCTCAACTATCAGCCCAGCTACGATCCATTGCCAGCACCTGCCAAGCAACGCGTGCTGATCCAGGAGCCCGCTGATCGCAGCGCATTGGACGTTAGCAAGATCGAAAGCGGATTTCTCAGCGCTCTGAACGCCGCCCGCGGCGAGGACCTGGCGCGCGGCAGCACCAGCCTCGGTCCGCACAGGGATGAGCTGCGCTTCCTGGGCAATGGCGTGGACTTGGGCAGCTACGGATCGCGCGGCCAGGTGCGCACCACTTTGCTGACCCTGAAGCTGGCCGAATTGGCTTGGATGCACAGCCGCAGCGGCTACCAGCCCGTGCTGCTGCTGGACGAAGTGTTGGCCGAATTAGACGAGATGCGCCGCGCCGACCTTTTGGCGCGGCTGGGTGGTCAGCAGCAAGTACTGCTTACCACCACGGATTTCAATTTGTTTACGCCGGAATTCCTGGCCCAAGCGAAACGATGGCAGATCCAAGAGGGAAGATTAGTCGGGTGATTTGCCTAACGGCCGCTTGCTGGGTATTCCAGCTCTGCGGGGGTAAGCAGCAGGAGTTGGCGCGGTCTTTTTGAGCACCACCAGCCAGCGCTCCTCGGCCAAGCCGGGAATGTTGACCTGCAAGACCTCATTCAGCTCTCCGCCAAGTTTTTCGATTGCGGGTTTCGCTGCCTCGGCTTCGGTACTGGCATCTTTCCCTTTTTGAGCCATCGCAAAACCCCCGATTTTGACAAACGGCAGCAGGTATTCGGCCAGCACTGCCATTGGTGCCACTGCTCGGGCCAGCGCCCAATCGTAAACTAAGCGGTGCTCTGGCAGTTGCCCCAATTCCTCAGCGCGTTTGGGCAGCACGGTCACGCCATCCAGGCGTAAAACTTGCACTATATGGTGTAGAAAGCTGGCTTTTTTAGCCGTAGCCTCTACCAGGGTCACCTGCAGCTCAGGCTGCAGGATCTTAAGCGGCAACCCGGGGAACCCGGCACCGGTTCCGACGTCTATAAGGAGACCAAGGGGTTGCCAGCGCAAGGCGAGCCAACAACTCAGTGAGTCGAGGAAATGCTTGCTGCGGATCTGCTCGAACTCGGTGATACTGGTGAGGTTGAAGCGCTGGTTCCACACGACCAGCTCGCGGGCGTACTTATCGAAGGCAGTAAGCTGGGTCTTCGAAATGCGGATGCCAGTCAATTGGAAAACAGAATCTGCAAAGTCAGACATCGCAGGAATTATACGCTCCACAACTATGTACGGATTTAACACTATAACGAAATGAAACGCATACTGACGATCCTGGCAATTGGACTGAGCTTCTCGGCGTTTTCTGCCGTACGCGCCCAGGCTGAAATCCCAAACCAGGCTTATATATCGGGTGTGAACGGCCACGCCCAGACCTTTTCACTTTCTTGTGAATCGCGCTCTGCGGCCGATTGGGCTGCTTATTGGGGTGTATCGATAAACGAGAGCGTCTTTATCGACCAACTCCCCCGCTCCGATAACCCCAACGAAGGCTTTGTCGGCAACCCGAACGACCCGTGGGGGTACATCCCTCCATCATCTTATGGGGTCCACGCGGAACCGGTTGCCAGGTTACTGCGGGATTATGGCCTGGATGCGCATGCTGGGATAGGGCTTAGCTGGGACGAAGCGCGCAACGAGGTTGCCGCTGGCCGCCCGGTGATCGTGTGGATAATCGGCAGCATTTGGTCGGAAACTCCGAAAGAATACGAAACACAGGGCGGCCAAACTGTAACAGTGGCCAATAATGAGCACACCATGATCCTGATCGGCTACGACGAAAGCCGCGTGCACCTGGTGGACGCGCTGACCGGATATACCGTCACCCATCCCCTGAAGAATTTCCTGAATTCGTGGGCGGTGCTGGGCAACATGGCCGTGGTTGGCGAAGGCAGCGGCGAGACACCTGGGGCTAACACAGACCAAGGCGACCCCAACTCCGCATATACCGTACAGCGCGGGGACACGCTCAACAAGGTAGCTAACCGCTTTGGGCTGGCGTGGCCGGACCTTGCAGCCTGGAACAATATCAGCTATCCCTATCTCATTTATCCAGGGCAAACATTGCTACTTAACGGGGAGGCGCAAGCCAACCCCACCGAGGAGCCTGCGCCCGCGGAACCGCGCAGATACATTGTGAAGAAGGGCGACTATTTATTAAAGATCGCCCGTAAATTGAAAATGGATTGGGCCGTACTGGCGCGGTTCAATGACCTGACGCCGCCCTTTATGCTGCAACTTGGCGATGTGCTTAACTTGCCGGAGATAGATTTGGAACTGGCGGACTTGCCGGTGCCCGATACATATACAGCCATGCGCACTGAAAGAATAGTGGATATTGCCCATTACTTTGGCTTGGACTGGATCAGTTTGGCCGGGCTAAACAACCTTTCGAGTCCCTACATGATTTATCCTGGCCAAACCATTCAATTGAAGGCAAATAACTAGCCGCGCATGAACGCAGATAGGCGCTGAAAAATTCTTGGAGCAATGAGCTTTATAGGAAAAAAGGAGCCCGGTTCTTTGAACCGGTGTATTTATAATTAACCTTCGGTAGTATTTGGAATACCACTTGAGTTGGGGGCCTTGTTGTAGCGGTAGGTGATGCGGCCTCGGTTCATGTCGTAGGGAGACATTTCCAGCACCACTCGATCTCCCAGCAAGATCCGGATATAGAAGCGGCGCATCTTGCCGGAGAGGTAGGCTAGCACCGTGTGGCCGGTATCCAATTGCACCTGGAATTGAGTTCCGGGCAACGCCTCGATTACGGTTCCTTCAACTTTAATTACGTCTTTTTCTTTCGCCATGCAGTCCTGCTCCTAACACTTAACTATACCGCAAATAAAAAGCCATGGTGTGAGCGGAACATGGCCAGCGTAGCCTGAACCTGAAGAATAAGCCGAGCGGTTATACTCACATGAATGGCCCAAAAATTAACCGATAAGTTGAAGGAAAGGCAGCGTTGGGAAAAAGAAACGCTTGAACCTTCAGTTTCGCAGGTTCCTGAACGCAAGCCTTCCTTCGAAACACCCAGCGGTATTCCGATACCACCATTGCTGGCGGCCGACGACCTGGATTTCGACATCGAGCAGGACCTCGGGTTCCCCGGGGAATATCCATTTACGCGCGGCGTGCAGCCCAGCATGTATCGCGGCCGCCTATGGACCATGCGCCAGTACGCTGGCTATTCCAGCGCTGAGGAATCGAACAAGCGCTACCGCTACCTGCTTGCCCAGGGCCAATCCGGCCTCTCTGTAGCCTTCGACCTACCCACCCAGATCGGTTATGACGCAGACGACCCGATCGCCTCTGGAGAAGTAGGCAAGGTGGGGGTGAGCATCTCTTCGCTCGATGATATGGCCGCCCTATTTAATGGCATCCCGTTGGACAAGGTTTCAACCAGCATGACCATCAACGCGCCGGCTGCAGTCTTGCTGGCCATGTACATTTCCGTGGGCAAACGCCAGGGCGTGGATCCCGGCAAGCTGCGCGGCACAGTGCAGAACGATATCCTCAAGGAATACATTGCCCGCGGAACCTATATCTATCCCCCTAAGCCTTCCATGCGCCTGATCACCGATGTGCTCAGCTACTGCGAAAGAGAAGTGCCGCGTTGGAACACGATCAGCATTTCAGGCTACCACATCCGTGAGGCTGGCTCAACGGCCGTGCAGGAAGTGGCCTTCACCCTGGCGAACGGGATTGCTTATGTTGAAGAAGCTCTGAAAGCCGGGTTGGACATCGACCGCTTCGCAGCCCAGATCTCATTCTTCTTCAATGCCCATAACCACTTTTTGGAAGAAGTCGCTAAATTCCGGGCCGCCCGCCGCCTGTGGGCGCGGCTGATGCGCGAGCGCTTTGGCGCCAAGCTTCCCTCTTCGTGGAAGCTGCGCTTCCACGCCCAGACAGCCGGCTCTACCCTTACGGCGCAGCAGCCGCAGAACAACATCGTACGCGTTTCGATTCAGGCACTGGCTGCAGTGCTAGGCGGCGCTCAATCGCTGCACACCAACAGTATGGATGAAGCGTTATGGCTGCCCACCGAGCAAGCAGTGCGCGTGGCGCTGCGCACCCAGCAGATCATCGCCCATGAAGCCAAGGCCGGTGACACAGTGGACCCGTTGGGCGGATCTTACGCCATCGAATATTTGACCAATGAGATCGAGAAGCGTGCCCAGGTCTACCTGGACGAGATCGATGCCCGCGGCGGAGCGCTGGCTGCTATCGAGGAAGGCTATATTCAAAGTGAGATCCAGAACGCGGCGTACCGCTTCCAATTGGCGTTGGAAGCAGATGAAGAGATCGTCGTTGGCGTCAACGCGTACCAGGTAGATGAAAAACCGACCCTAGAGCGGCTACAGGCTGACCCCAGCCTGGAGGCTGCCCAGCGTGAGCGTTTGGCCAAGCTACGCGCTGCCCGGGACCAGACCCGCGTTGCCGAACTGCTCGACCACCTCGAGAATGCCGCCCGCGGCAGCCAGAACCTGATGCCGGTCTTGATCGAATGCGTGGAAAACCAGGTTACTTTGGGAGAGATCTGTGGGCGGCTGCGCCAGCTTTGGGGTGAATACCGGCCGCCGGCCACCACTTAAACAGGAGCATTATGCCCCAATTTATTAAACGGATCGATCATATCGCCCTCGTGGTTGAGGATATCGATAAGGCATTGGAATTTTGGCAGGATGCACTTGGCATGGATCTGTCTCACATGGAAGAGGTGCCGAGCGAGCAGTCTGTTGTGGCTTTCCTGCCAGCCAGCGAAAGCGAAGTAGAACTGGTGCAGCCCACTTCGGATGACAGCGGAGTGGCGCGCTTTTTGAAAAAACGTGGCCCGGGCTTGCACCACATTTGCCTGGAAGTCAACGACATCGAAGCCACCCTGGCGCACCTGAAGGCCAAGGGCATCCGGCTGATCAAGGATCAC
>JBBDXQ010000003.1:0-9667 GCA_040902265.1 Anaerolineales bacterium
GTTGCTTACACCCAGGTCGATCAGGGTTTGCTCGTCTTCATCCAGACTGGCCACCCACAGTTGGTTGATCTCGCCAGCGGAGCGGCTAGAGCGCGAGAAGAGCAACCAGCTGCCATCTGGCGAAAGCTCGAAGATACGGCCATCTAGATCGCCGGTGATGGCTACCGCGCGGCGGGAGCCACTGCTGCCTTCCAGCACCCAGGCATTGCCGCCGGAAATGAAGGCCAGGCGCCCGGGGATGGTGAGGGAAGAGAAGGGTGACTGCGCGCCGATCATGATGATCTCTTCGACCGGTTCGACGCGCACTACGGCCTCAATCTGAATTCTAGAAATTAATTCGCCGTCTTCGTATACCAGGCGATAGCCGAGCTCTTGCTCCCCGTTGACGCCGTTCTGGATCAAGCGCTGCTCTCCCCCCGGGATAGCTTCATTGGGCAAGGTGCGCGAGGTAAATGGCATGGGGACCGTCTCGGTCTCGAATTCTTGTGCGATGCGGATGACGCGCAGGTGGTCGCCGTCAGCTAGCTGGGTGTAGCCTGGAGGGTCGACGCGATCCAGCTCACCGAGTTCGATGCCGGCCGCGTCGAGCGCCTCGCGCACTTTACTACCGGCGGGGATGGAAAGTTGGCGGGCCTGGCCATCCACCTGGATGGCAATGGCCAGCTGCTCCGTGGAGCTGCCGGGAGCGCAGGCAACCAGCCAGAGAGCCAGGCAAACGAGCAGGTATAATCGCAGGTTGTTCATAAAAAAATATGCAGACTTATCGGGTCTGCTTCGCAGTCCACTCCTCGCAAAGACGGACAAGGAAAAATTATAGTTTATGGCTAACAAAACCGCAGACGCGAACGGAGCGCAAGACCTCAGCCTGGAAGCCAAACTGGAAGCATTGCTGTTCGTAGCTCCCGCCACGGTGAGTGTAAAACAGCTGGCCGAAGCGTTGGAAGTGACGCCGCGGCAGGTGGAAACATCGCTGGAAGCGCTGGAGGCCGGCTATGCCGAACGCGGCATCCGGCTGCAGCGCCATAAAGGCGAACTGCGCCTGACCAGCGCGCCACAGACGGCTGCCCTGGTGGAGCGCTTCCTGGACCTGGAGGCCACCACCCGGCTGAGCCACGCAGCCCTGGAGTGCCTGGCGATCGTGGCCTACCAGCAGCCGATCACGCGGCCGCATATTGACTCGATCCGCGGGGTGAACAGCGACAGCGCCATGCGCTCACTGCTGACCCACGGGCTGATCGAGGAGACCGGGCGGGCAGAGACAGCCGGCCGCCCGATCCTTTACGAGACCACTCCGGAATTCCTGCAGCATTTTGGGCTAAGCAAACTGGAAAGCCTGCCACCGCTTAACCTGGACCACCTGGCGAAGCAAGAGAATCTGCCTGCCATCGATACCAACCTAAAACATTAATCAAATCCATTTTCATGTGTAGTGTTGAAAGTCCAGGGTAGACCCCATATGCCAGAAGAACGCCTTCAGAAGATCCTTGCCCGGGCCGGCTATGGTTCGCGGCGTTCGTGTGAAGACATCATCAGCGCTGGCCGGGTGATGGTGAATAAAAAACGCGCCGAACTCGGCAGCAAGGCTGACGCGCAGCACGACACCATTATGGTAGATGGACATCGGGTCAAGCTGCCGGCAGAGTTCGTGTATTACGCCATTTACAAACCGCGTAACGTGCTCTCCACCACGGCAGGGCCGGACCCGCGGCGAAAGGTGACAGACCTGGTGCCAGGCGGTGAGCTGCTGCATTTGGTGGGACGCCTGGACCTGGAAAGTGAAGGCCTGATGATCCTGACCGACGACGGTGAGTTGACCGAACGGATCACGCACCCGCGTTACGAGCAGGAAAAGGAATACCGCGTATTGGTGGCGCGCCAGCCGGATAAGGAGCAACTAGCCACCTGGCGCCGCGGCGTGGTGCTGGCAGACAGCACCCGCAGCGCGCCGGCCCAGGTGCGTGTAAGCGGAGCGAAGGGCAAAGGCGCCTGGCTGCAGGTAGTGATGCATGAAGGACGCAAACGCGAGATCCGCGAGATCACGCGCATGTTGGGCTTGCCGGTGGTGCAGCTGATCCGCGTGCGCATCGCCAGCCTGCACCTGGGTGCTTTGAAAGCGGGCCAGTGGCGCAAGCTGGAGGCCGACGAAGTGGCCGCACTCAAGGGGTCCATACACAAGATGTAATCAGGTTGGGGGTAAGCACACTTTTCAAAACAGAACATTTGTGCAATAATCCACGGACCTGCCGGTGACCAGATGAAATTATTCTCCAGCGTAAAAAAGGTGTATAACGAATTTCCCCGCCGATTTTGGGGTGTTACAGGCGTTTCCTTTATCGATTCCGTGGGGGCAACGCTGCTGTTCCCCTTCTTTGCCCTTTATATAACTCAAAAATTCAGCGTGGGCATGACCGAGGCTGGCCTGGTGTTGGGCACCTTTTCCGTGGCAAGTTTCATAGGCGGATTGATAGGCGGGGCGCTAACCGACCGCTTGGGCCGCAAGAAATTGATCCTGTTCGGTTTGGTAGCCAGCGCGATCACCACACTAGCGCTGGGCTTTGTGAACGAGTTCACCGTGCTATTCCCATTGGCGGCGATCATCGGCATCTTTGCGGACGTGGCTGCACCCGCCCACCAGGCGATGATCGCCGACATCCTGCCAGAGCAGCAGCGCCAGGAAGGTTTCGGCATCATGCGCGTGGTGCGCAACCTGGCCTGGATCATTGGCCCGAGCATCGGCGGGTTCATCGCCAATGTCGATTTTCTGTGGTTGTTCATTATCGATGCGATCGTGAGCTGCGTGGCGGCCCTGCTGTTCTTCATGTTCATTCCTGAGACCAAGCCAGCGCTACATGAAGGCGAAAAACCAGAAACGATGCGCCAGACCTTTGGCGGCTATGTCAGAGTGCTGCGCGATACACCTTTCGTGTGGTTCATCGTGGCCATGGTCTTGATGACCTTGGTGTATAGCCAAATGTACAACTCACTTTCGGTGTTCCTGCGGGATGTGCACAAACTCCTGCCGCAGGGATATGGCTTCCTGCTGACGGTCAGCGCAATCTTGGTGATCCTGTTCCAATTTTGGACATCGCGCAAGATAAAAACCCGCCCACCGTTTGCGCTGATGGCGCTTGGCTCGCTGTTCTACGTGATCGGTTTCGGCATGTTCGCCTTCGTCAGCGCGTACATGCTGTTCATGGCAGCCATCGCAATCGTTACCATCGGGGAGATGATCACCATGCCGACCAGCTCTGCGCTGGCGGCGAATTTTGCACCGGAGGCGATGCGCGGCCGCTATATGGCGGTGTTCGGGCTGGTGTGGGTGGTACCGTTCGCCGTGGGCCCCACAGCCGCAGGCATCATCCTGGATAATTACGATCCAAACCTGTTATGGCTGATCGGCGGCGCGATCTGCGCGGTAGCCGCCCTGGCCTTCTATGCCCTGCACCTGCGGCTGGGCAAGCATGCGCGCTTCGCGCCGGCTGCGCAAGACACGCAAGCCAGCCCAACAGCCGCAAGCTAGATGCACTCGGGTCTAGCGCAAACCAGGTCTCCCGCTTGGCGAAAGCCAGCACTCTAACGTAAAATACACCATCCCCGCCAATTGAGGGTCGTTGCGCCAAATGCCCAAAGAAAAATTCACTTCACATTCAAGCTGGCTGGACCAACCCTTTTTTCCCAAGTTCAAACTAACCTGGGAACTGACCGTTCTGTGCCTGTTACTGGTGGCGGCCGTCCTTACCCGCTTCATCGGCCTGGGCGACCGGGTGATGAGCCACGACGAGACCACCCACGTGGTGTTTTCATGGCAGCTCAATCGCGGGGATGGATACATGCACGACCCGTTGAGCCATGGGCCGCTGCAATTCCACCTTCTGGCGTTAAGTTACTTTCTTTTTGGCGACAGCGACTTCACAGCGCGTGCCCCCGCCGCGTTGTTTGGCGTATTCACGGTGCTGTTCATTTGGTGGGCGTTTAGACGGTACCTGGGTCGCATCGGAGCGATGGTTGCATCATTTTTATTCCTGATCTCACCATACATGTTGTACTACGGCCGCTACGCGCGCAACGAATCATTCGTGGCGTTATTTGGGTTGGTGATGCTATGGGGGGTCTTGCGTTACCTGGACCGCGGCGAAAATAAATATTTATATATTATTACTGCCGCGCTGGCCTTGCATTTCGCCACGAAAGAAACCGCTTTTATCTACACGGCCCAGATCCTGATCTTCCTAGGACTGTTATTTTTATTCCGGATCGGGAGACAAAAGTGGCAAGGGGCAAATTCCCGCCTGTATTTCTTCGTCTTACTACTGACCAGTGTGGCCCTCTTCATGATCGCGGTTGGAGCCCAAATGGTGGTGGGCGAAGCCGGGCCGGGCATCGTGAGCGGTTCGGAAGTGGCCGAACCGGTCGATCCGGGTGTAAGCCTGGATAGCGCGCCGAGCGGCGGGCTTAACCCCATCCCGCTGGGATTTGGCGCGGCGGGGTTGTTGGCGCTGGGCGCCAGCCTGGTCATCCTGGGGCGAGATTATGGATTGGCGCGCCTGCGCACAGAGCGCAGCTTTGGCCTGATGGCGCTACTCTTTGCACTGACCCTGCCGAACCTGGGCGCCTTCCCGCTCACCATGCTGGCCCCGCAGTTAACGTATTCGTATTTCAAAAATGTGGTCACGACCCTGAACTGGGGTACGCTGTTTAGTTCGCCTGATCTTCCCAACCTGTTGCTGCTAGTGTTGGTGGTTGTTTTCATGTTCATCCTCTCGGCCATCGTCGGCGCGTTATGGAACACCAAACAGTGGCTGATCAATATGGGCATTTTCTTTGCCATTTTTATCCCGTTGTTCACCACTATGTTCACCAATTCACTCGGCATCTTCACCGGCTTGGTTGGCTCACTGGGGTACTGGGTGGAACAACAGGCTGTGCAGCGCGGCAGCCAGCCGCTTTATTACTACTGGGCGGTTCAAATCCCGGTCTATGAATATTTAGCCGCGCTCGGCAGCATCCTGGCTGGCATGCTGGGGATTGGCATTTGGCGCCGCGGTGTGCAGAAAATTGAAGCCGAGGAAAATGGCAAGCTGCGCCCAGCGGAAAGCCGGCGACTTGCTTTGATCCTGCTCACTTTTTGGTCGTTCACCTCTTTGGCTGCATACACCATCGCCGGTGAGAAGATGCCCTGGCTCACTGTGCACATCGCCCTGCCCATGTTGCTGCTAAGCGGTTGGGCGTTGGGTTGGCTGATCAAACGGGTCGACTGGGCGCTGGCGACCAGGCCGCGCGGCCTTCTACTCCTCAGCGCCATGGCCATCTCCGGGCTGGCTGGGTTGGACCTGTTAAGCATCCTGCTGGGCACACACGCGCCATTCCAGGGAATGGAACAAGTGCAATTGCAGTCTACATTGCGGTTTACGTTCACAACCCTGCTGTTTGCGAGTTCTGTGTTTGCGCTGTTCAAGCTGTCGATCGAAGATAAATGGAAAAGCGAACAATCGCGGCGCGTCTTAACGCTGCTGGTTTTCGCCGGTTTGGCGCTGCTTACCACCCGGGCCGCGTTCCGTGCGGCTTATATCAACTATGACTCAGCTACCGAATATCTTGTGTATGCCCATATGGCGCCTGGCCCAGGTGAAATGATGGAACAGCTGGAGGAGCTTTCCCTGCGGCTTACTGACAGCCTGGATCTGCAGGTAGCCTATGACAATGAGACCAACTATCCGTTGTGGTGGTATCTGCGCAACTATCCCAACAAAGTGTATTACGACCAAAACCCGTCCGCAAGTTTGCGCGACCTGCCGGTGATCATTGTCGGCGATGCCAATTACAGCAAGATCGAACCAGTGGTGCGCGATGATTTCTATATGTTCGAGTTCATGCGCATTTGGTGGCCCAATCAGGATTATTTTGATTTCCAGCGCAGCAGCATCGCTTCCAGTTACGCCAGCGAAACCGGCCTGCCCCCTACGAACATGTCCTTGTTCGATTATGTCTCGCGAACCTTGCGACGCATGGTCGAGCAGGTGGACACACCCGAGGAACGCGAAGCTTTGTTCCAGGTATGGTTGAACCGCGATTTCAACGACTATCTAACACTCAGGGGACAGGACCCAAGCCCGGCAAAATGGAACCCGGCGCGCTCGATGCGCATGTATATTCGCAAAGATGTGGCTGCCCAGATCTGGGATTTTGGCGTACCACCTGTGGCGATCGAACCTGACCCCTATGTCGACAATGCAATCGAAGTGCCTGCCGACATGATTGTCGGCGGCCTTGGCAGTGAAGAGGGACGATTCAATTCACCGCGCGGGCTGGCCGCAGCGCCGGATGGCAGCGTGTTCGTGGCCGATTCGTTCAACCACCGCATCCAGCACCTGGCATCGGATGGCAGCTTCATCGCAGCCTGGGGTGTGCAGAGTGACCAGGCAGCCATAGAAAAGCCCGCTGGGACCTTCTCAGAGCCGTGGGGGGTGGCTGTATCGCCGGATGGGCGCTTCGTATATGTGGCGGATACCTGGAATCACCGCATCCAAAAGTTCACCGCCAGTGGTAACTTTATCGGCATGTGGGGAGTGTTCGCCAACGACAATCTGCCCATGTCACTGTATGGCCCACGCGACGTGGTGGTGGCTGAGGATGGCAATGTCCTGGTGACCGACACCGGCAACAAGCGTATCGTGGTCTACGATCAGAATGGAAATTTCTTGAGCCAGATCGGTGGTTCGGGATTCGAGCTGGGTCAATTTGAAGAGCCGGTAGGCCTGGCGATGGACGCCGAAGCCGGCCGCTTGTATGTGGCCGACACCTGGAACCAGCGCATCCAGGTGCTGGATTATGACGAGGGAATACTGAGCGCGGTGGACAGCTGGGAAGTCGACGCCTGGTTTGGCCAATCGCTGAACAACAAGCCTTACCTGACGGTTGGCATTGACGGGCGTGTGTATGTCAGCGACCCAGAGACCGGGCGCGTCCTGGTTTTCGAGCCGGATGGCACCTTCCTGCACTTCTTTGGTGGCTACGATCAGGTGGCAGTCGAGATCGGTTTGGCGCAAAGCGTGGCCGCCGACAGCCAGGGCGGCCTATGGCTTAGCGACAGTCAGAATCACACTTTATTGCACTTTATACTGGACTAGTAAAGTCAGTAACTGTTTAGGTAATCATATACTTGACAGACCACAGTTTTTCTGCTATTCTGTAGGCATGAACGAAATCAATGCAAAGATGGTTTACAGCTTGACCGAGAACGAAGCCTACGAATTGCTGGAGGGCATCCGCTGGGCTAATGGGGTTGTTTGCCCTAAGTGCGGTTCAGTAGGCAAGAAGCACTACAGAATTCAATCCAAGCCAAGCACCAAGTCCAAGAACAGGGCGCGCATAGGCTTGTACAAATGTGCTGATTGTCGCAAGACCTTCACGGTCAAGGTCGGGACTATCTTTGAGGACAGCCATATTCCTCTGAACATCTGGCTCGCGGCGATCTACGAAATGAACGCGGCTAAGAACGGTATAAGCGCGCACGAATTGCACCGCAAGCTGGACGTAACCTATAAGACCGCCTGGTTCATGTGCCACCGCATCCGCTTTGCTATGAGCGAGAAGCCACTAGGTCAATTGCTAGGAATTATCGAAGCCGACGAAACCTATGTAGGCGGTCTGGAAAAGAATAAGCACAAGAACAAGCGCACTAAAGGCTCGAAGGGACGCAATGCCTCAGTCAAAACGCCCGTATTCGCTTTGGTAGAACGCGGCGGGGAATTGCGCGCTGGTGCTGTGCCGAGCGTGAATGCCGCTAACTTACGCGCCATTATGCGCGAACAAATAACGCCCGATAGCCACATCATGACAGATGACTTTGGAGCGTACTCTTCGCTCGTTGAGGACTTCTTACATCACGACCTAGTCAATCACTCGCGCAAGCAATATGTGCGAGGTGAAGCGCATGTGAACACGCTCGAAGGCTGGTTCAGCTTATTGAAGCGCGGTATCAACGGGACTTATCACCATGTAAGCCCGCAACATTTAGACCGCTATATTGGCGAGTTTCAATTCCGCTACAACGCTCGCAAGATAAAGGACGGGGACAGGGCTATCAAGGCTATGAAGGGCGCAGAGGGCAAGCGGCTGGTTTACAGGGACGCGATTAAGAAAAAGGGACTAAAATAATATTATGGAGCAGCACCCATTGGGCGGGTTCGCGGATTTAAGAAGTAGTAAAACTACTCAAAACGTGTTTTCGCGCGAACGAAGTATTGCACAGCCGGTCTTCGCCAATATTGATGGCCTCAGAATTGATCAGAAACAAAAGATGGATGGGCTATCTTTACTGGCAAAGGTACAAGCAGCCACCATTCCGCTAGTGTTTTTTGACCCGCAATACAGGGCAATCTTAGACAAGCAGAAGTATGGCAACGAGGGCAAGGGCAGGGGGAGGAAGCGCTCAGAACTGCCGCAAATGGGGTCAGACGTTATTGCGGATTTTCTAACAGAAATTGAACGCGTTCTCATTCCTAGTGGTCATCTTATGCTTTGGGTAGACAAGTTCATTGTCGGCAACGGCATTAACGGGCTACTTGGGGATATTCCCCTTAAGGTCGTTGACCTAATCACATGGAACAAGCAACGGATGGGGATGGGCTATCGCACCCGTCGATTTAGCGAACACCTAGTTGTGTTGCAAAAGCCGCCAATCCGCGCCAAAGGAGTTTGGCGCGTTCACAATATTCCCGACGTTTGGTCTGAAAAGATTGAGAACGGGGATCGCAATCACACTCACGCAAAACCAGTTGAGCTACAAAAAAGGCTGATTGAGGCCGTGACAAATGAGGGCGATATTGTCGTTGACCCTGCCGCTGGCGGGTACTCGGTTCTCGCCTCGGCAATTCAAACAGGCAGACATTTTCTAGGCTGCGATATATTGGGGTAAATGGCTCAAATACGCAAGGCAAAGGGAAGGCGAAAAGACCAATCCCCAAGCGGGTATTCGCGTTTGTTTGGTAATCCGGAGCTTGGTAATCTATTGAGCAGGGTTCAGGGAACTGTCATTTCAGCCGGCAGTGAGCTGGAAAAGTTAATCATTGAGCGTTGCAAGCTAATCAAGGATTTTGACAAGTTCATTACAAATTTAGAAGATAAGACCCCGGGGATATTTGTCGCAACAAAAAAGCAAATAAAAGCCTCCAAACTCATAAATACAAAGTTTGAGCCAGACCTACTTGCGTTTGACCTCGTCAAACGCATTTGTTACGTCATTGAGGTAAAGGACGGAGATCAGTTCGACACAAAAAAGGCTGAGGGCGAACGGGTTACATTGCAAGCCTTCGTTACCGAGGTGGCAAGCACATTACCATTTTCGTTCAGGGTTTATCTATGTTCGTTCAATGCGCGAACTAAAAAGGAAATCTACGATGGGCTAAAACGTAAGTTCCCAATCGAGGAACTACTTACCGGAAAAGAATTGTGCGACCTATTAGAAATTGACTATGCTGAAATAACAGGAGTTCGGAACGGCGATCAGGGCGACAACATCGAACACTTTGTGGATGAGTTATTAAATATCCCCAAAGTTAGGGATTTGGTTGATAAGCGAAATAGAAACGCTATAAAGAAAAAGCCCGCTAGCTGAACTGACCCCCTAAAAACGGACACGAAAAGAAAGCGCCCCCTGTGAGACAAT
>JBBDXQ010000004.1:0-9425 GCA_040902265.1 Anaerolineales bacterium
TGCTACCGCGCCGGCCTGCGGCGGCGATTCGGGAGGAGGGGGAAAAATTCAAGTTACAGTGAGCGCTAACATCCCCATCCGGTTTGCTGACTATGTCCTTGGCGGCGAAGCTCCTTTAGTACTTAAGAGTTTCGAAGTCATTCCATGTTCGTTATTGGATATCCCCACGACCAGCAATTACGAGGATGGCACTGCCCGAGTTGGGAATCTCCGTTGGTCAATTGAGGGTCTGAATCTCGATCTGGACGGGAAGTTTGGCACAGTCACCGACCTCCGCTTTTTATTTAGTGCTAGAGCGGCTTATCCATCCACAGACTGGGCTATTAAAGAATGGGACTATATTTTTTCCGTTCTGCACCGTGATCAGCTGTGCGGGATTCTGGGCACCGGAGATTTACGTATACAAGCACTCTGTGGTGAGTCAAGCGGCGTCTATGCTCTTATGGATTGGCAGATCGTGGGCGAGAAATTGTTTGCTGTCTTGGATTGGCAAAAGAAGGAAGGAATTTACTCGGAGAGCGGTTCGTTGCTTCTCTACCACCGTCCTGGGGAGTAGGACCCGCAGTTCGATTCCCACCTTCGGCACACAAAAGACGCCGGTTTCATCGGCGTCTTTTTTGATCCTATTTGTCTTTTAGCTGAATCTGCACTACCCTTGGCCGGGAGCCTGCTCAGCATGGGCCTCGCGATGATGCTTGTCGTGCTCTTCCTGAGTTTCGAATTCTTGCCCACAAGTAGGGCAAACGACCTTATTCATGTTGTCTATCATTGTCGCTCCTTTCAGATGGATAACGAGATTAATAAACTCCCTGTTATATAAAACTTACTAGGTCGGAGCGGACCAGAAGTAGACCAGCCTCACCCGCTGGTGTAGCCATGATAATGGGCTGTCAAATGCCCCTTCACATCATATGCGAATCCTGATTAACTAAGTACTCATCTCATGTGGTTCCCTTGAATAGGAGTGGATATGAACTCAACTCCTGCTCTTGTTTAGTTTCGCATGCTTTGGGCTCGTAAATTATCTACTCAATTTCCCATTACAATAATTACGTTGCCAAGCGAATAAAATTAAGGAGTGAGAATGCCCACCTTAAAGCGCGCCGACGTCCCCCTTGAAGCCACCTGGAAACGCGAGACCACCTTTGCTTCTTGGGAAGATTGGGATGCGCAATTTGAAACAGCCAAGAAAGATCTGCCTAAATTAATAAAGTTCAACGGCAAGCTGACCAGCGCCGCCAAACTATCCGCCTGGTTCGACGCCTACGAAAAGCAGGCTGTGAGTCTGGGTGAACTGGCCGGCTTTGTGTCTTGGGCGTCCACAGTGGACACCAATGATGAGGAAGCCAACAGCCGCCAGGGAATGATCGCGGGGTTGGCCTCCGAGTTTGGCGCAATTACTTCCTTCGTCGAACCACAGCTGCTCAAAAAGGGCAAGAAGCTGATCGAGTGGGCTAAGAAAGACAAGCGTCTGAAGAAGTTCAGCCATTATTTTAAAAATATGCTGCGGTTGCACAAGAATACGCGCTCAGCGGAAGTGGAGGAAGTATTGGGGTTAGCCGGCGATCCGTTCGCTATGCTCTACCGCATCTACAGCGAGCTGACCAACGCCGACCTCAAGTTCCAGGACGCAGTGGATGCCAGTGGGGCGCCGCACCCGATCTACCAATCCACTTTCAATTCCTCGATGCAATCCACGGACCGCCAGCGCCGCCGCAGCGCCTGGGTGAATTTCCATGATGGCTACCTGGCTATGCAAAAGACGCTGGCGGCGCTGTACCTTGGCAATGTAAAGGAACAGGAATTCTTACGCAAGGTGCGCGGTTTTGATAGCGTGTTGGAACTGCGCCTGTCTCCAAACAACCTGCCCGTGCGCGTCTTTCACAACCTGATCGAGGTGTTCCAGGCAAACTTGCCGGTCTGGCACCGCTATTGGGCGGTGAAAGCCAGGTTACTCAGCCTTGAGAAGCTGGCGCCTTATGATGTATGGGCTCCCATTGTGGCGGACCCGCCCGAGATCCCCTATCGTCAATCCATCGATTGGATCTGCGCCGCGCTGCAGCCGCTAGGCGAAGACTACGTGAACACGATGCGCCGCGGCTGCCTGGAAGAGCGCTGGGTGGACTGGGCCCCCAACGTAGAAAAGCGCCAGGGTGCGGCTTCCTCGCGGATGGTGGGCCGCAAGCCGCCCTATATTTTCATGAGCTACAACGACAACATCTTCAGCCTCAGCACCCTGGCGCACGAGTTGGGACATTCCATGCACAGCCATGCATTCGCCAGCCACCAACCCATCGTATACAACGATTACGGCGCAATCTCGTCCACCGTCACCGAAACTGCATCGAACTTCCACCAGGCAATGACCCGCGCTTATCTCCGCAGCGAAAAAGCTGCGGACGATAAGTTCCAGCTCGCCATGATCGACGAGGCTATGTCTAACTTCCACCGCTATTTCTTCGTGATGCCTACCCTGGCGCGTTTCGAATTGGAAGTTTACGAGCGGGCCAAGTCGGGCAAGCCGCTCACCGCGCCTATCTTCAACGAGATCATGTCTGGCTTCTTCACCGAAGGTTACGGCGCCACCATGGAGGATGACTCAGCGCGCACCGCCATCACCTGGGCGCAGTTCTTGCATTTGTACATCCCCTTCTACACCTTCCAATACGCGGTGGGCATCACCGCGGCGCACGCTGCTGCCGAGCGCGTGCTGGCCGGCGAGGAAAGCGCTGCAGCCGGTTATCAGCGCTTCCTGCAGGCTGGAGGATCGCGGTATGCCATGGACTTGTTCAAGCTGGCTGGCGTGGATATGAGCAGCAGGGAGCCTATCGAAGCCGCCTTCCGCGAGCTGGAAGCTAACGTGGCGCAGTTGGAACAGTTGGCAGCCAGGCGCGGCGAAAGCCGAACAAACTAAACGTTACCCGGCACAACCGGGTGTTTTTAGCAGGGTTCTAATCTTCATAGAATCTTCACAAATCCTTCGAAGCTTCTTTACATTCTCTGGCTATGCTGTGGTCAATAAGCTTCGGCGTACGAGACCAAAGGAAGTGTAAAGGAGAAGCAATGAACAAATTTTTACGTACTGGTTTGGGTTTGTTTTTGGTTGGGGTTGTCGCGGTTCTATTAATGCTGGCCTCTACCGCTCAGGCAGGCTACGACAACCAACAGGTGGCTGAGGCGAGGGGGCGGCATGGCTGCGTAGACGGTATGTTGTACTACGGCGAGGGTATGGGCGGAATGTGGCACCACAGCAATGGGCAAAGCCCGTTGGGGTTCAACCAAATGCAGCAAGGAAACGCAGACCGCATGCAACAGGGTGGTTTCGGCGAACGAGCCCGACTTCACGTCGGTGACTACAGCGGAGACCCGGAGAGTTGCCCTAATTGGCAAGATCGAAATAACCCCTAGCCAATTGGTGAAATGGGGCAGATTAAACCGAGGGTTGGCTACACAAGCCACCCTCGGTTTTGGTAAAACCTATATACTCAAACCGATCGACGCATCATGAATAAAGCCAAGATCCTCATTGTCGACGACGAACAATCCATTTTGAATGTGATCGAGGCGTACTTGCGCCCCGAGGGTTTTCAGGTGCATACTGCCCGGGATGGACTCTCCGCTGTCAAGGCGGCCAGCTCATTCAAGCCCGATTTAGTGGTGCTCGACTTGATGTTGCCCGGCATGGACGGGGTCGAGGTGTTGCAAAAGCTCAGGAGACAATCTAACGTGTATGTGATCCTCCTGACCGCAAAAACCGAGGAGACCGATAAAGTAGTCGGGCTTTCCGTAGGGGCGGATGATTACTTGACCAAACCATTCAGCCCGCGCGAATTGGTAGCGCGCATCAAGGCGGCCTTGCGCCGTTTGCAGCAGACGGAACCAGCCGCGAGCCGTTCGTTGGTCTTCGGAACATTGCGCATCGATGAGGGCAGCCGGCGGGTATGGCTGGCGAAAAAATTGATACCCCTCACTGCCATGGAGTTCAACCTGCTAATCACGTTGGCCGAGCATCGCAATCTGGTGCTTAGCCGCGAGCAATTGCTTGAACAGGTGTGGGGGCGCGATTATTTTGGCGACCTGCGCGTGGTGGACGTTCACCTTGGGCACTTAAGAAAAAAGTTGGGAAAAGGTGCGTCGATCCTAACTGTGCGCGGGGTTGGGTACAGGTTCGAGTCCGAATGAAACCGTTCAATAATATCCTGAGCTTCGGTGGGAAGGTCTTGATCACCTACCTGCTGATCATCGCAGTGTTTGTTGTGGTGTTTGCGGTAGCGGCTAATGCGGCGCTGCCTGGTTCTCTTAGCCGCCATATGGGAATGGGGGGAGGACGGGGAAGTGGCCCTATGGAAAGTTCCCAGTTGGAAAACACACGCGTTGCAGTAAATGAAGCATTCCTGCTTGCGGCTGGAGTGGCCTTGGCCGTTGCTCTTGGCTTTAGTTTGTGGATCGCTCGTCAGGTAGCCACCCCTGTTCGCGATTTATCCCGCGCCAGCGAGGACCTCGCCCGGGGACGTTACGACAAGCGTGTCCCTGTGAAGGGCGCGGACGAATTTGCACAACTTGCAAATAGCTTCAACCAATTGGCTGCAAGATTGGAGCACACAGAAAATAAAAGGCGTGAATTGATCGCAGATGTCTCCCACGAACTGCTTACCCCATTGACTGCGATCAAGGGCTATATGGAAGGTTTAGCGGATGGTGTGTTGCCTGCCGAAGCGGCTACATATCGACAAGTGCATAAAGAAGCGGATCGCCTGCAGCGGCTGGCGGCAGATCTACAAGAGCTGAGCCGCGTGGAAGCAGGCGCCATTCGGTTAAAGAAACGTCCGATCTCGCTGCGCAGCGTGGTAGCCGCCGCCAAGGCCAGGCTTTCGGCGCAATTTACAAAAAAGGGCATCAAGCTAAAAACGGAGGTGCCTTCCTCATTGCCCAAGGTCCTGGCGGACGGGGACCGCGTGATGCAAGTGCTGTTGAATCTGCTCGGCAACGCGCTGCACTTCACCCCTCAAGGGGGAAAAGTGACCGTTACAGTAAACAAAGAGTCCACGGCGCTGCGCGTATCCGTAAAGGACACGGGAGTTGGCTTAGCCCCCATACATATCCCGTTAGTTTTCGACCGCTTTTACCGCGTGGACAAATCCCGCGCTCGTTTAGGTGGCGGCAGCGGGGTCGGCCTCACAGTTGCCAGGCACTTGGTGGAAGCGCACGGCGGACGCTTGACCGTAGAAAGCCTTGGACTCGGCAAAGGGAGTACCTTTTCTTTCACGCTTCCGGCAGCCTAAAGCCGTGATATTCTAGCCATCCGGCAGCTGCCGCGGAGAGGCTTATGCTCACTGTCCAGCAAATCGATACCAGCAACAAATCCGACACCCGCCGCTTCGTTGAATTCCCATATAAACTTTATCGCCATTGCCCGCAATGGGTGCCGCCGCTATTCATCGACGCATACATGTTCCTCAACCGGAACAAGCATCCCTACTACGAACATTCGGACGCGGATTTTTTCATAGCGGAGCGCAATGGCGAGGTGGTTGGCCGCATCGCCGCGCTGGAGAACAAGACTTCCAACCATTATCACAATAAGAAGCAGGCCCAGTTCTATCTCTTTGACACCATCGAGGACCAGGAGGTAGTTGCCGGCCTTTTCGATAGCGTGTTCGAATGGGCGCGCTCCCGCGGTTTGAACCAGGTGGTCGGACCCAAGGGATTCGGGCCGCTGGATGGTTACGGCCTCCAGGTGGAGGGGTTCGACAATCGCCAGGTCATGACCATGATGAATTACAACTACGCCTATTATTCGCGCCTGGTCGAGGCGCTGGGTTTTCGCAAGGAAGTCGATTTCGTTTCCTGCTATCTGAACCGCGACACCTTTCATTTCCCGGAGCGAGTGCACAGCATTGCTGCCCGCGTTGAAAAGCGCGGCACTTTGCAGGTCAAACGCTTTCGCAACAAAAAGGAACTGGTGGCCTGGAGCGCTCGCATCGGCAAGACTTATAACGACGCTTTTGTAAACAACTGGGAATACTATCCGCTCAGCCAGCATGAGATCGATTTCGTTGTGCAGAACATCATGGTCATCGCCGACCCGCGCCTGATCAAGATCATCACGCACGGCGAAGATATCGTCGGATTCCTGTTCGCTTTTCCGGATGTTTCGGAAGCCCTGCAGCGAGCCCGTGGCCGTCTGTTCCCCTTCGGCCTCATCGACCTGTTATTAGAAGTGCGCCGCACCAAGTGGGTGGCGCTAAATGGCGCCGGCGTTCTGCCGGCTTTCCAGGGTCGCGGGGGTAACGCCCTGATGTATGCTGAGACCGAAAAGACCTTGCGGGATTTTCAGTTCGAACACGGCGATCTGACCCAAGTAGCCGAATCCGCCTGGGAAATGCGCCGTGATTTGGAAAACATTGGAGCTAAGCGTTACAAGAACCACCGCGTGTATATCAAGGATCTCTAGGGAATGGGGACTAGAGAGGGAGTAGAGAGGCGAAGTCCACTAGCGTTTTTTCTCGGCATCTCAGCGCTTCTGCTCGCTTAGTTTCCAGTCTTCGCTGCGAATGACCCGGCGCGAATTCCGCTGCACCAACGCCGCGCCTATAGCGGCTATTAGTAACCCAGCGATCTGAAGCCAGCTCAAGCGTTCGTCCAGGAAGATCCAGGCCAGTACAGTGATCTGGATCAGCATCGTGTTGTTGATCATGCCGGACTGCACTGCGGTCAGTGCACGCAGCGTTAGGTTCCATAGAGTGAAAGCCAGCGCCGTGTTGGCCGCCGCCAGCCACACAATGAGCACAACATCCTCTGCGCTCAAAGAAGGGAAGGGTTCACTGGCCAGGCCAACTGCCAACAATAGCACAGACCCCACGCCCATGCTGACCACGGTGACCAACAGCGGAGAAATGGATGCGGTGCGATTGATCGCCCTCCCGAGCACTGCGCCGCCGGTGTTTGCCAGCAGGGCGAACACGCCGACCAGCAACCCGAAGCTGGATAAACCCGAGATGTTCCCGAAATAGAGCAGGGCTCCGGCGATCGAAACAAACACACCACCCCATTGAAGGCCGCTCAGGTGCTCTTCCAGGATTATTCTGCCGGCTAACGCAATGCTGATCCCGCTCAGAGTAAGCATAAGGCTCAGGGTGTTGGCCGGCAAATAGTTCAAGCCCACAAAACCAGCCCCCTGGGTAAGTGTGTAATATACCAAGCCAAGCAGCGCCAATACCCCGCATTCACGGGGGGTCAGCGAACGGAGTTCTGCCTTGTATCGGGGTAAAAAGAGCAAGGGGAGCAGTAGCGCAAAAGCAAGGGTATAGCGCAGTCCGGCAAAGGTCAAGGAAGGGATATTCTCAAGACCTAATTTTGACCAACACCCAGGATGATGACCACAAGAAGGTGACGAAAAGGGCCACGAGCACGGTCTTCGCCGTTGCAGACATGTTGAGTTATCTTCAGCATAGAAAAAGATTGTAGCATTCCTCACGAACTCATCTTTTCTGTGGATAACTACACCAAAGGTGTGGATAACAAGGTTCTCTTGGGGACAGACCTCTTATAGTCCCTTAATCATTACCCTTAGCTTGCTTTTATAATCCTGTGTATACCTCTGTTGATTTTGTTGATAAGAAGAGGAATATAAGATTGTTGGCATTAACCAAGGCCTTACAGGAATTACTCCACAGTATTGTCCCCGAGCCTAATGAGTTCGTGACCGCCATATCTGTGGGTTTAGTTCTCTTTGTGCCCCTTTGGTTGTAGTGCTTACTGGGGTCTCGAAGATTATTCCAGTTACCCCCACCGTCTACTAGTATTACTATAAGGAGTATTATTCTCAATTAAGAAGGAGTAGCTTATTTTTATAGTCCAGGCGAACTCTTGATCGAAGGAGGTGTAAGAATGACGATCCCTCTATACCTGGTTAGGTCATGGGACCTCAAGCCTTGCAATCGGAGGCTTTCAAGTGGTTATCGACCCCTACTTTACTGACAATCCAGCTGCCTCCACTACTGTGGACCAAGTGCCCGCCGACTTCATCCTTGTCAGTCATGGACATGGAGACCACATAGGCGATGTGGAGTCCCTTGCCAAGCGTACAGGAGCGCTAGTGATCAGTAATCACGAGATCGCCACCTGGTTTGAAGGGAAAGGATTGCAGACCCACGGGCAGCATATTGGCGGAGGCCACCAGCATCCTTTTGGACACCTTAAACTTACCATCGCGGAGCATGGTTCCAAGCTGCCCGATGGCTCTAGTGGAGGAAACCCGGCAGGACTACTGATCACCTCCGAGGGAAAGAAGATCTATCTGGCGTGCGATACCGGGTTGTTCGGGGATATGAAAATGATCGGTGAAGAAGGCCTCGATCTGGCAGTGATACCTATCGGCGATAACTACACCATGGGCCCTGACGACGCTTTGAAAGCGGTCAAACTGCTGGAACCAAAGCATGTGATCCCAATTCATTACAATACGTGGGACCTGATCAAGCAGGACCCGCAGGCCTGGGCCCAGCGCGTAGAAAAAGAGACCCGAGTTAAAGCTCACGTGCTTAAGCCGGGCGAAAGCTTAGAAATATAAGCAGAGCGAAAAGTAGAAATGAGATCCGCTAATTATAGTTGGTTGCATCTTGTTATATAGGAGAAATAGATGTTTGAGAGCTTAAGAGGACGGCGCGAAGAGGAAGACCGCATCAAACAGGAGGGACGCCTGCCGCCTGGCCAGGCGCTGACCCAAAAATTCCCAGTGCTGCATTATGGACCCATCCCGCGGTTCAATCCCGCGACCTGGGATCTGCGCGTGTGGGGCGAGGTTGAAGAAGAAGTACGTTGGACCTGGGACGAGTTCCAAAAACTGCCTCGCCGCCACGCGAAGATGGACATCCATTGCGTCACGCGCTGGTCCAAAGTCGATACCTCCTGGGAAGGAGTCTCGCTTAAAGATCTTGTGGACCAGGGAATTCTTAAACTAAAGAAGAGCGCAAAGTTCCTGCTTCAGCATGCTGAATATGGGTTTACCGTCAACGTGCCGCTCGATGTAGCTTTTGCCGACAACTTTCTATTGGCCGATAAATACGAAGGTGAACCGCTGACGCCGGACCACGGCTACCCCTTGCGCGCTATCGTAGGCTTCATCCCTGGGCAAAAGGAATTGGAGACGCCGTATTTCTGGAAGGGCGCAAAATGGCTGCGTGGCCTGGAATTCCTTTCTGAGGACCAACTTGGGTTCTGGGAACAGGCCGGGTATCACAACCGGGCCAACGTTTGGGAAGAACAACGCTTCGCCCGTGGCTGGTGAAATGTCATTGTCACCCTGAGCATAGCCGATGCGAGAATTCCTGCGAATTAACCTAAGGCACTCAGGGTATGGCCCGCACCTACTGTCAACATCCCATTTTTAGTACCAGTTGAAAGTAGAAAATCTCAGGCATGGA
>JBBDXQ010000005.1:0-9410 GCA_040902265.1 Anaerolineales bacterium
GCGAGTTCCATACATTCCCTTTGGCCTCTGCGCCACGCCTGGCGCTGACCACCAGGTTGACGATACACAGCACCACCGAGAAGAAGATCACGAACCCGGCGATGGTCAGGATGAGGTGGGTGAGGTCAAAACCGAGGTCGGCGTCGTAATCCACCACCCGGCGGCGCATACCCTGCAGGCCGATGTAGAGCATGCCCAGGGTCAGCACCATGAAGGAGATCCACATAGCCCAAAAGTGCAGCTTGCCCAGCTTCTCGTTGTACATGCGCCCGGTCATCTTGGGGAACCAATAATAGAGCGCCGCAAAGAAGGGGAAGATGTACCCCCCGAACATCGTATTGTGGAAGTGGCCGACCACAAAGTAAGTATCGTGCAGGTGCAGGTCGGTGGCGATGGTGCCCAGCGGCGGCCCGGTGACCCCGCCCAGCAGGAAGATAATGATGGCGCCGAGCACGAACAGCATCGGGGTCGGCAAGGTCAGTTTGGCTTCCCAGAGGGTCCCGACCCAACTGAAGAATTTAACCCCGGTGGGCACGGCCACCAGCAGGGTGGCATACATGAAGGGCAAGCGCAGGTAAGGGCTCATGCCCGAAGCAAACATGTGGTGAGCCCAGACGAAGAAGCCTACCAGGGCAATGCCAAGCGAAGACAGCGCGATCCAACGGTAGCCGAACAGCGGTTTACGCGCAAAGACAGGCAGCAACTCGCTAATGATGCCCAGGCCGGGCAGGACGAACACATAAACGGCCGGGTGCGAATAGAACCAGAACAAATGCTGGTAGAGGATCGGGTCGCCGCCTCCGGTGGCGTCAAAGAAGTTCATGCCCAGCAGGCGTTCCAGCATGATCAGCTGGAAGGAAAGGCCGATCAATTGGGTGGCGGTGAATTGAATGAAGGCGGTGGCCAGAGCTGCCCAGGCGAAAATGGGCATCTTGAACATGGTCATGCCTTTGGCGCGCATGGTGAAGATGGTGACGATCACATTGATCGCACCGGAGATCGAGGAGAGGCCGATCAGGTAGACGCCAATGAGGAACATCTCCATGCCGATCGGGGCGCGCAAGCTGAGGGGCGGATAGCCCACCCACCCGGTGTCAAAGCCGCCAAAGAACATGCTGCTCACCAGGATGATGGCGCCAGGCACGTTGATCCAGAAGCCAAAGGAGTTGAGGCGGGGGAAGGCCATGTCGTTGGCGCCGATCATCAGCGGCACCAGGTAGTTCGACAGGGCGCCGACGCCCAACAGGATGGAGCCGATCATGACGATGCCGTGCAGGCTCATCAAGGTGTTGAACAGATGCTCGCTGCTGTAGCCCAGCAAGGTCTCGAAAATATCGCTGTTCAGGAAGGTAATGCCTGATTGAGCTAATTCGGTGCGGAAGAACATAGCCAGGGTGCCACCGATGCCCAGCAAGAGGATCGAGGTGATCCCGTATTGGATACCGATGACCTTGTGGTCATAGTCCACACTGAAATAGCGCATCCAAGCTGGTTTGGACGGGTCAGGCTCGATGCTGTCTTCGGTGGATTTACCCCGCGCCCATTTGAACCAATCGTTGAAAACGCCGACGCCTACCATAAAGGCAATCGCGCCGACCAGGACGCCGCCCACCAGCACCGGCTCCTGCACGCTGGCCTCTGCGCTCCAGGCGGGCAAGCCCATGATCACGCGGACAGCCATGATCAAGGCCATGCCAACGACAGTCCCTAAGACTTGAGCAACCAGGCCGCGGAAGAGCCCAGTGGAAAAGAAACGCATCCTGTTCCTCCTACTCCGATTCCAAACTCATAATAAAGGCGATGATCTGTTGGATCACCAGGTCAGGCAGGCGCTCTTCAAAATCGGCGGGCATGACCCCGGCCTGGAAGCCGGCCACAATGTGGGCATTCGGATCGACGATGGAGGTGAATAGATATTCTTCATCGGCAATCACGGCGCTGCCATCGGTTAATTCCACTTCGTGGCCAAATAAGCCCAGCCAGGTTGGCCCCACCCCGGCATCCCCGTTGATCGAATGGCAAGCCAGGCAGCCATTGGTCTGCGCCCAGCGCTGGCCGCAGCCAACATCATCCAAAGTGCAGCCGGCCGATTCTTCAGCCAGCCAGGCTTCGAACTCCGATCCGTCGACCACCATGATCTCGGCCTGCATATCGTAGTGCAGCCGGCCACATACCTCGGCACAGCGCACCTTAAAAACGCCCTCCAGGTTGGGGGTTACGCGCAGCTCACGCACAAATTCTTCGCCGCCTGGCAGGACATCCTGCTTGACGCGGAATTCGGGGACAAAGAAGGAATGGATCACATCCTGGGAGTGCAGGCGCAGGATCACCTGGCGATTCTTGGGCAGCACGAGCGTGTCGGAGGAAACCGCAGTCATGATCTCCTCGCCGCTCTCTCCCTGCACGACCACAGCGTATTCAAAGCGCCACACCCACTGGGAAGCGAACACGTCCACGGTGATGGCCTGGGGATCACGGCGTTCCACATCGGCCAGGGTGCTGGCGCCGATGATGGCCATCCAGATCACAATGAAGATCGGAATGATGGTCCAGGCGATCTCCAAGCGATGGTTGCCGGTGATGTACTTGCCATCGCCACGCTCACCTTTGCGGCGGCGGAAGACGATGACGCTATATAAAATGAAAACGGTGATCAGGGAAACGAAGAAGGCAATGAACCACCAGTGGACGCCAAACAGCCAGTCGACCGTTTCGGCTTGCAGGCTGGCCTGGACCGGCAGGAGAGGTGCATTGGTGAGGAATAATCCCAGCACAACAGTGGAAATTATCACCAGCACACTGACGATGGCGAGATGGATCATCCGTAATCCTCCGAGAAACCTCTCAGCGCCAAGCCTTGCCGTACTCGGTACGGCGATCGGGCGAACCTGACAATTTTGCTTGTGCCGAAAGGTACGAGCGAGTATATCATAATTGGGCTAAGGGCAATTTACGGCAAGGGAAACCAAACAAGCTTGAGTTCACGCGGGCTTAAGCTCATCCAGGCTGGCAAGGACTTCCTGGCTATGCTCTGCTACCCGGACTTTTTCGAAGCTCTTGGCGATGCGCCCGTCTGGCGCGATGATGAAGGTGCTGCGCACCACCCCCATGTAGTGCTTGCCAAACATCGATTTTTCTGCCCAAACGCCGAATAGTTCACAGACCTTGTGGCCTTTATCGGCCAATAAGGGGAAGGGAAGGCTGTATTTCTTTTTGAACTTTTGGTGTGAGGTTTCGTCGTCAGGGCTGACCCCTAAGATGACCGCGCCAGCCGCCTGGTATTTGGAATGGTTATCGCGGAAGTTGCAGGCTTCCTTGGTGCAGCCCGGGGTGTCGTCCGCAGGATAGAAATAGAGCACGACGGTCTTGCCACGATAATCGGAAAGCTTATGCAGCTTTCCTGATTCGTCTGGAAGAGTGAAGTCGGGGGCGAGTTGTGCGGTGGTCAGGGCCATGGGTACCTTTAATTAAGTTGGGATTATACGCCCTAAATCAGCCCACAATTATTTTTAGCGCGTCCAAAAGGCGTAGGTGAGCAGATAGACGCTGGCGACCGTGATGGCCAGGGCGTTCAGGGTCAGCGCAGTCCAGTGCGGCTTGAGGCCTTCGGCGATGCGGCCCAGGTACCAGACCTGCAGCAGGCCCAGCGGCAGAGTCAGCAGCGGCGGCCAGGCCAGGGCGGCCGGCAGCCCCGCAGCGTAGGAGGAGACGAAGAGCAGGTAGCCGCTGGCGATCAACAGGTGATGGACCAGGACGGCATTGCGCCAACCCAGGCGCACCAGCAGCGTGCGCTTTAGTGACTTGAGATCGCTGGCGTAGTCCGGGAATTCGAGGGCGAGCATGGAAGCCAGGGTGAGCGCGGTGATTGGGAAGGTGCTGAGGGCCAGCAGGCGATGCAAGTCGCCGGTCTGCAAGGCGAACGCAAAGGCGGGCACCAGGTTGGCCAACAGGATAGCGGTGGTCAGCTCGCCATAACCGCTGGTTGCCAGGCGCACCGGCGGAACGGAATAGAGTATAGCGCCGGCTGCGGCCAGGAACATGATGGTGAGCACCAGCGAATTGAGCACACCCAGCTGAAGCATCACAAAGGTGGCCAGGGCCACCGCGGTCAGCGTGCAGAAAGCAGCCAGCAGCGCCACGCGCGGCCGCAGCTGGTTTTTGCCGGCGCCCAGCACACCGCTGCCGCCAGTGAAGGGTGTGCGGTTGCGGTTAGCTGCGTCGCCTGGGTAGTCGAAATATTCATTGAGATAGTGGGCAGAGAGCTGCAAGCTGGTCACCCAGAGCTGGCCGAGCAGCGCCAGGCTCCAATCAATAGGTAAGCCCAGGTAACGAATGATGCCCAGACCGAGGAAGTAGTTGAGAGCGGCGCCGAGCAGGAACCAGGGACGGGAAAGGCGCAGGAAGAGGAGGAAGGTGGTCAATTAATTAATTTGTTAGTTTGGGTAGCTTTAGGTTGGTTTACTACTCATTTGGTCGATCGGAATATCAGGGGATATCGAAACAGGTGATCAGGGTGTTTAGATTTCATCACTGGTGAGGGTGCGATCAGCGGGGTGGGCTTCGCTATGGGTGGAGAGCTGCACCAGCCGGGCGGCAGAGGTCGCGCTCAAGGAGCAGGCCACGCCGAAAGGCAGAAGCAAGCCCTGGGGATGGTCGCCATCCAGGACAACCTCTGCGCGCGCCTTGTGGGTGGGCGAAACCTGGCGCAGATCGAGCAACACGGCACTAACCCGGCCGCGGATGGCGAACAGGAAGCGATCTGCTTCGGCGCGCAGGCTAAATTCGGTCTGTTCGCCAGCCGCCAAGTCGAGCAGATCGAGCTGCCCGAAACGGCGCAGCAAATGATCCGTATTACGCAGCAGGGTCAAGCGCCCAGCCTCACGGTTAAGGGGGAAGACGTGCATATCGGCGATCGGGTGCTCGCGTACGACCATGAGGTGATTATAACGGAGCTAAAAAGTTTGAATGCTTGTTCTATCAGGCAAGTGTAAGTAGAATTGCACCCAACTCGTCAAACACCAGAGGCAAAATGCAAAACACCTTTCTTTACATTGTGACCGTACTCATTTGGGGCTCAACCTGGCTGGCGATCACTTTCCAGCTGGGGGTCGTCCCGCCGGAATGGTCGGTAGCCTTCCGCTTCTTCCTCGCCGCGGCCATGCTCTTCATATATAGCAAGCTGCGCGGCCTGCAACTGCGCTTTACCCTGCAGGAGCAGCTTTTCATCGCCATGCAAGGCTTGCTGCTTTTTTCGGTCAACTATATCGTTGTATATTTCGCCGAGCTGCACATCACCAGCGGCATGGTCTCGGTGGTATTTTCTTCGGTCATCGTGTTCAATGTGTTCTTCGGCGCGTTGTTCTTGCGCAGGCCGGTAAATGGCCGCGTGCTGCTGGGGTCGCTGGTGGGAATTGCCGGGCTGGCGCTGATCTTCTGGCCGGAGATGCAGGGCTTGGACCTGCAAGGCACCCGCTTGCTGGGCCTGGGTTTGGCGATCCTCTCTGCCGTTTCAGCCTCGCTGGGCAATATCGTGTCGGCGCGCAACCAACGCAACAAGCTGCCGGTGATCCAGACGAATGCGTACGGCATGCTGTATGGGGCACTTTTTACCACGCTGATCGCCCTCGGGCGCGGCGCCCCTTTGGTCTTCGATGCTTCGCTCGCCTACCTGGGTTCCTTGTTCTACCTGGCTTTGTTCGGCTCGGTGATCGCATTTGGAAGTTACCTGACCCTGCTGGGGCGCATCGGCGCTGACCGGGCAGCCTACATCGCGGTGCTCTTTCCGGTGATCGCCCTGCTGTTGTCTGCCATCTTCGAGAACCTGCAATTGGACTGGGTACAATTCGCCGGCTTTGCCCTGGTGATGCTGGGCAATGGCCTGGTGGTTAATTTACGGCAGCGAAGCGCGGCCAGTCCGGCTGCGGCGAAATAAGATGCGCGGCGCCAAGAAACGCATCGTCGCCGAGGTCACCGGCTGGCCGGGGATCAGCACGGAACCCGGCCGCTTTGGCGCCACGGCCTTCGTGTTGGAGGGCGCTGGCGAAGTCGGCCACATTCACGGGGACGCGGTGGTGGATGTCCCCTGCCGCAAAGCGCAATGCGCGGAATGGATCGCGGCCGGCCGCGCTGAACGCCATCGCTTCGCGCCGGGCTTCGGGGTGAGCGTGTTTATAAAAAGCGACGAGGATGTGAACACCGCGGTGGCCTTAATGCGCGAGGTGTATGAGAAGAGTATGCCTCAGTGATTAAAAATTAAAGGTTGCCACGCTAACCAGTGATTGAAATGGGCACGAGGTTTTAAATCTATAAATGGACTTTGGGTAACCAGCGCGGCACGCTTGCCTTGTATGACCGATAGCTTTCCCCAAAGCGCTTCTCCATCCCCGGCTCTTCAGAAAAAATGAAATACAGATGGTTAATGACCATAAAAGTCAGTGACCAGGAAAGCAAGGCCAGGGAAGGGACGAATAGCGCCTCGCCAACCAGCATCAAAGCCACGCCACTAATCATCGGATTACGCACGTATTGATAAGGTCCCCTGGCTACCAAGTTGCGGGTCGGGTCCCAGGGCGCCAAGGTGCCTTGACCAATGCGCGCAAACAAGCCAACGCACCACACAAATAACATAAAGCCTATGATAAAAAGGGCCAGGCCCGCCAGCTGCAATACCCAGTTAGGGCTGAACCGGCTTGGATAGCTAGACAACAGCCAAAAGGGGACTAGGACGATGACAACAAAGGGAAGCAGGCTGATGGGAAGTAAATGCCTCACGATCGTCAACCGCGAGGGGTCCAATGACATATTCCAGTCACTCTCTCTTTTTTCTTTTATCCCTCTTTCAAATCCGCGCCCAGTGCGGCTGGCGGAGCGACCAGCAGCAAGCGCCGCAATGGCCGCTTGAGCCAGGCAGGCGCATTGGCGATTAAATTCCCGGTGAACTTGCCGCTGACCACCAGCAGCACAACCAGCATCAGCAGCCAGGGGAGCGCATTCAGGATCACCACGGTGGAATCAGCGCCGGCGGTGGGCTGCAAATAGATCCCGATCCAGGCGCGCACCCCAACGAGCAGCAGCACACCCAGCGCCCCGCGCAAGGGCGACCAGCCGCCGAAGATCACCACGGCCAGGGCGATCCAACCCAGGCCGCGGGTATGGCCTTCCGCCCAGCCGATCTTCACGTCCAGCGAGTAGGCCGCGCCGGCGATGCCAATCAGAGCGCCGCCCAGCATGGCGTAGAGGTAGCGCAGGCGGCGGACGCGCACCCCGCGCGCAAAGGCGGCTTCGGGGCGCTCTCCCGCGCTGCGCAATTCAAGGCCGGGGCGGGAATGGAAGATCCACCAATAGGTGACCGCTACCAGCACCAGGGTGAAATACACCATGGCATCCTGGTTAAATAAAATGGGGCCGATGATGGGAATATCTTTAAGAAATGGAATGGGCAGCTTGGGTACATAAGGCCCGGGCAGGCGCGTGAAACCCTGGCCCAGGAACGCGCTAAGGCTGTCTCCCAGCAGAGTGAGCACAAAACCCACCGCCACCTGGCTTTGACGCAAAGCTAAACTGCCGTAGGAGACGATGAAGGCGAAGAAGGCGCCTACCGCGGCGGCCGCCAGGAAGCCGACGAGCAGCGAGCCGCTTAAATAGGCAGCCACAAAGCCTGTCATGGCCGAGATAAGCATGCTGCCATCCAGGGAGAGGTTGACCACCCCGACGCGCTCGCTGATGGTTTCACCGCACACCGCGATGATCAGCGGAGCGGACTGCAGCAGCACGGTGGCCCAATTGAGGTCAAACATCGGGTTTACCTCGAGACTTGAACATGGCTTTCACGCGGCCAAGATCGCCAAACAGCAGGACGAAAAGCACCATGACCCCGGTGAGGATATCGCCCAGCGAGGAATGCAATTGCGTGCGCAACTGCAGTACGATGCTGCCGCTGAGCACCGAGGCGAAGAAGAGCGCCACCAGCGGCGTTAGAAATAAGCGGAAGGAAGCCAGGATGACGACCATGAGGGCCAGGTAGCCGATGCCGCCCGAGATGGACTGGCGCAGGCTGTCGAACCAACTGAGCACACGCACCGCGCCGCCCAACCCGGCCAGCGCTCCGCAGAACATCATGGCCAGCAGCGCCTCGCGATTGCTGGAGACGCCCAGCAGGAAAGCTGAACGCGAGTTGCGGCCCAGCGCCTTCAGCCGCAGGCCCCAGGCGCTGTTGCGCAAGGCCAACACCACCAGGGCAAAGGCGATAACCGCCAGGAGTAAGGCCACCAGGCTGAAGCGCGTGGAACCCAACAGGGGGAGGATGGCATCTTGGTGGAAAGGAACCGTGCCGCGAAAGCTGCCGCCTTCGGGCGGCTGCCAGGGACCGGCGATCAGAAAATTGGTAAGGATAATCGCCAGGTTATTCAGCGCCAGGCCGCCGAAGATCTCGTGCACCCCCCAGCGTTTGAGCAGGGCGGCCAGCCCGGCCCACAGCGCCCCACCCACCATGCCCGCCAGGATCTCCAGCGGGATCTGCAGCGGCGCGGGCAGGTGCAAGCTAAGCGCCACCCAGGAAGCGCCCAGTGCGCCTAATATGAACTGGCCTTCGATACCAATATTCCACAGACCCGCCTTGAAGGTGACCAGCAAGCCGATGGCGCTGAGCATCAACGGGATCCAGAAAGCCAGGGCGGTGAGCATGCGCTCCGGCGTGCTGAAGACACCTTCCCAGATGGCGCCGAAGGCCACCGCCGGCGAGGTGCCAAAGGCGATCAACAGCAGGCTGGTAAGAGCCAGGGCGGCCAGGATGGGAACGGACGGCCAGACTTGTTCGAGCCAGGCCCAGCGCTTCACTGCTGGCCTCCGATGAGGTGACCTAACTCCTCCACATTGGTGCGGTTTGCATCCACCACCCGAGACATGCGTCCGTTGAAAAATACGGCGATGCGGTCGCTGCGCTCGATGATCTCATCCAGGTCTGCAGAAATGAAGAGGATGGCAGTGCCCTCCTGGCGGCGTTCGTTGAGCTGCTGCCAGATCCAATCAGTGGAACGCAGGTCGAGGCCGCGAGTGGGATGCTCCATCAGGATCAGCTTCAAGCTTGCCGGCAAAAGGCCAAAAAGGAAGCGCTGTTGGTTGCCGCCGGATAACTCTTCCACAGTCGATTCGGGGGTGCCGACCACCTGGTAGCGCTGGATGCGTTCAGCGGTCTGATTCCGGTTTGCCGGCCAATCCACCAGGAAAGCCGGCTCTTCGGTGACCAGGGCCATATGCTCGGTCAGGGTCAGTCCGCTGACCAGGCCTTCTTCCAGGCGACCGGCAGCGATGTAACGCACGCCCTGCTCGCAGGTGGCGTGATAGCCAAAGCGGGTCAGGTCCTGGGCTGCCAGCATCCGGCGTCCTTCGGCCAGGGGAAGCAGCCCCGCACA
>JBBDXQ010000006.1:0-9404 GCA_040902265.1 Anaerolineales bacterium
TGCTTTCTGGCGGTCACCTGCACGCGTACATCCGAGAACAAACGCCCCGCCATGGCCCACACCCCGGTAGCGCCGCCCTCCACTGACTGGGTTACCTGCAGCACGTAGCCATCCCCAGCGTAGATGCCAGGCGAGGATGGATCGCCGTTGGTATACCACCCGCTGCCCGTGTCCGAAAAATCATCGAAGAAGAGCAGGCCATCTGCAGCCGCCTCGTCCACCAGTTGCTGCTGCAGTTCGCTGATCTGCGCCTCCACTTCGGCGCGGTCCGGCGCCGCGGGCACGAAGGTCAGATAGATCTGCAAGTCCAGGGCGGCAGCCGCGCTGTTGCCCAGGTCCAAATGCACCGCGGCCCGGTTGCGGTAAGCCAGGCCAAAATTAGGCGCAAGCTCGATAGCCCGCCCAAAGTCGGCCAGCGCTTGCTGTGTGTCTCCCAACTCGGTGTGCACCAGGGCGCGGTTATGAAAAGCCGAGGCCAGGTTCACATCCAGGATGATGGCCTGGTCGTAATCGCTTAACGCCTGGCTGGGGTCGCCTTGCTGTTTATAAGCGTTGCCGCGCAGCAAGTAGGCCTGCGCATTCTCAGCATCCTGCTCCAGGGCCAGGTCGAATAGCGCGATGGCCACAGCCCACTCCCCGCGGTTGGATGCGTCCAGGCCCAGATCGACAAGCTCATCAGCGGGCAAGGTGGCTGTCGGGGTCGCTTCGGGAGGGGCGAGCAAGGTCGCGGTGGGTCGTTCGGCCGGGACCACGTCGGGCGCCTGGGTGCTGGCGCCCGCCGGGGCACGGCAAGCACTGGCCAACAAAACAATGCAAATTCCAGGCAGGACAAGGTTAATGCGCATGGCTGGCGTCAAATGTACAGCAAAAGCGTTCCGCCCGCAACGCGAATAACCGCCTGGCCTTGCTTTACGACTATAATTTCGTCAGGTACGCGCGGGAAAGGAGAAATATATGGCAAAGGAAAGTAAAAAAAGAAGCATAAGGGGATTGGCCCTGGCCCGCGGGACGAAGTCAATCTTTGGTACCCGGAGTGGTGCTTATCCTGATCGGCGTTTTCTTTCTATTACGAAACTATTTTCCTGTCTTCGAACTGGAAAATTGGTGGGCCTTGTTCATTTTGTCCCCCGCCATCGCCAGTCTGAGCCGCGCCGTGGCCATCTTTCAAGAGACTAGGGAATTCAACCGTTCTGTTCGCTCTCACCTCTTCTGGGGTTTATTCTTCGTCCTGCTCACGGCCTCCTTCCTGTTCAACCTGGATTTCAGCCTGTTCTGGCCGGTCTTCCTGATCATGGGCGGCCTGGCCATGCTACTTGGCGCGTTCGAGCGTTAGCAGACAAAAAAAGAGGCGCCGGTCACGGCGCCTCTTTGCTTTTAATTTCGGTCTGCAGCCAAAAGACCTACCCGCGCACGATGATCTCGATCCAGATGGGCTGGGTGAAATCCGGTCCTACCCCAAAGGTGTCGCCGCCCTTGGTGCGCAGCATCCATTCGCCGCGATAGGTGCCGGGTTCCACCGGCGCTTTCATATTGATCGAGAAGTTGGCATAGTTGCCAGCCAACACCGTGATGTTGATCGTCAGCGGGGTCTCGCCGGCCATGCGATCTCCGGCCACAAATACCAGCTCAAATTGCCCGCTGCTCCAGTCGCAGCTGCCCACGTTTTGCAGGCGCCAGGTCTTTTGCATCGCCTGGCCCGGGTCCACGCGGGTGCCGTCGGGATAGGTTTCATCGTACACATAGCGCGCGCCGTAGCAGGGCGTGCTGGTCGGGTTTGGCGTCGGCGTCTCGGTCGGCGGCTGCACATTGGTGGCTTGCAGTGTGGGGCTGGCAGCCGCTTCCGTCAGCGCGACAGCCAACTCGGTCAGCTGCACGCTTTCCAAAGTGGCCGTGGCCTCGGCTTCCGCCGGGGAGCTGGTGGCCTCCAGGGTGGCGCTTGGCGCTACCACGGTGGCAGAACCCAACAAGGCCTCCAGCGTTAGCTGGATCTCGGCGTCGGCGGTCTCAATGGCCTTCTCAGTAGCCAGGCCGGCCAACTCTTCTTCGGAGGATGCGGCGCTGCGCACACAAGCCGACCCGATCAGGGCCAGGCCAAGCAGAATGGCTAAGAGGGCTTTATGGCGGTAAATTAAACCGATTTTTATGGACATAATTAAGCACTATACAAGAAGCGTGCCGAGTACGCAACAAAAAACGGGCAATCCGTTTGCGGGCCGGCCTGCCCGCCAAGAAGATTGCCCGTTGCCGTGCAAATTCGGCTCTACGGCCAGAGGCAGGGGTCTGGCAGCGAAGATCCAGACCTGGCGCCGCAAAACTCCCAGATTCCCGCGTCCAGGTTTCCGATGAACTGGTTCAGGTTTCCAGACTTGATCTGCGCATCCCAATCGCCGCTGCCAGTCCCGCTAAAGGTTCCACCCGCGTTCTGAAGTGAAGCGCTGATCGTCCCATTGAAGGTGTAAGGCAGGGCGCCAGGGTTCAAGCTGGTGGTGCCCGAGATGGTATTGCCGGTGACAGAGAAGGTCATCACGCCGGTGTATGTGCTTGCTCCATCGGTCACTATTACATTCCACTCGCCGATCCAGTTGAAGGAAGGCGTGGGTGTGGAGGTATTGGTGGGCGTGGGCGGCTGGGTGGCCACCGGCAGATCCTCGGCGGAGGGAAACTTAACTATTCCCGTAGATATAATAGTTGTAGCTGGATTCAAAGGAGACGTTGCTTGCTGCGACAGGAAAGGAGGCAGGGTTTGTGAGAAGGAAACTCCGGCCTGATTTTGTGGAGTCAACGGCATGAGCAAGATGAACGAACCAAAAATAATTAGAGTCAGCACGACAATCAGCCAACTCTTAGATTTGCTAAGAGGGTGCCTTTGTTTATTTTCTTCAATTCGGCTTTGTTTTTCTTTTAGTTTCCCCACCACCACAAGACTTTGAAGGTTGAGTTTTTTTGTCGGTGGCACAACTCTGTTACTTCCTTTTATCCTGTCTCCACTTTGATAAGAACCTTGGGACGGTAAGAAGATTTCCGTACCTAATTCTGCTTTCAATGCCTGATGTAATGATGATGCAAGCTCGCGTACGCTTGAAAAGCGTCTGCTGGCGTTCTTTTGGAATACCGTGCTAAATACCTCGTTCACTTCCGACGGCAAGTCATTCCTAACCGCCAAGATCGAAAGAGGCGTCTCTGTCAAGCGAGCTAACGCCATGCGAATCGGTGTGGCCGCAGAGAAAGGCAACTTTCCCGAAAGCAATTCAAACAATACGATACCAATAGCATATTGGTCACTTCGTCCATCTATTTCTCCCTCCCCGGTTGCTTGTTCAGGGCTCATGTAGGCAGGTGTGCCGACAATGTCTCTCCCTGTTAGGCTTGCATTGCCTCCTCTGAGCCTGGCAATTCCAAAGTCCGTTATGAATGCATCACCCTGACCATCAAAGAGAATATTTTCGGGCTTTAGATCTCGGTGAACAATGCCTTTTCGATGCGCAAAGTCCAATGCAGGGGCAATTCGATTCAAGATTTCTAAAATAGCCTCAGTTGGCATCTTTTTCTTAAAGGCTTTTTGTCTTAGCGATCCACCCGACATATAGCGCATCACTATGTAAGGCTGCCTATAGTCTTCGCCATAGTCATAGACGGGTACGATAGCTGAGTGCTCCAACGCGGCCACGGTGCGCGCTTCGCGCACAAAGCGAGCGTGGAAGGTGGAGTCATGCAGCAGACTCTGAGGCAACAGTTTGATGGCGACATCTCGATCGAAAGCGGGATCGCGCGCCAAATAAACAGTGGCCATGCCCCCTCGGCCAAGTTCTTTACTGATCTTATAGCGACCAATATATTTTTTCACGCTTACCCCGATTTGTCGTTACTCTAAATTGTTTTGATTACTTGCATTATAAGGGTTTAGCCAAGACCAAAGACAAACCTGACGTTTTATAGTTAGTCTAAACTATAACTATTTTATCAAGGAAACTGGATCAAACATTGCGTCTCTTTATAACGAACAACCAATTCTAGTTTCCATACCGATAAATTTGGGTCGTGGCGATATTCAATTCAAATTTTTCTCCGAAAGTGCCTGTTCAAACTCAAACCCCTTTCCTACATTCACGTTAGTTTTGACCGGGTATCCCCCAAATACGAATCACGTTATCCGTTCCTGCAGTTGCAAGGCGAGTTCCGTCAGGAGACCATGATAAAAGCAGGCCTTGCAATTCATGAATAGGGTCGAATTCTAGGAGAAGTTCACCGCTATTCCAATCCAAGAGTTGAAGTAACTCTCGGGGGAGATCTTCATCAATGTTTTTCCGGCTAAATGTCAGAACTAAATCCAAGTTTGTGGATAAAGAAAGAGGAAATGGTATCGGGAACGACCGATCTTCAGCAGAAATCAACCTTCCTCGTGCGTCCCAAACATAAGTCTCCTCGCCGGAAAATCCAATAACCTGAGAGCTATCTTCTAACCACTCCAGATGGAACACGTTGCTTGAAGGATAAACCGTTGCCACTAAATCGCCGCTGTCCATATCAGCAATGCTTATTATGTTGGATAGTTCCAGAAAAACTAATCGGTCCCCACTTGGCGCCCAAGCCAATTGATAAACCTCGTCAAAGTTCCTAATCTTGGGAAATGAAGCTACGAGTAAAGCTTCCTGAACATTGAAGACCTTGATAGAACGGACCTCAGCCCAACCAGCTTGCGCAATATAACTGACGACTGCAGCTAATTTACTCGAATCCGCTGAGAAGGAAAGGTTAGGTGAATTTTCGTATGGCTGAGCCTCAAAACCATTATTGAGTTCCCCGGTGTCGGCCACCCAAACATAGATTTTTTGATTTCCAGCGGACCCCAAGTAAATTCCGTCAGGAGACCAAGCCAGTGCCTCAATACCACCGGAATGCTCAGTAAATTCGAGTTTGACTCCCCCATTAGTAGCATCCCAGATACGCACCGAATTGTCTAGAGACCCTGAAGCTAATAGGCTTCCGTCTGGAGCCCATTCGAGAACAGATATGTCGCCTTGATGCCCCTCAAAAACTGACAGCAGCACTAGTTGACTCGCGTTTTGCACTGTTATCTGTGCTAATGCTTGCACCACTACGGTTTCAGCTACCCGTGGTGTCTTAGTTTGTTCCAGATTTGCGTTCGAAACCTGAACTGAAGGAAAGGGAGTAGGCTCGGTATTGCCCGACTGGTCAGGACTGAAAGTAATAAAGAAAAGGAATATGAGTGCAACTACCCCAAATGCAATTAAGGTTTTTGCCCACAGGTTTATGCCCGATGATGGCGTAGTTTGCTTCGATAAAATCAACCGCGTGGCCGGCGCAGCATCTATTGGTGTTTCACCATGCGGTAAACGGCGGGTAGAGGGCCCAGGATTGGTTGGCTCAACCGCATTTAATTTCGCCACAAACGCAGCTAAGGTTTTAAAGCGATTCGCTGGTTTTTTGGACAGCGCTTTTTTTAGAATCGCATCTAAACTTAAAGGGAGATCTTTCCGGTCCCGTGAAATTGACGGAGGAGATTCCTTTATATGGGCGATAACCAGAGCCGCCGGAGTGCTGCCTTTAAACATCACACGACCCGTCAGCATCTCAAACAGAACTACCGCTAGAGAATATTGGTCACTACGACCATCCAACTTTTCGCCCGTTACCTGTTCTGGACTCATGTATGCAGGGGTGCCAAGAATACCCGTGCCGGTCAACAGAGTTGCACTCTCCGCAATCTTGGCAATTCCAAAATCAGAAATCGCGGGTTCGTTGTCCCGACCAAACAGTATGTTCTCCGGCTTTAGATCTCGATGAACAATGCCCTGTTTATGAGCCTTGTCAAGGCCAGGGGCAATTTGACGCAGTACCGTGAGAGCTTCTTCTAGTGAGAGCTTGCGTTTTTCAATTCGATCTCGCAAAGATCCATTTGGCATGAAGCGCATGACGAGATAAGGCTGTCCATTTTCTTCTCCATAATCATGAACGGGGACTATTGACGTATGCTCAAGAGAGGCAATTATCCTTGCTTCCTTTTCAAAGCGAGCGCGGAATCGAGGATCAAAGGTCAATTGCGACGGCAGCACCTTAATAGCCACTTGGCGATTAAAGCGTGGATCATTCGCCAGGTAAACAACTGCCATACCTCCTCGACCAATTTCTCGAATCAGTTCGTACCTTCCAAATTTCAACATTGCTTATCCTGCGCAATCGGCGCTAGTGCTCCAAACTTTAACTTGATTTCCACTGTCAAAGGCTGCCAATTTAGCCCCATCAGGTGACCACGCCAACTGAACAAAGCCACTAGCGAGTCTAAATCCACTTGGGAATGAGATCAATTCAATTTGTTTTGCAGTATGCCATATCAAAATATCTCCCATCTTAGTTAGTGCAGCAAGGCATGTTGACGCTGGATGCCAAGATAGAGCGTACGCTTCATTCGCGGTTTCGTAGACGGCATGAATGTCAACTGGGAATCGAGTTTGCAGCCTACGAAGTTCAACATCCCAAACCATAACGTACTCGTCGTAGATCGCCCTCTCAGTAGAATTAGATTGCCAATAATTCTCACCCGAAGGAATGGCAACGTATTTTCCATCTGGTGACCATGTAAATACATAGGCGTTTAAGTTGGCTGAAACAGAAAAATCTGGTGAAGAAACAAAAGGCACTTCAACAATCGTGAAGACATTTACCAGACGATCTACGTCATATATGCGAACAGACACTGCATTGTTTACGCCGCTACGGCTAATGGCAAGTAAGTTTTCCCTATCGGACCATATTGCATCCTCGGGGTAAGTTAGTTGAATCTCACTAGTGTTGTACCCTTTTTTCACATTTACAACTCGAATAACATCACTTGCCGCATCAAGTATGGCCACCATAGCACCATCAAAAGACCAGCCTACTTGCCGCCCAACTAAGCTCGAGGTATACACTACTTGGTTAACAGATAAATCATATATTCCAAATACCCCGGGAATGTCGGAAAATCGACCATTGTCCCTTTTGAAAGCAAGCAAGGTACCAAGTGGAGACCAATCAATTTGATCAACAGCTTCGTCAATAAAAAAGCTGGTAAGCTCCTCATATTCGGTTGTTGAGAGTATACGAATATTCCCGTTATGATCGACTATGGCGAGTCGTTCCCCGTCTGGGGAAAAGGCAAATGCCGAGATATCGGCAAAAACAGCTTCCTTTTCGTAGGCAGATATTGATATAAGGACGCCAGTCTCATCAGAATTCGAATCACTCCAAATTTGCAAAGTTCTGGTATCGGATGAAAAGACAGCTAGCTTTCCCTCGCTTGACCAGGCTAATTGGGTTGGTTTTTCAAACTGAATTAAGGTGACATCCGCCCAATCCTCAAAAGCAACCAAGTCTGCTCCAGCTGTAGGAGTTAGATCTAGACCTGCACTAGGTGAAACCACTGCTGCGAGATCTATGCTCGTAGGCTCGTCAAGGCTATCACCAGTCGATTGTTGACGCCCTTGCACCCAACTCCAGCCAAGCAGAATTGAAAAAAGGAAGACCAGTGGCAAACCAAATTTCAACAGATTTGCATTGCCAACTGGAACTGCTGGGCGCTTGGCTTTTGTCGAGTGACCTCCAAGAAGTTTAGTGACTGGGGCTGCCTCGTCGTTTTCCACGATGCCTTTTGTAGAAGCAACCCGAAATTGCCCGCCTAAGGAACTTTTTTGGCGACTTGACGACACACTTAAGCCCGCCTGACGAAGAGCCTGAACAAAACTTGCAGCGGTTTTATACCGAGAAGATGGGCGCTTGGAAAGTGCCTTCCCTAGAACCTTATCTACTTCCGTAGAGAATCCCTTTTGTACCTTGCTTAATGGAGGAGCAGGTTCATTGATATGAGCCACCATAATGGCCATTGGAGTTTTTGCTTTGAACAAAGTTTTTCCCGAAAGCATCTCATGCAAAATAACCGCAAGAGAGTACAAATCGCTACGGCCATCCAAGTCATTCCCCGATGCTTGCTCAGGACTCATATAAGCAGGTGTTCCGATAATACCCGTACTCGTAAATTGAGTGGCGCGTTCAGTGAGCTTAGCTATCCCAAAATCTGAAATAAAAGGCGCACCATCCTCATCAAAGAGGATGTTCTCAGGCTTTAGGTCTCGATGTACTACTCCTTGACGATGGGCTTTGTCCAGAGCTGGCGATATTCGTTCCAAAATCTCTAGGGTCACGCTAGCCGAAAGCTTGCCTTTGTTTAGGCGATCCCTCAAAGTGCCACCAGGCATGTAACGCATCACTAAATAAGGTTGGTCGGATTCTTCTCCATAGTCGTGAACGGGCACAATGGCAACATGCTCCAAAGAGGCGATTGCCTCTGCTTCACGCTTAAATCGCGCGATAAACTGGGGGTCAATAGCGAACTGAGCTGGCAAAACCTTTACGGCAACCTTTCGCGCGAATCGTGGATCCTCTGCAAGAAACACCGTGGCCATCCCCCCGCGTCCCAATTCCTTTTTGATCTCATAACGGCCAATCGACTTTGGAATCATCGAGCTCACCTTCTCACCGGTTGCCAGAAGGGAGAATAGTCTTCATAGGAATCACTGGTTACTTGGATGATCTGCGACCCATCCGAGGCAATAATGTGTATTTCTCTGTCCACATTTTCCTCAAATGAAAACGTATAAAAGGCAAGCCACAATCCGTCTGGAGACCAGGAAGGCGCTAGTTCATTTGTTTGGCGAGTGTTAGTTATATTTGTGATTTCTCCGTCGGTTAAGGTATGGATAAAGATATCCTCATCTCCATTCGCTGTGCTGGAATAAGCAAGTTTTGTGCAATCGGGAGACCATGAGGGGAAACGCTCGTTTGTGACAGAAAAGGTCACTTGCAAAACTTCGCTTCCGTCTGGAGCTATGGTATAGATATCCCAATTCCCATTTAAATCCGCGTAGAAGGCAATGCGATCGCCGCATGGTGACCAAGTGGGAGCATTATTTTGCGCGCCGTTGTCCGTTATTTTCTGAAGTTCACCGGATTCTAAATTCATGGTATATATTTCAAACCCTCGCACTCCTTCGTGATTCGAGCCAAAGATAATATTCTCACCATTGGGCGACCAAGTGGGCGATTGATAATTTGCCGGGTAATTGGTGATGTTTTCCGTGCTGTTTGTATCTAGGTCCAACAAATAGATGTCTTCGCTGCCATTTAGCTCGTATACGTATAAGATTTTTCCACCATCTGGAGAGATCGCTGGAACCTTTTCATTACCTGAAGAAGATGTGATTCTGATCGTATTGTTACTTTCGACTGCAGCAAAAAACAAATCCGTTTGACCATCACGTGCGGAATAATAAACTAAATACCCACTCCCTCCACCTAAAACAACTGGCAAGCAAGAGCTAGTTTGAACTTGCAAGGATGGAGAATATACG
>JBBDXQ010000007.1:0-3677 GCA_040902265.1 Anaerolineales bacterium
TTCGATGGGTGCATTGTCCCAACAATTGCCGCGACGCGACATGGATGGCTGGATGCTTTCTTTTCGTGTCCGTTTTTAGGGGGTCAGTTCATTAGCCGGCTTTTTTGTTTATCGACTTAATAAGTCGATAGTACCTCTTGACACGAACGAGCCAGGCATCGGGTAGAATCCCTCCTCTGCACAATGAATTTGGGAAAAAAGACTCACCGGTATAAACCCCCGTATACGTTATTGAAGACCGGGCGGGGGCGCAGAGGTCGTGGGCAAATTGGCTTTTATTTGCTGGCTTGGCTTTCTGTTCTGCTGCTCGCAGCTGGTTTGTTCTTCACTGGCTCCTGGGTTTCTGGTGGGGGTCCGGGAGCGCTCTTCCCCAGCGATACGCCCACCCCTACGCCTACCTACACACCTAGTAATACGCCCACCATCACGCTTACCCCAACACCGACATTGATTCCAGCTACTCCTACGGCTTCAGCGCCATTCGCCTACCTGGTGCAGTCCGGAGATACGATCACCAGCATTTCAGCCAATTTTGGCTTGGACCTGGTGAACGGCCCGATCATTATCATGCTGCTCAATGGGCTTAATAATGACTCTGTTTTGAATGTAGGCCAGGAGTTGATCATCCCCAACCCAGATATGGAGATCCCCACGCCGACGGCATTGCCTGAAAACCTGCGGCGTGGGGATGAGATCCAATACTTCGTATTGCCCGGTGACACGCTGGACGCGATCGCTGTCGAGTTTTTCAGCACGGTGGATGCGATCATCGCGGCTAACGACCTGGATAATCCCAACGCGATCTTTGCAGGCCAGTTGCTAATCGTGCCGGTGAACTTAGTCACGCCCACACCCGGCCCTTCGCTGACCCCGGTGCCACCTTCCGGCGCCAGCGTTACCCCGACGCCGTAGAACAGCCTACATTTTAGATAAAAAAAGCCCGCCGAAGCGGGCTGCCCCCAGGCGGGTTTTTTTATTCCTCGTTTACCACTACAAAGATCATAGGCCGGCGCTTGGTAGCGTCGTACAAGAAGGTGCGCAGGTGCTGTTCCACGCCATCTTGTAAATTGCCATTGGACTGGGTTACCATCTTTTCGATGTGGCGGCGGGTCTCTGCCATCAGCTGCTCCGAGTCTCGCAAATAAACGAAGCCGCGCGTGATGATCTCCGGCTCCCTGACCAGGCTGCCTGTGGCGCTGTCCAACTTAAGGTTCACAAAGATAAAGCCGTCGCGAGCCAACGCTTCGCGTTCACGCATCACCGAAGGGCCGATATCGCCCACGCCGGAACCATCCACGAAGACGTAGCCGCCGGGAACGCGCTCGGCGAGGTGCATGTTTCCGCCGCGAAATTCGATAGCCTGGCCGTTCTCGATCACTGCGATGTGATCGGCGGGAATGCCGATGCCTTCGGCCAGCGCGGCATGTTGCTTCAGGTGGCGTAACTCACCGTGCACGGGCACCAGGAATTTTGGCTTGACCAGATTGAGCATGAAGACCATCTCATCCTGGCTGGCATGACCGGAGACATGTACTGCGGCGATGGGGTCATAGATCACATGCGCGCCTAGCTGGAACATTCGGTTGATCGCTCGGAAGACGGTTTCTTCGTTTCCCGGAATGGGATGGGAAGATAGCACCACCGTGTCACCCTTCTTGATGTTGAATTGCCGGTTGGTGCCCGTGGCCAGGCGCCCTATGATGGACGAAGGTTCGCCCTGGGAGCCGGTGCACATTAGCACCACATTTTCTGGTTTTAGCTTCAACGCCTCATCGATCGGCACGATCAAGTCATTGGACAGTTTTAGATAACCTAATTGCACGGCCATCTTGGCGTTCTCACGCATACTGGTGCCGGCGAAGGCCATCTTGCGCCCGTGGCGCTCTGCCGCGGAGGCAACTTGCTGGATGCGTGAGATCAGCGAAGCGAAGGTGGCCACCAGAATGCGGCCCTTGGCTTCGCTGAAGACCTTGTCGAAGGCCGGGTCTATCACCCTTTCCGATGGTGTCCAGCCGGATTTGTCGGCGTTGGTCGAGTCGGCCAGTAGGGCCATCACGCCGCGCCCGGCGAATTCAGCGAATTTGGCATAGTCAGTGGGCCAGTTATCCACCGGGGTATGGTCCAGCTTGTAGTCGCCGGTATGCACGATCAGACCGGCGGGGGTGGTGATGCCAAGCGCTACGCAATCAGGGATGGAATGGCTCACATGAGCGAACTCCACCTCAAACTGGCCGATCTGCACAGTGTCGCCTGCTTTCACGGTGTTCAGCTTGGCTTTGCCATGCATGCCGCCGCGGGCTAGCTTGACTTCCAACAGACCGCGGGTCAGCGGCGTAGCATAGATCGGTGCGTTGATCTCCTGCAAAACGTGCGCAATAGCGCCGGTGTGGTCTTCGTGACCATGGGTGATCACGATGCCTTTCACACGATCACGCTTATCCATCAAATATTTGAAGTCGGGAATGATGTAATCGATCCCCAGCATGTCGTTTTCCGGGAACATGATGCCGGTATCTACGATCAGGATGTCGCCACCATATTCGAAGACAGTCATGTTCTTGCCGATCTCCCCCAATCCCCCGAGAGGAACGATCCTCAAGGTGTTGCTTTTAACTTTGTTTTCTTTCTTACTCATACTTAACTTATTCTCCTTGACCCAGAGTCTATTGCCCCAGGTCATTCCTTTTAATAATTTTGTTGTCAAGGGGCGCTTTTTGCCAATAAAAAAAGACCCCAGCAGGCAGACCAGCCGGGGTACTCATCTGTCTCGGGGAGTTGAAACCCCTTTTGCATACTGCATGATCTAATCACACAGGCCGATGAAACGGGCCTAATCTTTTACCTAATTAACTGCGTAAGTATAGCACACAGTTGGGTAAACGTCAAAACCAATAAGGGTTAAAAACCAAGGCCCGGAGGACCGGGCCTTCGTTGTGAGGTGTGGTCTATTTCAATGTCTTAGCCAGGTCTTTGGCTTTACGGATCATCTGGTTGGTGTAGCCCCACTCGTTATCGTACCAGGCGAAGATCTTCAGCAAGTTACCGTCCACCACCTTGGTCATCTCCAGATCGATGATGCAAGCGTGCGCGTCGCCGATGATGTCGCTGGAGACGATGGGGTCGTTGGTCACCCGGATGATCCCCTTGTATCGCGCTGAATTGGCTTCTTCGGTCAGGATCTCGTTGACCTCTTTGGGAGTCGTGTTCTTCTCGGTCAGGACGACCAGGTCTGATACCGAGCCGACAGGCACCGGCACACGGATGGCAACGCCATCAAACTTACCTTTGTATTGCGGGAGAGCTTTGGTGGTGGCAATGGCCGCTCCTGTAGTGGTGGGAACTATATTGATAGCGCCGGCTCGGCCGCGGCGCAAGGCCTTGTTTGGGCCGTCCACAATGCCTTGCCCGGCGGTATAGCCGTGCACTGTGGTCATAATGGCTTTCTGGATGCCCAGGCGGCGGCCAATAATCTCGACTACCGGGGTGAGCGAGTTGGTGGTGCAGCTAGCGCATGAGATGATCTGTTCTTTAGGATCGGAGGTGTTCACCCCGAATACTACGGTGGGCACATCGTCGCTCTTGGTTGGGGCTGAAATAATGACGTATTTGGCGCCGGCCTGGATGTGCTTGCCGGCCTCGTCTTTCAGCGTGAAGCGCCCGGTGCATTCGATGACAAT
>JBBDXQ010000007.1:3687-8941 GCA_040902265.1 Anaerolineales bacterium
ACTTTCAGCTTTTTCCAGGGGAGGGCGGCCGGGTCTTTCTCGCTGAGGAATTTGAAGCTCTTTTTGTCCACGGTTAAAGTGCCGTCCTTGGCATACACATCATCGCCGTAGCGGCCGTAGACTGAATCATACTTGACGAGATAGGCGATATTTTCAGCGGGGGCGATGTCGTTCACCGCTACCAGTTCCAAATCGCTTGAATCCAGGATCAATCTGAGTGCGGCCCGGCCAATGCGGCCCAAGCCATTAATTGCAATACGTGCCATGGAGTACCTCCTTGAAATTGAGTTGAACTGGGCGATTATAGTGCCCACCCCAGAGTTCAGGTAGTGATAAATGTCTCTATATATATAACCAGTAAAGCTGGATGGATGTTATTCGGTTCGCAAAATAGTGGAGGACGGACAATCTAAGTAAAAAGCAACATCGTATTATTTTAGCCGGCGTAGCCAGCCAATACCCCTACTGCGACTTGAACGCAGGTCTCTGCCTCCGGAGGGCAGCGCTCTGTCCACTGAGCTATAGGGGCTTGTCGCGATTCTAACATGACCAAGCTAATAGGCGATTTGTTATAATTTTTTTCCTTGAATATAATGGAGAAGCAGCACAAACCTGTAAAAAACTCGATGTGTTTCAGCTTATGCCTTTGCTCCAACTACAATGGCTGCATCTTAAGCCGATGAGACTTTTAACGAATTATTTGCTGAGGAATTTAGGAGTAGGGGTTAAAGCAACTGCCACCAGTCTTACCCCTCGGACTGGTGGCATGGGTTGGGCGGTGATTCGATGACTAGGCTAACCAATACCCTTATAAAGGAATTAGTCACTGCGGGATATAGGCGCGCGTACTCAAAACGTAAGCATTTGTACTGTGCCTAAATAGCCCCAAAACCAGGTAACCAGGCAAGCCGAGGAGGGAATGAACCCCGCCAATTCACCCGAAGAAAGAATTCGCGTAGCGATCCTGGATGATCACCAAAGCGCGCTGGATAGCTATATTTTTCGATTGACCGGTAAAGGGTACATTGAAGTAGTTGGCACAGCCAATTACGGAAACGACCTGGAAGCCCTGCTTGAGGGAATTCGCGTGGACGTGCTGGTCCTGGACGTAGGTGTGCCCAATTCAGAAGCGGACAACAACCTTTACCCCATTCTGAATGTCTTGCCGCGCCTGCGCACCGCCTACCCAGACATGTCGGTGCTTGTGATCTCGATGCACGACCAGCCTGTATTTGTGAAGGCGGTCTTGGATGCCGGTGCAACCGGGTATATCCTGAAGGATGACAAGGAGTCTATCATCCGATTGGCCGAAGCGGTCACCTTGGTCAATACGGGCGGCATCTTCCTATCAAAGCATTTGCAGTCCGTGCTGGGTGGTAAAGTTGGCGGTGGCCCGCGATTGAGTGTGCGCCAAACAGAAGCGCTGTCGCTGGCGGCAGCCTACCCGAATCTCTCCATGCAAGGCCTGGCTGCCCGCATGAATATTGCGCCTTCCACGCTGCGTAATCAACTCTCGAAAGCCTATAAACAACTCCATGTACGCAGCCGTGCTGCAGCTATCGTGAAGGCGCGTTCCCTTGGCTTGATCACGCCTTATCTCCCCGGCCCGAATCTCAAAAGCTAAGCGGAGCGGCTGCACCCACTTTTTCAAAGAGGTGCCGCACAGGCTCGATTGTTCCCTCCAGCAATTTAACCAACCTGGCCGGATTAGGCAACTCCATTTCGGCCAGCAGTTGCCCTGCCTGCCGGTGGCGCAGCACCAATTCGTTCACGCAATAGCTGATGGCGCCGCAGCTAACCAGTATGGTTTGGGCTTCCAGCAGGGCGCGCGGGTCCGCCACCTGGTTGCGCAGCTCCACGAAGCGGGCGCGCTGTGAATGGTCCACATTTTGCGCAAACAGGATGGGCAGCGAAGAACGCTCCTGGTGCCAGTCCACATTGGCTGGGTTGGCCACGCAATCGTTTAGATCGTCATGGATCTGCATGATCTCCCCAAAAAGCTCGCCGAATTGTTTTAGTTTGGCGGCCAGTTCTGCGCTGGCTTCGCCGCATAGAGCGCCAATGAAGAGGCCGGTTCAAAAGTAAGGCGAGCTCTTGGCTTTGGTCACCGCCCAATAAGCTTCTTCCGTTCGCGGGTTCTGCACGTCAAGGTCTTGCCCGTACGCGGTGCGCAGGATGAGTTCACTAAGTGCGGCTGCTGAGCGTTGGCGTTGTGGAATGTTGCTTTGCAGCACCACCGCCAGCCCCAGGCCAAAGAGAGCGGAAGCCAGGTTGGTGGTTCTTCCCGACCCAAGTTGGTTGTGCAAGCCGCGCGGGTCCTCGTCCAGCAGGTCGTCGATCAGGATCAGTGCCATATGCGCACAGGTGAGCGCGCCTACTGCTGGGACGGCAGCTTCGGCCTTTCCGCCCACGCTTTCTGCTCCCAAGATCGAAAAGTCCCAGGCGATCGGCCGGTGGGTGCGGGCGCGTTCGCAGATGGTTTGCAATTCCGGCCCGGCCTGGGTTTGGGCATGGTCCAGGAGAATCTGAATAGCTCGTGCATATATCTCCATAGTCGCTCCATCGGTAAAATGGCCAGGCCATTTAGGCCTGGCCATTTCTACGGGTATCTTACTCTGCGGTCCACACGTCCCAGGCTAGCTCGGAACGCACGGCCAGGATCTCTTTCAAAGTGGCGCGCGCGATGCGCAGCAACCCAGCCAGAGAATGCTGCTCGTTCACCGTTGTGGAGAACAAGCTTGTATAAAATGTTTGCATAGACATCATGGTTTGCTCCTTTGTTCATAGATTTGTATATAGAGGCTTGATAAGCTATTTTGTCAATGGGATGCTGCAGGCATCACCTCCTTTGTTGTCGCATTTAACCGAGAGGGTCTGAGCCTTTGTCACGCCGCTTAAGCGAATTCTTGTTTCCTGCCCTGATCCTGGGCATATTGATTCTGTTCAGCTTTGCCCGTTTTTATTTAGTCAGCTACATTGGCTTCCAATACAATGGGTCCACCGGTGAAGTGCTTGATGTGCACGACCTTGGGGTTCCTTCCCCGTTGGAGCAGGGTGACATCATTCTTGAGATCGATGGAAAGCCATGGGGGGATATTCCGGTTTCGCGCCGGCCAAACCCCCTGGCCAACGCGCGGACCGGGGAGACGCTTTCGCTGCTGGTTGCCGGAGATGATGGAAACCGTGAAGTCTCGTGGTTGGTTCCCGGTTTCAACTCCAGTGAATTCACCGGCCGTCTGGTTAATACCTGGGTTTTAAGCTTCATCTTTTGGCTGGCAGGAACGGCTGCAGTGGTGTTGGTGCGTCCTCGCGATATCCGCAGGACGCTGTTGGCCGCACTTAATTACGTGACGGCCATCTGGTTCCTGGCGGGTACGATGTCCAATTCCGGGGTGCTCGAAAGCCCATTCGTTATGCGGGTTGGAATTTGGATAAGCCTGCCTGTTTATCTCCATTTTCACTACAACTTTCCTCGACCCATGGGAAACCCGTATCTACGGTTTTCGACCTTCTTGTATATTATTGCAGCCGGGTTGGCGGCCGCCCAATGGCTCGAATGGCTCCCGTCTTCGATGTACCTTTTGGCTTTGCTTGGGGCTGCGCTTGGAAGCCTGGGGATCCTGATCTACCGCTTTATCAAGCGGCCCCAAGAACGCCGGGAGATTGGGCTTTTGTTCTTCGCTGTCGCTGTCGCCTTGCTGCCCACATTGGGAGTTGCCTTCAATGCCAGCCAGGTGGACTCCCCTCTATCTGTCCCGGGTCTTCTCTTGTCGCTGGTTGCCTTGCCGGGTGCCTATTTCTACGTCGTGTACCGGCGCCAACTGGGCGGCTTGGAATTTCGGGCTAACCGCCTGATCTCGATCTACTTGTTCCTCGTCCTGCTGGTGACGTTGTGTCTTTTGATGCTGCCGCTCGTGGGGTTGTTCGTTCCCTGGGTGAACGATGGGGCTGCCAGCCTCCTGCTGACTGCGCTAGTCACCTCGCTGTTCAGTTTGTTTGCTTTCCCGCGTTTCCAAACTTTCGTGGAGCGCCGCTTACTAGGCATTCCCCAGCCGCCACAGCATATCTTGGAGGGGTTTGCCGGGCGGATCTCCACTAGTTTTTCTCATCAGAACCTGGCTGAGACACTAATGAAGGAGGTCCTGCCCAGTCTGCTTGTGCGCCAATCTGCTCTGTTGGATTTCGAAAGTAAAAGTTTTCCAGGTTATGCTGTTTATTTACAAACTGTCGACCGCAAACAATTGCCTGCGGCTAGCCAGCTAAAAAGCCTGCCCCCTGAGAAGATCCTCGTTCCACGCGGGGAGAATTCCAGCCTCTTAACAAAGCCGGCCGATTGGGTGCAGGTGGTGTTGCCATTAACCCTGGCAGGCCAGCTGCGCGGCTATTGGCTGCTGGGCCGCAAAGATCCTGATGATTACTATTCGCAGTCCGAGCTCAACCTTTTACGCTCGCTGGCCGACCAGATGGTTATCGCCCTGGCCAATATCTCGCAGGCGCAAAGCCTGCGGGCTTTGCACCAGTCTGATATCGAACGCCAGGAGGTGGAACGCGTTCACCTGGCTCGCGAATTGCACGATGATGTGCTGCAGCGCATCAACGAACTCAGCGACCAGGTGGATGAAGCTGCTTACGCCAAAGGGTTTGGCAAACGACTCGAGGACCTGGTTGGCCAGGTGCGTAGCCTGATCAACGGCCTGCGGCCTCCCTTGATGGACCAGGGTTTGTATTACGCATTACTAAATCTTACCGACGAGTTGGCGCACAAGCCGCTGACCCGACCTAAGATCACACTCGAGCTTCCTATAAGCGAGGCTCGCTTCAACCCCATGGTCGAGCAGCATGTCTACCGTATCGTCCAACAAGCCTGCGAGAACGCCCTGCAGCACAGCGACGCAAAACAGCTTACTATTCGCGGCGGAATTCTGCCGGACGGGGCTGACCTGGTAGTCGAAGACGATGGTAAAGGGTTCGAACTGGACGGCCAGGCTGCTTTGGCAGCCTTGCTTTCTACGCGACACTTTGGCCTGGCCAGCATGCATGAAAGGGCGGCCATGATCAACGCCAGGCTGACCGTAGATACAGCGCCTGGAGCAGGAACGCGTGTGCAGCTCAGATGGCAAGAAAAAAAAGAAAATATTTAGGTTGTTAAGGTACAGCACCCACCCTGACCTGATTGGAGTAGGTAAAAGCGTCGTAACAGCCTATGCTAAACAGTGGGAGTTAATCTGTATGGTTTGTGCGATTTTGTGCACTG
>JBBDXQ010000008.1:0-8864 GCA_040902265.1 Anaerolineales bacterium
GAATCGCTAAAGATCATCGTTCCCATGGCAGGTTTTGGCACCCGCCTGCGCCCGCACACCTGGAGTCGCCCAAAGCCGCTGCTCAGCGCGGCAGGCGATACGGTGCTAGGCCACGTGCTCAAGTTGCTGCGCACGGCTCCCGGCGCCGAACAGGCCGAATTCATTTTCATCGTGGGGTATCTAGGCGACCAGGTGCAGCGCTACATGCTGGCCGAGCATCCCCAGGTGAAAACCCATTTTGTGCAGCAAGCCGAACTGCTGGGGCAATCCCACGCGCTGGCACAGGCTCGAGAGTATTTGCATGGACCAACAATCGTGATATTCGTGGACACCGTGGTGGAGACCGATTTCTCTGGTCTTGACCAGGAAGAGGCCGATGCAGTGGCCTGGGTGAAACCGGTGGAGGACCCGCGGCGCTTCGGCGTAGCTGCGGTCGGCAAAGATGGCTGGGTGACAGGGCTGATCGAGAAACCCGGTGACCTGAGTAACAACCTAGCCGTGGTGGGTATCTACTACTTCAAACGCGGGGAAGAACTGCTGGCGGCTATCGATGAGCAAATGAAGACCGGCGTGGTTACCAAGAACGAGTTCTTCCTGGCGGATGCCATTGATATCATGCTCAAAAGAGGGCTCAAGATGCGCATTCGACTGGTAGAGGAATGGCTGGATGCCGGGTTGCCCGAATCAGTGCTGGAGACAAACCGCCGCTTACTGGACAAAGGGAGGGATAACTCGGCAGAAAGCAGCCAACGCGCCGGTGTGACTATCAAGCCCCCTGTGTTCATCCACCCTAGCGCAACACTGGAAGCATCTACGCTGGGTCCCTATGTTTCCATCGGCCAGGACTGTGTGGTTCGCAATAGCACCATCGAAGACGCTATCCTTGAATCCGGAGTCTTGGTGGAAAACAGCTCCCTGCGCCATTCTATGCTTGGCGAGCGCAGCCAGGTGCGTGGCGTCACCGGCCAGGTAAACATCGGCGACGACTCGCAAATTAATGAAATTGTAGGATAAGTGGAATTTGGACACTCATTGCTTGAACTATAATCTGGCGATATATCGCCTCTCCCTCCCGAGGGTTACACCTCAAAGGATTTCAATGCTTAAACCATTAACTTCTCGCGCTTTGTTCGTGACCGTATTTGCCCTTTCCTCATTACTGGCTGCCTGCGGAGCAGCTCCCATTCAGACGCCTACCTCGTCCCCGGAAGCCACCGCGGTCCCCGCCGCCACCAACACCCCCACTCAGAGCGCCTTTGACAACCCGGCCATCCCCTTCGAAGCTGTGGTGCAAATCTGGGCTGCCACCTACGATGAAGTCGGCGATTTAGAGGTGAGCTGGACGGGTTCTGGCACTATCATCAGCCCGGATGGCATGATCCTGACCAATGCCCATGTAGTCCTTCCCGATCGATACTTCCCGGTGGACGAATTGATCATCGCTATGACGGTCAACCAGGATGAGATGCCTGAGCCCGCTTATTTCGCGCAAGTCTTGCAGGCCGATGCAAACCTAGATCTGGCCGTAATCCAGATCATCGAGGATTATGACGGCAATACCGTAGACCTAACTTCTCTCGATCTGCCTTATGTCACCTTGGGCAATTCGGACCAGCTTAATTTAGGGGATCGTCTCACGATCCTGGGATATCCCGGCATCGGTGGCGAAACGGTTACGCTGACTATCGGCGAAGTGAGCGGCTTCACCAGTCAGCCAGAATACGGCACGCGTGCCTTCGTAAAAACCTCCGCAACCATTGCCGGCGGCAATAGTGGCGGCATGGCCGCGGATGCAGCCGGCAACCTGGTCGGCGTTCCCACCAAGATGGGTTACGGTGGAGATGACCAGTATGCGGATTGCCGTGTCTTGGCGGACACCAACCGTGATGGCCTGATCAACGAGGCAGATAGCTGCATTCCGACCGGCGGGTTCATCAATGCATTGCGCCCAGTTGCCCTGGCTCTGCCTCTTATCGAAGCCGCCAAACGTGGCGAGATTAGTATCATCGGCGTTGAAGAGCCGGTTGCCGTCAACCCGGTGGCTGGCGGGTTGGTTTCGGATGATTTCTCGGACGAAACCAGTGGTTGGGATGTTTATTCATTCGAATCTGGCTCAGCTTATTACTTTGGGGGGGAGTATTACCTTGAGGACATTCCCGGGGATCCGTATTACCAGGCTCGTTCATACCTGAATATAGCTAACGTCGAAATGAGCATCGACATCCGCGTAGACCAAAGCAACGGCGACAACGAAGTGGATTTCATCTGCCGCTATGTGGACTCCGATAACACCTATGAATTCCGCCTGTTCGAGGATGGCTATGTAGGTATCTCGAAATGGCTAGCCGGGGAGTATGTCAACCTGGTTGAGGCGCAGGCAGGCATTGCGCCATTGGGAGATACCACCCATCGTGTGACGGTGGTGTGCGATGGTAGCTACTTGTCACTCAGTGTGGATGGGCAGTTGGTGGCAGAAACCAATGACGACAGCTTTTCCTCCGGCGACCTGGGCTTGGCTGTCTTTGCCCCATCCGCGGGCGAGCGGTTCGTCGCCGCCTTCGACAACTTCACGGCAACCACTTTAGGCACTGAAGAGACGGAAGGAGCGTCGGTTATCTTTGATGACTTTTCCGACCCGGCTAGCGGCTGGGTGGAAGATACAAACTCGGATAGTTCTTTGTATTACGAGCAAGGCCGGTATTTCATGGGGGTCAACCCGAACCAGTACTATGTCTATAGTGTTCTGCCTGATGATTACAGCAATATCCTGGTGTTCGTGGATGTCAATATCGAGCAACCGGCTCACGACGGAGATATTGGTATCTTGTGCCGCTATGTCGATCAGGATAATTTCTATGCGTTGGAGGTCTCGGAAGATGGTTACTACTCCATTTGGAAGCGTGTCAATGGTGAAGTAACTTATCTGGTCGAGTGGACCTCGTCTACGCTCGTGCCCATTGACAGCAGCCCTTTCTTGATAAGTGCCTCCTGCCATGGAGCCCAGTTGGCCGTGGGTATCAATGGTGAGATACTGGTATCGATAACAGACACGGATCTAACCATTGGAAGGGTTGGATTGACTGCTGGTACCTGGCAGAATGGCGGCCTGGTGGTTTCATTCGATAACTTTGAGGTGATCGAGTACTAACTCGAGAGCAGCACAAACAAAAAGCCGCCCCAGATCACGGGCGGCTCTTTGTTTTGTATCCAGAAGAAGCATTGTTCCGCCTTGTTATAATCCGTTTTCGACATTTCGTATGACCGTAAAATACCAACCCGTTGTCGGGCTTGAGGTGCACGCCGTCCTGGAGACGCGCTCCAAGATGTTTTGCGATTGCCCGGTGGTGGATTCCACTCACCTGGAACCCAACGTGGCCGTTTGCCCGGTTTGCGCAGGTATGCCAGGCATGCTGCCGGTGATCAACCGCGCCGCGGTGGAATATGCCATACGGGTAGCCCTGGCGCTCAACTGCCAGGTGCATACCACCAGCATTTTTGCGCGCAAAAGTTACTTCTACCCCGACCTGCCCAAGGGTTACCAGATCTCACAATACGAGCATCCGTTGGCCACCAACGGATGGCTGCAGGTGGCTACGCCAGAAGGCGAGATTCGCGTCGGCATCCGTCGCGTGCACTTGGAAGAAGACACCGGCAAGCTAACCCACGTCGAAAAGGAAGGCCAACGTTATTCGCTGGTTGACCTCAATCGTTCGGGCGTGCCCTTGCTGGAGATCGTCACCGAGCCCGAGCTGCACTCTGTGGAAGCCGTTCGCACTTGCGCCTATGCTCTGCGTAGCATCCTACGTTACGTGGGCGTCAACTCCGGCAACCTAGAAAAAGGCTTGCTGCGCATCGAGCCCAACATCTCACTGCGCCTGGCCGGCAGCATCGAGTTCGGCACGCGTGTGGAGATCAAGAACCTCAACAGCTTCCGCTCTTTGGAGCGCTCGACTGCTTACGAACTCAAACGCCAGGCGATCTTGTTAGGAAAGGGGGAGGCGGTTCGTCAGCAAACCCTGGGTTGGGATGATGCCCGCGGAGTCACACTACCTCAGCGTACAAAGGAGGTGGCAGAGGATTACCGTTATTTCCCGGAACCCGACCTGCCTCCCTTGGTTGTTGATCAAATCTGGGTAGACGAGATCCGCGCCGGTCTACGCGAGCTGCCGCATGCCAAACAGTCCCGCTTCGTTCGCGATTACGAACTGAGCGCCTATGATGCCGGAGTGCTGACTGCCGAACGAGAAATGGCGGAATTCTACGAAGCCGCGGTATTGGCCGCCAACACCGCAGATGCGAAGCTGACTGCCAACTGGGTCGCCGGACCGTTGTTCGGTCTGATGAACGAAGCCGGCACAGAAACAGGCGACCTGCTCTTTGGCGCCGAAGACCTGGCCAGACTGCTCGACCTACTGGCCGAGGGTACTCTTAACCCTGCCAGCGCCCGGTTGGTATTGAGCGAGCTGTTCGCCAAGGGTGGTAAGCCGGTTAATATCGTAAGGGTGCGCGATCTGCAACAGGTCTCTGATCTCAAACTATTAAGCGCCTGGGTGGAGCAGGTGCTGTTACAGAATCCTCAACCGGTGGCGGATTATTTGAAAGGCAAAGCCCCGGTGCTTAATTGGCTGTTCGGTCAGGTGGTTAAGCTTTCCGGTGGGAAGGCCAACCCGGTCAAGCTGCGCCAGGAACTGGAAAGGCAACTCACCCAACGTAATCTGCAAGAGGAGAAATAATTAAAATGGCAAAAGATTTACACGCCAAGGTTGAGTCTCTGTTGATCACCCCGCAATTTATGCCGGGAAATCCTGTTGATGAAGTGGAGGTTACCTGGGAGGGCTTTGTTGGCGACAAACACTACGGCCTTACCATGCGGGCTAATAGCAGCCAAAAACCATATCCCAAAGATAGCGAAGTGCGTAATGTGCGCCAGATTTCAATTGTCTCGGAGGAAGAATTGACCACAGTTGCTGCCAGCATGGAGCTGCCTGCCATTGAACCAGGATGGGTAGGGGCTAACCTGATGCTGTCAGGTGTTCCAGGCCTCACCCAGCTTCCATCAGGAAGCCGGCTGTATTTCGAGAATGGAGTCGGCATTGTCATTGAGGGCGAGAACCTACCTTGCACCACCGCTGGTGGCAGCCTGCAGAAGAAGTTTCCCGACAGACCTGAGCTTACCACCGCCTTCCCCAAAAAGGCGATCGGAAAACGCGGACTGGTAGCATGGGTGGAGAAGCCGGGCATTATCCGCAAAGGCGAGACTGTTATGATCCGCCGTGCCGAAGATATTCACACTTAACTCCCCTTAAAACGCCTATCAATTACCTTCTCAACCATTTCATTCCCGGAGCTTCCTTCCTTCTCATTTCGGGAGTGAGTTACCTCTTAAGGCGCTCATTAGTCTCCAATGCCCAGATCTATTTTCCAGTACCTTTGCCCAGCGCTCTTAGGACATCCCCTGCTTGACGCACCCCTGCCGATCGGTTAACCTTAAGTTCCTTCGTTTGGGATCGAACGGGCAGTGAACGAACGCCGGAATAATCCACTCCTCATAGAGTTGATGCGGGTACTTCGCCGAGGTATCCGCATAATTGTTTAAAAGGCAGGTCCATAAGAATTGGCGAGAACTCCTTGCCGCCGGAGGCGTATGGTAGAGACCACGAATGCATTCAAGATTGCCCAGTCCCAGTTCGACAACGCAGCCGAACTATTGCACCTCGCGCCCTATGTAAGGGAAACTCTGCGCTGGCCGCGGCGCGAATTCAAGTTCCAGATCCCGGTTCGCTCGGATGATGGCGAGTTGCAAGTTTTCTTCGGGTACCGAGTCCAGCACAACGATTCGCGCGGGCCTACAAAAGGCGGCATCCGTTTCCACGCCTCCGAAACCATGGATACGGTGCGCGCCCTGGCCATGTGGATGACCTGGAAATGCGCCGTGGCCGATATCCCCCTGGGAGGCGCTAAAGGCGGAGTGGCCGTGGACTCGGCCACTCTGTCCCTGAAAGAAAAAGAAAAGCTGTGCCGCGGCTGGGTTGACGCTATTCACCGCAACTTGGGACCGCGCATTGACGTGCCCGCCCCCGATGTAGGCACAACGCCTCAAATGATGGCCTGGATGATGGACGAGTATTCCAAACTGACCGGCCAATATTCTCCGGGCGTGATCACCGGTAAACCGATTTCCAGCGGCGGCTCCAAGGGGCGCAAGGAAGCCACCGGGTATGGCGTGATCTACACCGTGCGCGAAGCCATGAAACATCTCAAGTTGGATGGCGCTAAATCCTCCGCTTCCTTCCAAGGTTTTGGCAATGTGGCGCAATTTGCCGCCCAAGGTTTTGCTGAACAATTGGGCGGCAAGGTACTTTGCGTTTCCTATTGGGACCGTAAAGACAAGACATCCTATAGCGTGGTTGGCAGACAAGGCTTGGATATTACCTTCCTGCAAAACATCACCGACGAATACGGCTCGATCAACAAAGAAAAAGCCAAGGAAGCCGGCTACTCGATCGAAGATGGCGATGCCTGGCTGGCCCAGGATGTGGATGTGCTAATCCCTGCTGCGCTGGAAGGACAGTTGAACGGAGAGACTGTCAAGAAACTTAGCGAAAAAGTGAAGATCGTGGCCGAGGGAGCAAATGGCCCCACTACCCCGGATGCAGACAAGACCTTCAAGGATCGCGGCATCTTTGTCATTCCTGATTTCTTATGCAACGCGGGCGGCGTCACTGTCTCCTACTTCGAGAGTGTCCAGAACGACATGAATTATTACTGGACCCGCGACGCCGTTTTGCAGCGCCTGGACACTAAGATCACCGAGGCATTTAATAAAGTGTTGCAGCTCTCAGCCAGGGAAGGTGTCTATATGCGCGACGCAGCTTACATGGTGGCTATCGGCGCAGTGGTGGAAGCCATGGAGTTGCGTGGCTGGATCTAACGGCTAGCCATTCCATCAGAAGGACTCTGGTTCGGCCTTGGCTGACCCAGAGTCCGGGAGCTGAATCGAAGGCCGCCTACCAGGTTGAAACAACCGGCGCCCGCCAAGCAAGAGCGTCTCGAGCCGCTTGCTGGCAATCATTCCCCCGGGCAGGACTGGTCATCCTACTTGCCATTTTCATTCTTATGCTGCTGGCCGCGAAGAGTTCTGATCGCCCACGTCCCTAAAAAGACCATATCTTTCGGGGTTTTTGTGATGCAGCGGATTTAGTGTATACTTCAAAAACAGCCGCTCAAAAAAGCGGTATTTAGCATGAAAGTCTCCGTCCTTCAAGAAAACCTGGCTCAAGGCCTAAACGTGGTTTCGCGCGCCGTTTCTCCGCGCAGCACCTACCCGATTCTGGCTAACGTTCTCATCTCAGCCGAAGACGGACGGCTAAAACTGTCCGCAACTGACCGCGAATTGGGCATCACGGCCTGGATCGGCGCTAAAATCGAGGAAGCTGGTGCCACCACTGTACCCTCCCGGACTCTTAGCGACCTGGTGACCACCTTCCCCAACGACACCATACACATGGAGTTGGTGGTGCGCACCCAGACGCTTCAGCTGCGCGCCGGCCGCTCCAACGCAGAGATCAAAGGCATTGATGCCCAGGAATTCCCGCCCATGCCGGAGCCTGACAAAGACGCTGGCATCGAGCTGAATGCTGGTGATTTCAAGGAAATGATCCAGCAGGTGGTCTTTGCTGCCTCACGCGACGATGCCCGCCCGGTGCTCACCGGCGTACTCATTACAGTAGAAGGCAAGACTATTACGATGGCGGCCGCCGACGGCTTCCGTCTGTCCGTGCGTAAGGCCGAATTGAAATCCGCCGTGGACCAACCTATGCGTGCCATTGTGCCCGCTCGCGCCCTGAACGAACTGGCGCGCATCGCTTCCGATGATAAAGAGCTTGTGCACATGATGCTGCCGCCCGGCCGCGGCCAGATCATATTTAGCCTCAAAGATGCCGAGTTGCGCTGCCAGTTGGTAGAAGGCGCTTTCCCCGAATATCAGCAGATCATCCCCAACGGGCACAAGACTCGCACTGTGGTTTCCGCAGAAGCCTTCCTCAAAGCGGCCAAGCAGGCCGAGATCTTCGCCCGCGAAAGCTCGCACATCGCTCGCTTGGATATCAAGCCGGGAGATGGCAAAGCGCCTGGCACCATGGAGGTTTCCGCACAATCGGAAGAGACAGGGTCTAACGATAGCAAGATGGATGCTATCGTGGACGGTGTGCCCATCCTGATCGCATTCAATGTGCGGTTCTTGCGCGAAGCTCTCGATGTGATGAAAAGTTCTGATGTTGCGCTGGAAACTTCCGCGGCTGCCGCGCCTGGTGTGCTGCATCCCGTGGGCAACGATGATTTCCTGCACGTGATCATGCCCATGCACCTGGGCAAATAACCTCCCGTTTTTTTAGCGCGCCTAGATGACTGGGTAATATCCCCAGCACCGAGTCGTATATATAAACATCGGCTCGCTGGCCAAACAAAATTGGGCGAAGCAATCCTAAGATTCTTCGCAGCGGGGAGATTACAATCTAACAGCATGACGCTTCCATTAAGTTCCTTCGATCCCACCTATCGCATTTACCTCACCTTGGCACAATATCCTCTCCTGCGCCGCCGCATCCGCAATCGCATGCGCCAGGAATTGTTCAAGCGCGGCATCCTTTCGATCGAAGCCTTCGAAGCGCTAGTGACGCAACAGGCTGCCGATTCCCAATTGCGCGAAGGAGTCACCGACGCAGCCAGTGAGGAAGCTGTAGATGATTGGAACGAGCGCGTCGATCTGGTGCGTCAACATCTTACAGATCTCCACTTCGCCAACAATCTCCCCTACAAAGTCTTTGAAGACCTGGTGAAAGAGGTGCTCACGGAACGCGGCGCCG
>JBBDXQ010000009.1:0-8823 GCA_040902265.1 Anaerolineales bacterium
CTCGGCTCGCAATGTGCGACCAGCTTCAACCGTCGAAGCCAGTCATCCCCATGCCTGAAAATTATAGCACTTGCACGTAAGCATTGTGTTAGAGCTGCTGCCGCTAAAGCTTAAGATCGGGCGAACATACCAAGTGCAATCGGTTCTGCGGGAAGTCAGCCAGGGGGAATTCTCCACAATCCCTGATAAATCTATCCATATTTTCTCCACAGTGGCTCGATAAAGTAGGGCATATCTAACGAAAGGAAGGAAGGATGATCTATGAAGGCAATTGTTTACGAAAAATACGGTTCACCCAATGTGCTTGAACTCAAGGAGATGGAGAAGCCATCCCCCTCGGAGGATGAGCTCCTGGTGCGCGTCCACGCAACATCCGTGAACCCCGCAGAATGGTACGCGATGAAAGGAATAGTTGTTGCCCGCCTGATGTCAGGGTTTTTCAAGCCTAAGAACAACAGGTTGGGGGGCGATTTTGCGGGGGTAGTGGAGGCTGTAGGCAAAAACATCAAGGACTTTCGAGCTGGGGACGAAGTGTTCGGGGGCAGATCAGGTGCCTTCGCCGAGTACGTATGCGTTCGCAATGCGGTGGCGTTGAAACCGGCGAATAGCACCTTCGAGCAGGCTGCGGCCCTCCCTACTGCAGCCATTACTGCCTTGCAGGGTTTGCGTGATCATGGGAAGATCCTATCGGGCAGCAAGGTCTTGATCAATGGAGCATCTGGAGGTGTTGGGACCTTTGCGGTGCAAATTGCGAAAGCGTTTGATGCCGAAGTCACCGCCGTTTGCAGCCCTCAAAACGTAGCCTTGGCAATAACTCTTGGCGCCGACCACGTGGTTGATTACACCAAGGAGGATTTCACCCGAAGCGAGCGGCGTTACGACCTGATCCTCGACATAGCCGGCAGCCGCAGGTGGGCGGAGTATAAGCGGGTCCTAAAGCAGGATGCGATCCTGGTCATCGTTGGGGCGCCAAACACCAATCCGGTAATCGGTCCCTTAAGCCATGTGCTAAATATGAAAGTTGCTGCTTTGCGCGCCAGCCAGAAAGTGGTTTTCTTCGTAGCCCAGTTCAAGCGAGGTGATTTTGCCATTTTACGAGAGCTGGTCGAATCTGGAAAGGTGACGTCCGTTATTGATCGCCAATACGAGCTAAGCGAGCTGCCGGAAGCGATGCGCTATTTAGGTACGGGGCATGCAAAAGGAAAGATCGTGGTTACGATGAAAGAAAAAGCGCATCGTAAAAAATAAATGGTAGTGGAGCAGGAGGATAAGAGAATGGCCTTTGCTCCTTCTTTTTTCATATAGCACTTTTAATTGACTATACTTTCCCTATGAGCGACCTTATCATGGTTGTAGACGACGAACCCAAGATCGTGCGCCTGGCCCGCGATTATCTGGTGAAGAATGGTTTCCGCGTTACCACGGCTGTTGATGGACAGGCTGCTGTAGCAATTGCCCGCCGGGAGAAACCTGACCTGGTGATCCTGGATCTCATGCTTCCTCTCCTGGATGGGCGCGAAGTGTGCAAGATACTCCGCCGCGAGAGTGACGTGCCAATCATCATGCTCACTGCACTGGCTGAGGAGATCGACCAGGTAACGGGTCTCGAGATCGGAGCGGACGATTACATCACCAAGCCGTTTTCACCCCGCGCCCTGGTGGCCAGGGTGCGCGCCCTGTTGCGCCGAACCCGCGGCGCAGCCGGCATGCCCAGCACCGTGCGCATTGGCGGCCTGGAGATCGATATGGAAAGACACAGCGTGACCTATAAGGACGAGCCTCTCAAGCTTACGCCTAACGAGTTCAGGCTGCTCTTCTTGCTAGCCAGCCGCCCAGGGCAGACCTTGAGCCGCTCGCAGCTGCTCGAGCCTGTGCACACGTCCGCCATAAGCTACGATCGCAGCATTGATTCGCACATAAAAAATTTGCGCAAGAAACTGGAGTTCACTTCCGGGCGGTTGATGATCGAGTCTGTCTATGGCGTCGGTTACCGGCTGAATGAGCAGAGCCAGAAAAAAGAAAATGCGTAAGACGTGGTTTGCGCTTCTCAGAACCCTATCTAACCTGCTAAATGGCTGACAATGGATTCTCAACCCCCTGTAACTCCTGATTCAAAACAGGAGCAAGAATGGCGCCAGGGTTTTCGGTTCTTACCCATCATTCTATTTGTGTTTGGCGTCGTACTGCTATTCATCGGCGGGATTGCTGCGCTTCTCTATTGGGTTTTCTCGGAAAATACCGGGATCAGAAATTTGTGGTTCCTGGTGTGCTGCGTGCCGTTCATTGTGATCGTTATCGCCATCCTGATCATTTATTCCCTCTACAATCGGTATGGCAAACCGTTGGGCCAGATCTTCACGGCCATTGATTCTGTTGCGGAGGGCGATCTTAGCGTGCGCGTTCCTGCTGATAATTCCCCTCAATTCGGCGAGCTGATAAAGCGATTTAACAAGATGGTCAGCGAACTGGAACGCTCAGAACAGCAGCGGCGTGATCTTACGGCTGACATTGCGCACGAATTGCGCACTCCACTGCACATCATTCAAGGCAACCTTGAAGGCATCCTGGATGGAGTGTACGACACAGCCTCACAGCATATCAATGACGCCCTGGAGGAAACGAAGTTACTCGGACGCCTTGTGGATGACCTTCAAACCTTGTCTCTGGCGGAAACAGGGCAGCTCCCTTTGCACAAGAGCCAAATTCTGATCGCCGACCTAATCGTTGATCAGGCTGCAAGTTTTAAGGCTCAAGCTGCTTCCATTGGCGTTGCGCTAAACACCAACGTCCCTGATACGGCGCTGGAGATCACCGCAGATTATGTGCGGCTGAGTCAAGTGCTCTCCAATTTGATAACGAATGCGCTACGCTACACGCCCAAGGGCGGGACGATTACATTGCAAGCAAATACGATCGAAGGCCAGCCAGCCAGGGTACGGATCCGCATCAAAGACACAGGCACAGGCATCCCCGCCGAAGACCTGCCCTATATTTTCGATAGGTTTTGGCGGGGAGAAAGATCACGCACACGTGATGGTCATTCTAATAGCGGCTTGGGGCTGGCCATATCCAGGCAGCTTGTCTACGCGCATGGCGGCAAGATCGAGGTTCATAGTGTGGTGGGCCAAGGTACTGAGTTCAGCATCGAGTTACCCGAAGTTAGTGCGTGATCATCTCATTAATGAGACAGGGTTTTGCGCTCGGTTTCGGACTTACCTGTGAGCAGCTCAACCGTAATCCCATCCTGGTCATAAAAGGCAAGGCCGGCATGGCCGTTGCGCTGAACTGCTCGCCTGCCATTGGTTTCTGGGTGTATGCGCTGGATTGCCGAAAGCCAGCTTCCCTCGTCGGGGATCAGGAATGCGTATGAGGCCAGGCCGAGTACATCCGTCCCACGGCGCGGCGCGTTTAGGCTCTGCCAGGTATTAGCTCCCAGGTGATGGTGATAGCCGCCGGTCGACATGAACAAGGCAGTGGGCAGCGCCATTATTACATCCAGTCCCAGCAGGTCGTGGTAGAACGACCTGGCTTTTGCCAGGTCAGACACTTGTAAATGGATATGGCCCAGGTCGGTTCCAGGGTCGATGGCGCTTGTCTGCGCGGAAGCTTTGTCGGCTTCTTCCAGCAGCTTATGCAGGTCTAACGGCAAATTGCCCATCTGGATGCTGTCTTGCAAGCGCGGCCACTGGTCGCGCGGCCGATCTCGGTAGAGTTCGATGCCGTTCCCTTCTGGGTCGGCCAGGTAAATTGCCTCGCTGACCCCGTGATCCGAGGCACCTTGCAACGGCCAACGTGCTGCTACCAGGCGCAACAATGCTGTGGCCAATGGCTGTCGACCGGTGTAGCGAAAGGCTATGTGGTACAAGCCTACGAACTGCGCTTCTTGCGGCCTGGCTCCCGGTCGCTCGCTAAGGGTCACTTGGGCTGGCGCGTCACCACTGGCAGAGAGGTGGGCTTGCCCATTACTATTGTCGAGCACTTGGAAACCCAGCAGCCGGCTGTAGAAGGCCACCATGTTTCCCAGATCCTTTACGAGCAATTCGATGTGCGCCAGGCTGGTTTCGGGGTGGATTTGGGTTGGGGCCTTTGTTGGTTTCATATGCTTGACATATTGACGTATATCTATTAGTATCTATTACATAGACGGATGTCTATTTGATAAATCCAGGAAAGGAGCCCAGTATGCCTACTCAGGATCCCGAGCTGACCATCTGTTGTGATGGCGGCTGTTGCGGCGGCGGAACCGGCTGCTGCTAATAAAAAGCGGGAAACTACCAATCGTAGTTTCCCGCCTTATTTATCCCACCGAACTCAACTTCACCAGGTTAGCGGCTGCCTTGCTTTCTGGCGCAAATGATGTGATCAGTTGTCCGCAGCAGATAGCCACCCGGTCTTGGTTGAGCAAATAGAAAGTTTGCTTTCCCTTATCCTTAGACTCCACCAGCCCGGCTTCGCGCAGCACCGCCAGGTGGTGCGAGACGGTCGGCTGGCTAACATTGACTGCGTCAACGATCTGGGTTACCGATCGCCATTCGCAGCAGCAGCATTCCATGATCTGCTGGCGAGTGGGGTCGGCCAGTACTTTGGCAAAGGTTACGGAGTCAGGGGCTTTCGTTTTATTTTTCATATTGACAACTCTCGATATATAAGTGTACCCATGCGATGTATGGTTGTCAACGGCTGCTCAGTCGACAATATTCCACATGATATATTCGTTTCAATGAATGTCCTTACCCTTAGCGACGAGGTGATGGAGTTTATTTACAGCCCCACCGTGGCTGAACGTTTTGCGCATATGGACCTCGTGCTGGGCTGTGGCGATCTGCCTTACTACTATCTGGAGTATCTGGTGGATACCCTGGATAAGCCGCTCTTTTTCGTGCGGGGTAATCATGCATCCATCGTGGAATATTCCTCGACCGGAGAGCCGCGCACTACGCCTTGGGGCGCTGTGGATCTACATCGTCGCGTGGTCAATTTCCGCGGTTTGCTCCTTGCCGGTTTTGAAGGATCGCTGCGTTATCGGAAAGGACCCTTCATGTACACCCAGGCGGAAATGTGGAACATGGTCTTCGCCATGGTGCCGCGTCTCCTAGCCAATAAGGCCAGGTTTGGCCGGGCTTTGGATGTGTTAGTCACCCACACTCCGCCATGGCAGGTGCAAGACGCCGAAGACCATGCGCACCAGGGATTCAAGGCTTTTCGCTGGCTGCTCAAGGTGTTCCAACCCCGCTATCATTTCCACGGGCATATCCATGTGTATGCAAAGAACAATCCAATGCACACCCGTTTCCATCACACCCAGGTGATCAATACCTTTGGCTACCTAGAGACAAAGCTGCGCATCCCGCAATTGGAGCGCAATGTGGTGAAGCCGGGCGAAGGCCCTTAACATGGACGATTTCAACCGCTATTCCACTGCAGTGCAGGATTTCAAACGGGCGCGACGCCGCGCCGACTTGCAAGAAATGCTTGCACGCCTTGGCGGGGGTAAGCGCAACCGCCTGCTCTCCTTCGAAGAAGTGCGTAAGCAGTTGGGAAAGGCTAGCCTGCTGCCGCGCGGCCTTAAGGAGATTCCACTGGATGCAATTGTTGGCAGCGTGGGCCGCTACGAAGATTTCAATCGCCAGTTCCTGCCTCGCCAGGAGAGCCAGTTGGGGCGCTGGGCGCAGGTGCGCATGGGGTTCGACTACTCTGGGTTGCCGCCTATTGTTGTTTATCAGATCGGTGATGTGTATTTCGTTTTGGACGGCCACCACCGGGTGTCAGTGGCTAAACAACTACAGGCGAAGCATATCGAGGCTTATGTTACCGAGATACCAACCCGCGTGCGAGTGACTGCGGATGTTGAACCCTTTGACCTGATATTGAAAGCGGAGCAGGTCAGCTTTCTGGAAGGGACTCGCCTGGATGAGCTCTATCCCAAACTTGAATTCCGCGTCACCCTGCCTGGGCGTTATGATGAGCTACGCGACCATATCGAGGTTCATCGCTATTTCATGGGCCAGGAGCAAGCGCGCGAAGTGCCGTATGAAGAGGCCGTATCCCACTGGGTCGATCAGGTGTATCTGCCAGCCGTGGCTTCCATTCAGCAATTAGATCTCTTGAGGGATTTTCCGAGCCGGACAGAAACCGATATTTATTTGTGGTTGATGAACCACCGCGCAGCACTGACCAAGCAACTGGGTTGGGACCTGGGTACGGAAGAGGTGGCAGCTCATCTTTGGAACCGGCTATACACCAAACCGCGCCGTTCCTGGGAACGCTTTAGGCGCTTCCTGTCAGGCTTATTACCCATCAAATCGTTGAGAATGAAGCCGAAGCCCACCGAATGGCGCCTGGATCGCGGCGAGATGCGGGCGGGAGAGAGGCTCTTTCCGCGCATTCTTGTACCGATCAGCGGGGAGGACTCCAGCTGGACCGCGGTAGACCAGGCCATCATGGTGGCGCATAAAGAGCGGGCTGAACTGCGCGGTACCCATGTGCTGACCAACGGTGAGAAACCGGATAGCCTGAAGGTAGACGCCATCCGCACTGAGTTCCAGCGACGCCTGGCCGAGGCCGGTTTGCGCGGGAGTTTGGTGCTGGAGCAGGGCAATATTCCTCGCCGGGTGGAAGCCCGCTCTCATTGGAGCGATCTGGTGGTGCTGCATCTTAAGCACCCCCCGGGCGACCAACCGATGCAGCGCTTGCTCTCGGGATTGCGCGCCTTCCTCTCACGCAGCCCACGACCGGTGTTGGTTGTAGGCCAGGCCGGCAAAATGGAGCATGCCCTGTTGGCTTACGACGGCAGCCGTAAAGCCAACCAGGCGCTTTACCTGGCGGCCTATTTAGCTTGCAATTGGGGTACCAAGATCACTGTGCTAACTGCATTGGAGGACGGGCTAAAGCAGGGTCTCTTCTTGCAAAAGGCCAAGGGCTATTTGCTGTCTCAATCGGTAGAAGCAGCCCAGTATATATCTCGCCGCGGCCACGCCGGCCAATCGGTGGTTGAGATCACCAAAGAACATGGTTGTGACCATGTGCTTATCGGAGGCTATGGCAAAGGCGGTTTAATGGAAGTGATGTTGGGCAGCACCTTGGATTATGTGCTGCGCGAATACAAGGGTCCAGTGTGGGTGTGTAGCTAGCACGTAGCAAGAAGTTGATTGGTTCTGGGCGTGCTAAGTTTGGGGTAAGAGACTTTCGGAAATTATGGCTGGACGACAATCCCTGCCAGATTGTCCAATCTGGCCACATCACCCTCACTCAAGTCCCAGCCAAGCGCGCTGGCATTTTCCTTGGCTTGCTGGGCGTTCTTAGCGCCGGGGATGGGCAACGTGCCTTTGGCGATGCACCAGTTGAGCGCAACCTGCGCTGGGGACTTTCCGCCGTACTCAGCGCCGAGGCCACGCAGTTCATCCACCAATGGTTGGGCTTCCAGAACAGTACGTAGGCTAATGCGCCGCTTGGGCGGCGCAGGGTTTGCAGTGGAATATTTTCCAGTCAGCAGACCTTGAGCGATGGGACTATATGCGATCAGGGTCACGCCTAAATCCTTGCACAGATCCAAAAGGCCGCTGCGCTCGATACTGCGGTCCAGCAGACTGTAACGCACCTGGTTGCTGGCCAAGTGCAGGCCGCGGCTTTGCAGTGTTTTGTAAGCGCGTTCAGTTTGTTGGGGAGAATAGTTGGAGACTCCGATTTGCTTGATTAACCCGGCTTCAACTGCGTCCGCCATGGCATGCATCCAGCTTTCGATGCGCACCAGTGAGAGCGGCCAATGTTTTTGGTAAAGCTGGATGTGTGGCAAGCTCAACCGCCGCAAACTGGCGTGCAAGGCGCCAAGCAACTGGCGGCTGCTCACCCGCCATGGCACCACCGGGAAGAGCTTACTGGCCACGACAACTTCAGCGCCGGACTCAGCCAGGAACTCGCCTACCAGTTTCTCGGAAGCACCGAAGCCATAGATTTCGGCGGTATCGAAGAAGGTGATGCCTTCGGCCAGGCTGGTTTGGAAGGCAGCGCGCAAGTCCTCTTTGTTATAGCCGCTGCCGTAATCCCAATAAAGCCTGTCGCCCCAGGCCCAGCAGCCAACCCCAACTGCTGCTACCTGGGGTCCATTGAGACCAAGCTGCATCAATTGCATAGGGTATTTTACTCAGCTGAGCAGGCCATTGTAAGTCAGCAAAACCGCGATGACCAACATGAGCAACAAGCTGATGATTTGCATGGCTCGCCGGGCTTGCGGGCTAAGCTGGCCGACCCGGCTGATCACGAAGGCAATCACCAAAAGGCCGCCGATGCTGCAGAAATAGAAAGCCAGCACGAAGAGAACCGCATGCAGCCAGGATTGTTCCAGCGCCTGCAATAGTAACGGACCCAACACCAATCCCCAATAGAGATAGGAACCGGGGCTGAGGAAGATCATCAACGCGCCTTGGACTACCCCGCGTATTGGGGATTGTGTCGGCAGGACACTTGCTTTCCTGGCTTCGGAATTTTGGCGAATTTCATTCCAAATACCCCAGGCAAGGAAAATGAGCAAAGCAGCCCCGCCAAACTTTACCAAGCGAAGGAATTCATCCGGCACCTGGCTGACCGCAAAGACTAGCAGGAAAGCGATGAACGGGTCAGCGAAAAGCGGGCCGAACACCACCGGCGCGGCCCGCCGCCAGCCGCCCAGCAGGCTTTGGGCGATGACCAGCGACTGGTAGGGCCCCGGGCTGATCGCTGCACTCAGCCCGAGACCTGCGCCTTGAAGGAAGAAGGAAAGTAACACCGTTGGCTATGGCAATTCGAGCGTCACCACTAAGGGCAGATGATCTGATGCCGTGGTTCTGG
>JBBDXQ010000010.1:0-8788 GCA_040902265.1 Anaerolineales bacterium
ATCTCGATCAGCAATGCGTCGCGCTGGATATCGATGTGGAAATTGCCAACCAGTTGCTCGAACAGGTCACCGGGTTGGGCTAACCAGCTCTTTAAGCCAGCATGCAGCTGCTGCTCATGCAGGGTGCCGATGGTGAGGCTGCTCATTTGGATTCTTTCAGCTGGTTGGCCTGGCTGAGGGCAGACCGTCCATAGCGCGCCTGCAGCGTCTCGATGGCATTTTGCAGCCGCTCTTGTTTGGCGGCATCCTTCGGGTTCCAGTCCCACAACAATAGTTGCTGGCTAGGCGGCCCCAGGTTGCTCACTCCGACACCCAGCAGGCGAATTTTGCGCCCCACCTTCCAATTTTTGGTGAAGATCTCCAAGGCAAGCATCTCGATCTGCATGGGGTCATCGCTTGGTTTGGGCAATGTTTTTTGGCGAGAGATGGTAGTGAAATCAGGCCAACGCAGCTTTACTTTGACGGTACTGCCGTACAACTCCAATTTATGCAAGCGGCGCCCGATAGCCTGAGCCTGCTGATGGATGACGGAACGCAGATGCTTTTCATCGTTGACGTCGCGGGCGAAAGTCTCCTCGTGGCTGATCGATTTAGTTTCGTGAGATACGTGGACGTAGCTGTTATCAATACCCTGAGCGCGGCGGTGCAAGTCCCCGCCGATCTGCCCGAAATGACGCTCCAGCTCACGCAAAGGGTAGACTGCAATATCGCCTATAGTATGGATGCCTAATTCGGCTAATATTTCTGCAGTTTTTGGGCCAACGCCCCATAACGCGTCTGTTGGCAGCGGAGCGAGGAAAGCACCTTCTTCGCCAGGTGGAACCACCTGGATGGCATTGGGATAGCTCCCAGTGCGGTTGGCAGCCTTGCCTACATTGGTAGCCACCTTGGCTACCAGCTTGTTGGTGGCAACCCCCAGAGAAGACGGCAGGCTGAACTGTTCGCTAATTTCGACTTGGAGCTGCCTAGCGTAGTGTTCAGCGGGTTCGGACAGGTGGCTAAGATCGACGAAGGCTTCATCGATCGAGATCGGTTGCACCAGGGGAGAATAGGAAGCGATCAGGTCCATCACCTGTTCAGAGTATTCGACATAATCTTTGAAATGGTGCCGTACGATAAGCAGGTGTGGGCACAACCGAATGGCCCGCGACATGGGCATGGCCGAGTGGATGCCAAACTTGCGCGCTGCGTAGGAGCAGGTGGCCACCACGCCGCGCTGGTCCGGGTTGCCGCCTATAGCGAAGGGCTTACCACGCAGGCTGGGGTCGCGGATTTCCTCCACCGCGCAAAAGAATGCGTCCAGATCCAAGTGAAGAATCTTGCGGGACGCCTGTTGAAGTTCAGCCATACCTCAGCCTAGTGCGCTTAGCCACTTGCTAACTTTAAGTTACATTCGCTTGCTTTAGCCGAGCTATTTGTTCGAGATCATAGCCTAATAGCTCTTGTAAGATTTCTTCCGTGTGTTGCCCGAGTAAGGGGGGAGGATAGCGCATCCTGGTTTCCTGGGGCGTGATCTTAAGAGGCGATGCCACTAAATTAATGACTTCTCCACCTGGTAAGGCAGCCTCGACAACCATTTCACGGGCCTCTACCTGGGGATGCTGAAAAGCTTTGGCGACCGTGTTTATGGGAGCAGCCGGAACAGTCGCAGCCTCACAGATCTTCAGCCAATCTTCTACTGATTTCGTTAAAAATAAAGCATCCAGGATGGAAATTAGCTCTGCTCGGTTGGCAACGCGTTGTGGGTTTGTGGAAAATCGCTGATTGGTAGTCCATTCCAGCCTATCGACCTCGGTGCAAAAACGGTTCCACTGCAGGTCGTTTCCGGAAGCGAATGCCAGATATCCGTCATTGGCCTGGAAAGTTTGGTAGGGTACGATATTTGGATGGGCATTCCCAAATCGTTTGGGGAGATTGCCAGTGATCAAATAATTGCTGGCAACATATGTCAGCGCAGCCAACTGGGAATCAAAGAGCGAAATATCGATACGCTGTCCGGTTTTATGGCGTTCGCGGGCAAAAAGAGCGGCTGTAATTGCATTACACGCGTTCTGGCCAGCCAGAAGATCGACGATCGCCACACCGACCCGCACCGGTTCGCCATCCTCGGCGCCGGTAATGCTCATCAGCCCCCCCATGGCCTGAGTGATGAAATCGTAGCCCGGCAGGCTCTTATAAGGGCCTGTGTGGCCAAAACCAGTGATGGTGCAATAGATCAAATCTGACCGCAGCTTTTTAAGCTCTTCGTAAGCTAAGCCCATACGCTCGAGGGTGCCTGTTTTGAAATTCTCCACCAACACATCACTTTTTTGGATCAGCTCACGAAGAACTTTTCGGCCGCTCTCGCTGCGTAGATCTAGCGTCAGGCTGCGTTTATTGCGATTCGCCGATATAAAATATGCGGACAAGCCATTCTTTAGGAAGGGGGGACCCCATTGGCGCGTATCATCCCCTTTGTTGGGCTCCTCTACCTTGATGATATCTGCGCCTAGATCGCCCAAGACCATGGTGCAATAGGGTCCAGCCAAGACCCTGGTCAGGTCCAGAACTCGGATGCCATCTAATAATCCCTGTTGAGTTTGCGCCATTTCACATCAAACTGGATGGCTGATTATAGTTCAAATATTCTATGAACCGTTCGTCTCCAATGGGTCATTTCTGGGTTCTAAACCGAAATCCAGATTGTCTTTAATTACGGAGATAAATAGCAGCTGCAAACAAAGAGGAGCGAGTACGACCGCTCCTGTTTGTTATTTATCAAGTGTTCCCAAATACTGGCTAAACGTATTGGGTGAACGGCCGATTAGCCATTCCAAAATCCACGAAGGACCAGTAAAACCGCAGCGGTCATAATAAATAAACATCTTGCTCAACGCGTCGATCGCGTAAGCAGAGTGTCCCGCGGCCAGGGCTTGTTGCCTCCATTCTCCAAGTGGCTGCTGCCTGGCCTGCACTTCCCGTTCCAGGACCGTACCCATACCCTCTGCCATTTGGAGCGAAGATAAGCGCTGCGGACCGGCTAGAGGATAAATAGCATTGGCGTGACCCGATCCCAGCAAGCACTCACAGGCTGCAGCGGCAACATCATTTAGATCTACCAGGCTAAAACCAGCGTTTATGGAGTAGGGAAAGCGGAATTTACCGGTGGACTTGATCATTTCCCATTGGGCTTTGATGTTTTGCATATAGCTGGCGGGTTGCAAAATGGTGAAGGCGAGGCCGCTCTGGATTAATGCTTCCTCCACACGCAGCTTCTGCCAGTGGTGCGGCATGGCTTCGATCTGCGGGAAAAGTACAGAGTGGTACAGGATAAAGCGCACATTTTGCTTCCCTGCGGCTGCAATAGCGGCCTGGCCAAGTTCAAATTCATTGGGCTGCATGTTTGGGAAGAGGAGGTAGACCGCAGAAATACCTTCCATGGCTTTTAAGACAAGGTCGTACTCGTTGAGGTCGCCAGAAAGAATTTCTGATGCGCCTGCCAATCGCACAACCTGGGCTTGGTCAGCGGTGCGCACGAGAGCTCGAATTCGCACCCCGCGCTGGGTTAACGCGCGGATCACGGCAAGGCCTGTTTTGCCTGCAGCGCCAGTAACTAGAGTGAAACGGTGCTCACTCATGTGCTGGTAAGTAGTTCCTTCACCAACCCGGGGCCGCGGTAGACCAACCCGGTAAAGACCTGCACCAGGCTGGCGCCGGCCTGGATGGCTGCATCCGCATCCTGGCGGCTCAGGATGCCGCCTGCCGCAATGATGGGCATCTTACCCTGGGTGTGGGCAAAAATTCGCTCCACGAAGCGCCTGGAGAGGGTTGTGAGAGGTGTACCACTTAACCCGCCAGTTTCTTTTGCGGCATACGAAACAAGCGGGGGGCGTGAGGTGGTGGTGTTGGTGGCAATCACGCCATCGACGCCATGCTGTAAGAGCACATCCAAGGCTTCGTCCAGTTGGGTATCAGTCAAATCTGGTGAGAGCTTGACTAGAAGTGGAACGGTCTTGGACCTATTGAGTTCGCCGAGCAGATCAGAGAGCATCCCAGCTTGCTGTAGGTGCCGCAACCCAGGCGTGTTTGGCGAGCTGACATTGATCGTCAGATAATCAGCCAACTTTGAAAACGTCTGCATCAGGATTTTGTAATCATCGACGGCGGTTTCTATCGGCGTTTCTTTGTTAATGCCTAAATTTACACCCAGGACGAGGCCTTGAGGTCGCCGGCCGCGCAAGCGACGCTCCAAGAAGGCGGCGCCGCGGCTGGGGAAACCGAGACGGTTGATCAGGGCTTGGTCGCCGACCAGGCGAAAGACTCGCGGCCGGGGGTTGCCGGGTTGCGGCAGCGGTGTGATAGTGCCGACCTCGATATGACCAAAGCCCAAGCAAGCAAGGCCGCGCCAGGCTAATCCATCTTTGTCATAGCCGGCGGCTAGCCCGATCCGGTTGGAAAACTTCATTCCAAATAATTCGACAGGCGAAGCGATTGTCGTTGCGTATATTTTGCGCACAACCGCGGTCAATGGCGGCAGCGATCCGACTAACTGCAACACGCGCAGGGTGGCGGCATGGGCGCGCTCAGGGTCCAGGTGGAAGAGCCAGGGGCGCAGGCGAGCGTACATCAGGCTTTGTGTAGGAAATCGAGTGCTGCATCGCGTTGCTGAGTGGTGATCGACGTGTTGGTGTGCCAATATTCCAGCAGCTCTGGAAAGTTCAAAACAGAATGCAGGGTGCGATTACTATCAAGAAAAGCTGGAGATGATGGGGATTGCCGGTTGATCAGCACAACCACATCTTGAACACACAAGCCAGCAGCTTCAAGTTTTTGGATGCCTTCCAGCTTACTTTCCCCTGTGGTTACAAGATCATCGATCACCACAACCATTTCCCCCTTCTCGTAGGGTCCCTCGATCACCGACCTTGTGCCGTACTCCTTTACTTCCTTGCGTGGGTACACAAAGGGCCAGCCAGACTGCAACGAGATGGCTGTGGCTATTGGAAGGGCGGCGTAGGGCAAGGCAGCCAAACGCGCGAAGTTAAGCGAGCGCAATAAATCTGTATACGCTGCGGCTACCCGAGCTAAAGCGGCAGGGTTGCCTACCAGCCTGCGCAGATCCAGATAAAACGGAGAGACTTGCCCCGATTTGAGCTTGAATTCTCCAAATTGCACACAGCCTGTTTTAATTAGATCATCTGCCAACCGGGCATGGCGAAAAGAGGGACTGGTTGTTTTTGAGCCAATTTTTCGGGCGGCGTTGATGGCCTCCCTGTATTCAGACGCTGAGCGGTCTGAACTATCCGCCTGGCTAATAGCACGCGAGATAGAAACCAGCATGCCAAGGCCATCGGTACGCAAACCGGCTGTGAGAGCGCGGTCCAGGTCAGCACCCTGGGAGCCAGTGCCAGGGGCAAGGAACCAGAGATGCGGAACTGCGTGGCGGATCTCAGCCAGAACATCTGGATAGGTAGCGCCTACTACCATGCCGATGTTGTTCCCAGCATTCCACTTTTGGGCCAGATCAGCGACGTGCAGATAAAGTGGTTTTCCGTGGCTTGCAAATTCCTGTAGGTCCATCGCACCGGGATTGGAGGTCTTGCAAAGCAGGAAAACGCCTTTTGAAGGATCGGTGAGAAAAGGAAGAACGGCATCTTCTCCCAAATAGGGATTAACGGTGACGGCATCGGCTCCCAGATAACCGAAGGCGGCCTGGGCATAAGCATGCGAAGTCGAGCCAATATCACCTCGTTTTGCGTCGAGCAGCACGGGGATTCCATCGGGCACGGCTGCAATCACCTCTTTTAGCGTCTCGATGCCCGCACCACCGAAGACTTCGAAGAAGGCGCTATTGGGCTTGAACGCGGCGGCAAAAGGAGCGGTAGCCTCGATGAGGTGCAAGCAAAAATCGCGGACACCGGCAACTGTAGGTTGGGGCAAGTCGCTGATGTGCGGGTCCAAGCCGACACATAGAAGCGAGTCGACTTGCAGACTGCGCTGTTCGAGGAACTCGAAGAAAGGTAAGGCCACTAGGCTTTCCCTAGAACCATAGCCAGCAGGGCCATGCGGGTATATAGCCCATATTCCATCTGGCGGAAATAAGCGGCGCGCGGGTCGTCGTCCACATCCATGCTGATCTCGCCGACGCGCGGCAAAGGGTGCATTACGATCATATTTTGTTTTGCCTGCTTCATGGTTTCAGCAGTGATGACGTAGAGCCCCTTGACTTGATCATAATCCTGCTCGTTATCAAAACGCTCTTTTTGAACCCTGGTCACATAAAGGACATCCGTCTCAGCGATCACTGGGTCGAGGTCCTTATGCGCGTTATGTTGAATACCGCTGGATTTTAGCTCGGTAATAATTTCTTCGGGCATTTTCAGCACATCCGGGGAAACGAAATTGATCTTCACATTGAATAACGCTAGCAGGCGCGATAAGGAATGGACGGTGCGCCCATTTTTCAGGTCACCGAGCATGGTGACGGTCAGCCCTTCTGCAGTCCCGAGTTCTTCGATGATGGTAAAAAGATCGAGCAGAGCCTGGGTGGGGTGTTCGCCCACGCCATCGCCGGCGTTGATGATGGGCTTGCGAGCGTATTGGGCGGCCAAGGCTGAAGCGCCCACTTCGGGATGGCGCAGCACGATGACATCAGCATAGCATTCCAGCGTGCGCACGGTGTCCGGCAATGATTCGCCTTTGGAGACGGACGAATAACGCACCTCGTTGATGGGGATGACAGAGCCGCCAAGGCGTTCCATGGCCGCTGTAAAGGAAGACGAGGTGCGGGTGGAGGGTTCGTAGAATAAATTCGCCAGGATCTTGCCCTTTAGCAAATCGAAAGTGCCAATGCGGGACACCATTTCGCGCATTTCGTGGGCTACTCCCAGAATTAATGCCAGATCCTCACGAGTGAATTGTTTGACCGAGAGAATGTCTTTGCCGTAGAACGGAGCGCTGCGTTGATCCCCCAAGGGTAGGTGAGGATTGCTGGATTTTGTGCGAGCTATTGCTGCCATGACTTCTCCTTTATTTAGTGAGTGCGGATATTTAACCCAGCCCCCTGGCTTGCCAGCACCTGGCCATCTTCGTATGCGGTCTGGCCGCGTAAAACCACGCGGTGCAGACGACCTGTCACCTGCCTACCTTCAAAGGGAGTCCAACCGCAGCGGGTGAATTGGTCTGCGGCGCGGACGAGGTAGTTGGCAGTTAGATCGACTTCAATATAGGTTTCAGGTTGCGTGGGGATATTAAAGATGCGATTGGGATTGGTGTGCAAACGAGAAATGAGATCCTCCAATGAGAGCTGGCCTTGGCTGACGGAGGTGAGCAGCAAGGGGAGGATGGTTTCCAACCCGGGGAAACCTGGCGGTGGAGTCTCACCGTCCTTTTCGGCTAGTGTGTGCGGAGCGTGATCGGTGGCAAAACAATCGACCACATCCAGGTTATCCCACAACGCTTCCTGGTCTGCTTTGGTGGCTAGCCGCGGGCGCACCTCGCAGCGGCCAGCGCCCAGGGCGGGAATGTCGTCCTCGCTTAAGAAAAGATGATGAGGGCAGACTTCACAGGTGACAGGCAGCCCTTTTTCTTTGGCTGCGCGGATTAGTAGGATCTCTTCTCGGCGAGATACGTGGCAAAGGTGAACCGGCCGAGCGTAGATGGAAGCCAAAAGGATGGCAGCTGCCAAGGTTTTGCCTTCGGCGTGTACCGCAAGCGGGGCGTCTTTTGGCCAGGTGGCGAAATGAGGCATCCAGGACGTTAGGTCGTCTAGCTTCAGGTCGCCATAGGTTTGGTCAAGGTAGAGCTTGAGACCCGCGGCGTGACGAGAAAGTTGAGCGGCGTCCGTTGAGTTTTCTGCGTTTCCACCGACATATTGCGCATAGTCACAGCGGGCTTTAACCCTGGCTGCTTCAAGGGATTGCTGAAACGTATTCGCATTGATGATGGCTGGCTGGGTATTGGGCATGGCCAGCACAGTTGTAAAGCCCCCAGCGAGAGCAGCGGCAGTGCCAGTATCCCAATCTTCCTTGTGGGTTGCCCCCGGCTCACGCAGGTGGACATGGACGTCAGTGAGGCCTGGCAAACGAGTCAACATGTTGAACCAGACATAAAAAAAGCGCCCAAGAGATTGGGCGCTAAAGTTTGAAGTGAAGCCGTTGGTGTTCCTAGCATGTCCTGCTTATTGTATGGAAATTCTAGTGCAAGTCAAGCTTAGATTAATTGGAAGAATTCCGAATAACCCCCAAGAAACCCGCCAGCGCATCTGCCCCAGATGTATGGCCGGTAGGCAGGATGCGCAGGGCAGTAGCGTGCAAAAGCGGCTGGTCTTGGTCTGCCAAGGCTGCGATCAACGCGTGCCAGGGATCGCCCGCTTCACCGCTTGCGGCGGCGGTGAGCCAGGCGGCCGAGAGCGCATGGGTGCGAGGCGCGGCCGCGGCGGCGATGGCGGTGCACAGGGCGGCGGCTTCGGGCCGAGTTGCCCATAGTCCATGCATCACGCCCAGCAGCAGATCGTCCCCGGCAGGCGTGAGTCCGGGGCCAATGCCGGCCAAACCTTTTGCGGCTCTCGAGATGACGGACAAATTTGATGCTGCTATCCCCGAAAATAGCAGGGGAATATTTTGCTCTGCAGCTTGCATGATACGGGCAGGCAAGGTGGAGCTTGCCAGCGGGTCGAGAACGAGGCGAGCAAAACTATCGGCTGGCGAGCGGAGGTGAAGAAGATCTGTGATGGTTTGTGCGACCCAGGAAAGGCGGCTGCGTTGCCCCACGGTTGCCTGCCAATTAGGCATCGGCTGCCAGAGTTTAG
>JBBDXQ010000011.1:0-8709 GCA_040902265.1 Anaerolineales bacterium
AGCCGCCCTCGGGAACTGAGCGAACACAACCCTCGTCTACGCAGTACGCAAATAACACATAGCCCGCTCCTGATCGTTTTAGCAGCGGCGGTTTTTGGGTTGGCAGCTTGCGCCAACCCCACAGTAAAACCCCATAGAAAAAAGCCCCGACCTTAAGTCGGGGCTTTTGCGTTGCCTGGCTTCATTCGTCGTACAACACAGTAGCTTCGGCATAGTAGCGCATGCCCTTAGTCGAGACGCGCTCATCGATCCAGCGCTGCAAGGCTTCGTTCTTGGATTCGACGGAGGAAGATGATGCCAGCTCGGCCAGCGGGTAGTTGACCCGCAAGGCGCGCGGCGAAACGGTGAAGCGCGTGACGCCGGGAGGCAGGAGGATGCCAGCTTCGGTGAGTTCCAGGACCTCGCCCACTTTGAAAGGTGGATAGACCAGGACGGCGGTCAGGTCCTGATACTTGCCATCCAGCTCGCTAATGCGCTGGGCGGTGGTGCGATCCAGTTTGGCGTTGCGTAGATAGAGTTCGGCAAGTTGGGCCAGCTGTTTGGCCCGGGCGGCCAGGCCGGTGGCCTTGGTGCGCACGATATAGGCTTTGCCATCCGGCGTCTGCAGCCACACCAGCGTCTTCAGCGGCCAGCGGGTCTGCTTGCGTTTGATGTGTGCGTCGATCTCCAGGAAGGCGGATCCCATAGCGCTTCTTAGCGCGTCCACCAGCGCCTGAGGTTCCCAATTCCACAATACGTGGTTCCATTTTTTGAGCTTGAGCTGCTTGTTGGAGGCTTCGACCACTTGCGCCAGGATATGCGGGATGCCGATCTGGGCGAAGGCCACACTGCGGTTGGCGCCGTCCAGCACCATGTAACGGCCGGAGCCATCATCGAAAGGGGTAACGATGGGCGGGTTACGCAGCAAGCCGCTGGAGCGCAGGCCTTCGATGAGCGGCCAGGCACGCTGGTCGTCGTGCCATTCGTGAGGCACGAGGGAAGAGACAGGCAGGATACGCAGCGTGGGGAGAGTAGCGGCCATTTGGGGTTTTATCTATTATGAATTTCAGTGCCAGTTGCTTTAACGCTCTCGGTCAGATGCGTAGTATATAAACCAAGCTTAAAGGAAATCTTTCCATTCGCTCCGCTCAGGACAGGCTCTGGGCAGCGCCGATTAAGCCGGCGTTAAACGCCTTCATTCGCAAGGACAAGATCAGGGTGTTCACCTTTGAATGAAGTCAAGCACGTCGATCTTGGTGAGGATGCCCATGTGTTCACCTTTGAATGAAGTCAAGCACGTCGATCTTGGTGAGGATGCCCATCACGCGGCCGCCATCCGTCACCAGCACCGCGCTGTGCTTGATCAGCTCCGGCATGGCATCCGAGAGCGGGGCATGCGCCGGTAGGCTGGGCGGCGCGGGCTGCAGCAATGACTGGATGGCTTGCTCGCCAGGGCGTTCATCCCGGTTTTCCAGAAGATAAGTGAGCAGGTCGCCCTCGCGCACCAGGCCGACGACTTCATTCTCGCCGTTCATGGCGGGGAGCTGCGAGATGCCATATTCCTTCATCTTTGCCACCACGTCGGCAATGCGGTCGCCAGCGGAGGCGGCGATCAATTCGGTAATGCTCTTAGCGCCCAGCACTTCGCGCAAGGTGGCCTCGCCCCATTCCGATTCGAGGAACCCATTCTCGCGCATCCACTTGTCATCGAACACCTTGGAAAGATAGCGCGAGCCAGAATCGGGCAGCAGCACCACGACCAGGCGCTCGCCTTTGAGATCCTGGCAGTATTGCAACGCGCCTGCTACCGCGGAGCCGGAGGAACCGCCAGCGAAGATGCCTTCTTCGGCCACCAGGCGGCGGGTCCAGTGGAAAGAGTCCTTGTCGTCCACACGCACGACCTCGTCCACCTGGGTCAGGTCTGACGTGCCGGGCAGGAAATCTTCGCCGATACCCTCGACCTTGTAGGTGATGGCTTGGACGCCTTTGGGGATGACGCCTTTGTTTTGCCAGATCTCAGTCAGGATCGAGCCGACCACGTCCACTCCGACGATCTTGACCTTTGCATTTTTCTCTTTGAGATATTTACCGATGCCGCTATAGGTGCCGCCAGTGCCCATGCCGATGACCACGTCGGTGACCTTGCCGCCGGTCTGCTCCCAGATCTCGGGGCCGGTGGTCAGGTAATGGCTGCGCGGGTTCTCGGGGTTGCGATACTGGTCGGCCAGGATGGAGTTGGGCGTCTCGGCGTTAATGCGCTCGGCTACGCGGTAATAGGAGCGCGGGTCCTCTGGCGCCACGGCCGTGGGGGTGATTACCACTTTGGCGCCAAAGGCGCGCAGTAGCTGGATCTTCTCCAGGCTCATTTTGTCCGGCATGACGAAGATGCACTTATAGCCTCGAATGGCGCTGACGATGGCTAACCCTACCCCGGTGTTACCGGAGGTGGCTTCCACCACGGTGCCGCCCGGTTTCAGGCGGCCTTCATTCTCAGCCGCATCGATGATGTTGACCCCGATGCGGTCTTTGACCGAACCACCGGGGTTGAAGAATTCGACCTTGGCATACAGCGGCACCGCCAGGTTGCGCCCAAGCTTGGCCAGGCGTACCAGCGGCGTATGGCCAATGGTGCCGAGGATGTTGTCGTAAACCCGCAGCTGGTCGGATTCAGGCAGGCCGTTGATGGTCATTCACTCTCACTTTGGATAGTTTGGCGGAATATGCTGAAAGTTTACCGCGAAATTAGGTGTGAAGCCGCCATTGCGAACCCGTCGTACTGGCAGCTAGCACTGCGCTCCCTCGATCCGATAAATTAAGCTACTGGCAATTATTAGCGATGTGTTCTTCGTAGGTAACGGAGAAGACGTGGCGGCCGGAGCCGTCGCAGAAGGCCTGGAAGAAGAAGTAGGGCGAGGTCTGCGGGAAGGCCACGGCAGTTAACGCTTCAAGGCTGGGGGCGGCGATGGGGCTGGGGGGCAGGCTCCCATTCAGGTAGGTATTATGAGGCGATTGGATGGAAAGATCGGCGCGGGTAAGCGGAGACTTCCACCAGGAACTCGACGCAGGGTCGTAGCCCAGCGCGTATTGCACCGTGGGGTCTGCTTCCAGCTTGATACCATTGTGGAAACGGTTGAGGAATACCGAGGCGATCAGGGGTTGCTCGTCGGCAAAAACCGATTCGCGCTCGACGATGGAAGCGATGATAAGGGCCTGTTGCTCGCTGAGACCCTGGTTGGCGAAAGCCTGGCGCAACACCGAATCCACTTGCTGGTGAAACCCCTCAGTGAGGATCAGGTTGAGCGCAGCCCCAACGCCCTGTTGGCGGCCGATCTCGTAACTACCTGGCAGCAGGTATCCTTCCAGGCTGGCGTTTGCGGGGAAACCAGCAGGCAGGTCAAGGCTGGACGGCGGGCTCCACGCGGCCAGTAGGAACTCCTCAGGTGTGAAGGCTACTCCAGCGCTGGGCAGCGTGGCGGCGATCTCTTCCAGCCGCCAGCCGGGCAGGATCACCAGGGTCACGGATTCGGGGGTGGGGTCGAGCAAGGCCTGCGCCAGCTCCACGGCGCTCATCGCCGCGCTCAGCTGGTAGCTGCCAGCCTGCAGTTGGGTGTCCAGGCCGGTATAGATCAGGTAGTTGCTGAACAGGTTGCCTTCGCGCACCAGGTCGGCTGTCCACAGACGCGCTGAGATCTGGCTGGCCGGCTCGTTGAGGCCGATGTCGAAGCGCACGGGGGCGGCGGAAACGACGGCGGGCTGCTGTAGTTCGGCGGCGCGCAGCCCGAGCGTAACCCCCAGGCGGACGCGCTGGAAGGCGCTCAGGTTGGGAGCCGGCGGCCCGAATGCGGCCTCCGCGCTGGCCATGAGACCGTTGACCATGAAAAAAGTCACGAAGGCGGCGATGGAGAGCACGCCGAGAGCGACAAGGCAGCCAAACGGGTTTCGAGATTTCGTCTTCATTAGCTGATCGAATTGTCTCCTCGCAAATTATCCAGGTACCCCTGCAATATGCGGGCCGCGGCTTCGGCATCCGCCGGAGTACCGCGTTTTTTCTTGGTTATCCCCAATTCTATACGCGCCTGGTGGACCTCGGAGGTGCTGAAACTTTCTTCCACTAGCTCTACCTCCAAACCAGTAGCGCCGCGCAGCGAGCGGGCGAGCTGCTCTGCCTTGCGCCCGGAACGGGTGGGGCGGCCATGTTCATTGAGCGCGTAACCTACCACTATGAATTCAGCAGCCTGCTCGGCGGCAACTGCCGCGATGCGCATCACGTCCTTGTCGCGCGTTTCGTGCTTCAAGATCTCTAGCGGGCGGGCCAATGTGCCCGTGGCGTCGCTAAGCGCCAGGCCGATACGCACTTCGCCGGGGTCGACCGCCAGGATTCTCACAAGTTAAGTATACAAGCAGATCCCCTCAGACATTCATTCCGAGAAGCGGCGTGCCAGGCCTATCGTACCTCCTCACATTGTCATTCCGAAAGCGGCGTGCGGGGGCCAATCGTACTTCAGCACATTGTCATTCCGAGAAGCGGCGTAGCCGCGCCGAGGAATCCCTTTCTAAAAAGTCTTTGTCGTTCTCGTATGGGCTATTCCAACTCTAGGGGATTACATTCAGTAAAGGGATTTCTCGCTCGCTGTGCTCGCTCGAAATGACTTCCTCACATTGTCATTCCGAGTAGCGGCGTAGCCGCGCCGAGGAATCCCTTTCCAAAAGTCTGTGTCGTTCTCGTAGAAGCTGGGGAAACATACGATGAGCGTCAGCTGCCTGTACATCAATAAACTGGCGGATGTGGACCAGAAGGTTCTGTCCACGCTGGTGCAGAAAGCTTACAAGCAAATAAAGAAAATAACGAATAGCCAAAGCGGCTGGCAATCGCCTGCCAAGGGTCACCGTCAATTGTCGCGGTAGCACCCTGTGTATTGGTTGTTATAAGCTAGCCATCTTTTAGCTTTTCTTTTACCCAAGGTCCTGCTTTGGCCAATACCTGAGCAATTTGGCCATTATCAAAACCTCCGCCCTGGCTCAATTCCGCAGTTCCGCCACCCTTTCCGCCCAGCAGTTCGGCCGCTAGCTTCACCAGTTCACCCGCATGCAGGCCGCGGGCCACCAGGTCCTTGGTGACCGCGGCGATGAGTGTGGCGCGGCCATCGGCGGTGCCTACCAGCAAGGCCACGCCGCTGGGATGCTGCTGGCGAAAACGATCTGCCAGGGCGCGCAATGCTTCGGCGTCCGCACCGGGTAGGGCGGCGGTCAGCAGCGGCACGCCCGCCACCAGCGGCACATTGGCCAGGACGTCCTTCATACCCTCCTGAGTCTTGGCTCGCCTGAGTTCAGCCGTTTGTTTTGTAAGCTGGTTGAGTTCGCTCTGCAGCGAGAGCGCCTTGGCCGGCATTTCCTCCGGTGTGGACTTCAACACACGCGCGGCTTCGGCCAAGGCTGCCATGCGCTTCTGCGCCAGCGCATAGGCCCCACGCCCGGTCACCGCTTCAATGCGCCGGATGCCGGCCGCAGTGGAGCCTTCGCTGGTGATCAGGAATAATCCAATGTCGGCGGTTTGCGCCACATGGGTGCCCCCGCACAGTTCGTAAGATAGGGGCTTTTCTGCGCCGATGGCGATGGTACGCACTTGGCTGCCATATTTTTCGCCGAAGAGCGCCATGGCGCCTTCCTTCTTGGCAATGTCGAGGCTTTTTTGCTCGATGTGCAGCGCGTAATTATCCAACACCCAATAATTGACCTGCTCCTCGATCTGAGCCAATTCTTCTCTGGAAAGCCCCGAGGAATGGGTGAAATCGAAACGCAGCCGGTCCGGCGCTACCAGCGAGCCCGCCTGGCGGGCATGCTCGCCGATCACGCGGTGCAACGCGGCGTGCAGCAGGTGGGTGGCGGTGTGGTTGCGCATGATGTCCTGGCGGCGGCGTTCGTCCACCTGGGCCACAGCCTTGTCGCCCACCTTGGGGCTGCCCTCCATCACTTCGCCCAGGTGCACCACCGCGCCAGCCGCTGGCTGGATGGTATCGGTGATGCGCACACTCCACTTTTTCCCGTTGGCGGCTGAGATGATGCCGGTGTCGCTGATCTGGCCGCCGGAAGCGACGTAGAAAGGCGTGGCCGCCAAAAGCACTCCCACCTGGTCGCCGGTCTTGGCCTGTTTGACCGGCTTGCCATCCCGCACCAAGGCCAACAATTCGCCCTTGCTTTGCAGTTTGCCATACGGGTCGTATTTGACGCCCTTCTTGGTTAGCTTCTTGGCTTTCTGCAGGTCTTTGAGCACATCGGCATAAACTGTGGCTTGCTCGCCCCCCAGCGCGCCCATAGCCTGCCCACCGCCGGAGGCTGCGCGGTGTTCCTCCATGGCCGCGCGGAAGCCGGCCTCGTCCACTTGCAGGCCGCGCTCTTTGGCGATGTCGCGGCTGATCTCGAGCGGCAAGCCGTAGGTGGCATAGAGCTCAAAGGCGGCTTCGCCGCCCAGGGTGGATTCTTTTCTGGTGGCCATGTCAGCGAAGAGATCCTCAAGCTGGGCTATGCCGCTTTCCACCGTACGTTGGAAGCGCTCTTCTTCGCGGGTCAGGTTATCGAGAATGGACTTGCGGTTCTTGGCCAGCTCGGGGTAAGCCTCGCCATAATGCTTGATGACCACCTCGGCCAGTGAGGCCATAAAGGGCGCGTTGAGCCCCAGCTGGCTGCCGAAACGCGCGCCGCGCCGGATGATCATGCGTGTCACATAATTACGGCCCACGTTGCCGGGCACCACGCCATCCGCGATCAGGAATGCCGCCGCTCGGCTGTGGTCGGCGATGACCCGGTAGGGAGTGAAGTTGGCGTCGCGCTGCGCGGCGCTGTGGCCGGCCAGCTCCTGGATGCGCGCGGTGATCGGGGTGAAAAGATCCGTGCGGTAATTGGAGTCCACGCCCTGCAGCACGGAAACAATACGCTCAAAGCCCATACCGGTATCCACGTGCTTGGCGGGGAGTGGATTTAATTGCGTAGGGCTGGTGCGGTTGTATTGGATGAAGACCAGGTTCCAGATCTCCACGAAGCGCGGCCCATCGAAATCCACCTGCCCATCCTCGCGAAAGGTGATCTCGCCCTTGGCTTCGCCGAGATCGTAGTGGATCTCGCTGTTTGGGCCGCAGGGTCCTGTGTCGGCCATTTCCCAGAAATTTTCTTTGCGGCCGTAGTAGGCTAAATGGGAGGGGTCGAAGCCGGGCTGCGCCAGCCAGGCCGCGGCGGCCTCCTCATCCGTCGGGATCTCGCCAAGTTCGTCTTTGAAGACCGACGCGTACAGGCGTTCAGGGGAAAGCCCCCAGACCTTGGTGAGTAGTTCCCAACCCCAGGCAATGGCTTCTTTTTTGTAATAGTCGCCAAAGGACCAGTTGCCCAGCATCTCGAAGAAGGTGTGGTGGGTGTCGTCATTGCCCACGTCTTCCAGGTCGTTGTGCTTGCCGGCCACCCGCAGGCACTTCTGCGAATCGACCGCGCGCAGGTAGGGGCGCTGGTCGGTGCCCAGGAAAACGTCCTTGAACTGCACCATACCCGAGTTGGTGAACAGCAGCGTGGCGTCGCCACCCGGCACTAGGGATGAAGAGGGCACGAAGGTATGGCTATATTTCTTAACGAAGAAGTCAATGTAGGATTGGCGGATGGCGTTGGCGGTAAGCTGCTTGCGCTTGGGCATGGGGGAATTATATAGTAGACGGCAAACAGTAGACTGTAGACAGGAAATCAAACATCAGTGCCTACCTGCGCTGGACACAAAGCGAAATTTGGTGGTTGAATTTAGGCTATTGCTTTGGGCTTAGCCCAGGAAATCCAAAAGCGCAGCTTGTTCTTGCGCAGTGATCTGGTGGCCCCCGGGGTGGGAGAAGACCTGCACCTGTGCGCCGCGCGCCTGCAGCGCTGCCGCCACCTGCTCGCCTTCGCCCGCTGGGATCATGCTGTCGGCCAGCCCCAGGGTTACCAGCACGCGCCTGCCGGCCAGGTCCACCGCGGGCGGCGCGAACACCTGCATGGGGTGCAGAAAGGCCGCGCTCTGGATCATCTCCGGGTGGCGCCACAGGGTGGCCAGCAACATGTTGGCCCCGTTGGAAAAGCCCACAAAGGTTGCCTGTTCGGCAGTCAGCTTGTGTTCTGCATACCAGGCATGAACGAAGGCAGCCAGCTTGTCGCTTTCCGTGGCGATGCTTTGCTGGTCGAAGACGCCAGGCGCCGAGCGCGCAAAGAAGCGCGGCATGCCGCCTTCCAGCACGTTGCCGCGCAAGCCCACAAAGTTGTAGGCTGCTTGGGCAGGCTCGACCAATGGGATCAGGTCGCCCTCATCGCCGCCTGTGCCGTGCAGCAGGAAGAGCGTCTTCTCCTGAGCATGGTCCAGGAACACATGCACGAAGTTCGCCAGCGCTTGGGTGGTCAAGAGAGGTCTTTACTTGAGATCGGCTTAAGCCCGGCTTCGATCTGCTGGCGATGCTGCTCAAGGAAGGGCGGCAAGGCCAGCCGCTGGCCGAGTTCGCTCTCGCTTTCATCCGCGGTGAAGCCCGGGCCCATGGTGGCCAGCTCGAAGAGGATGCCGGCGGGGATGCGAAAGTAGACCGACTTGAAATAGTAACGGTCGATGATCTCGGTGGGCCGCAGACCCAGCTCCTGCACCCGGGTGCGCAGTTCCAGCTGCTCTGCTTCGTTGCCCACGCCGAAGGCGATGTGGTGCACGGTGCCCACCGCGTTGATCCCCATCGGCTG
>JBBDXQ010000012.1:0-8434 GCA_040902265.1 Anaerolineales bacterium
TCCCCACAGGTTCAAGGTTGACTCATTCGGCAGCGCCGCGGCTAGTTCTACGATCTGGCTGGCCAGGGTCTGCCTCTCGCCAGGAGTCCAGGCTGCCAGCGAGCTGTGTCGCGGGGGAAGCAGTCCGGCTGCGGCCGTCCACTGAGCGATGAACTCCGGTGTGGTGAGGAATTCCGCAAGTTCAGCCACTAACGCAGCTCGGGCTGAGTCGGATGTGGTTATCGCCCAAACCCAACCGTTTACAAGTGCAAATGGTTGGCCTTCTTTTGCAGGCAGGGGGACCGCGCTCACGTCCACATTGCGGCTATCGAAGATGCGGCTGGTCCAGGCAGCCACCATGGGAACTCGCCCCTCAGAGAAGGCTTGCCAGCTCTGTTCGGATGTTTGATATTGGTTCAACCAAAATGGCAGCACTCCCTGCTCATGGGCTAAAGCAAAGAATTCAAATACTTCCATCAATGTTTCCTGCGAAAAGGCTAGTTCTTCATCGTCCTGTTCCGCATTAATGTCAAGGGAGATGAGCTGGGTAAGTGTGAAGAGCGCGTCCGGATCAGCGGCAGCAAATCCCAGCTCCTGTCCGGATTCGAGCAGCGCAGCCCAATCGCTGGGAACTTGCACCAGTGCGGTTGGCCGGTAAGCCAGGATCAGTGCATCCCCGGCGAATGGCAAACCAAATGGTGAACCATTCACTTGCGCCATACCTTGGGCAAAATCGTACCAATCGTCCGAGTTCAAGGTCTCTGTCAGACCTGTAAGTGGGAATAGGGCTTGGCCGTCGGCCGCCGCCGAAAGCTGGGTGTGTGGAAGCAAGATCAGATCGGGCAGGGCCAGGGGGGCAGCCACAGAGGCTGTCAGAAGGGAAACCAGCAGGCCGCCACTGCCTTCCTCGGCTTTCACGCGCGCCACAACTCGAACTAGGGGGTGCTGTTCCGCAAATTCTTCGAAGCGGGTCTGAAGGATGGTGGCCGCCAGGCTGCCGCCGTTCGGATCGAAATCGGGAGGCATCCAAATAGTCAGGACGGTGGTGCCTTGGCCTTCAGTCGCGGTTGGACTGCTGGTGCCTGATGCAGCTGTCGGGACTTGGGTTGATTTTTCGGTCGGCTGAGAGGTGGGTGAAACAAGCGCCGAACACGCGTTTAGAAACAGCATACTTCCCACTAATATGTTTGGAAGAATAGATGGCCGACCCTGGTTGGGAAAAAACATGATCGCGATTGTATCCCTTTGTGGAATGGAAACTATGGTGTAGCGCTAGGTTCTTCTGTGGGGACAGGGGTGTTCGAAGGGGGCACCGGCGTGTTAGTTGGGACGGGCGTGGAGGTATGGGTGGGGGTAAAGGTTGCCGTGAACGTCGGGGTGAATGTTGGCGTGAAGGTAGGGGTATGCGTTTGGGTAGGTGTAAACGTGGCTGTTGGCGTGGCTGTAGGGGTTGTGCTTGCAGTCGAGGTGCTCGTGCTGGTAAACGTGAATGTTACCGTGGAGGTGGCGCTGGGAGTTGGTGTAGAGGTTTGCCCCAGCCGCCATCCCGCAGCGACGTAACCGGTCAGGTAGCACGGCAGGGTAGCGAGAATTATCGCCGCTAGCACGTAACGCACACGTACTCGTTTAGCCGGGTCGCTCTGAGTGAAAAATTCCACAGAGGCGAGTTTATCATCAATGGCAGGCGGATACATGCGCTTCCTTAGCCAAAGAGGGAAAGGTTGAGATAAGAACGCTGTATCACTTCTAAATCCTCTTAAAGAACATTCGTTCTTGCTTTTGGCGGGTAACTATGCTATATTATTCCGCGCTGTTGGCAAGCATGGGGGAGCTGGCCTGCAGCAAGGTTTTTTTATATAGAGGAGTGCCCGCATTGTGAGGCAAAAATGGCTACTGAATATCTAACTAAAGGCGGCTACAAGAAGCTCCAGGATGAGCTAGATACGTTGCGCAATGTGCGCCGCAAGGAAATTGCAGAGCGTTTACGCGAAGCGGCTGAGAACAGCCTGGGTGAATTCGTCGAGGATCCGGAATTCGAAGCGGCCAAGAACGAACAATCCTTCGTTGAGGGCCGAATCAAAGAGCTGGACATGATCCTGGCGAACGCTACCCTTATTGAAGAGCACAAGACTAAACGGGGTGGGTTGATCGAAGTCGGCTCCCGGGTCACCATTCAGCAAGGCCGCCGCACACCGGAGGAATACCTCATAGTCGGAGCCGCTGAAGCCAGCCCACGCGAAGGGAAGATCTCGCACGAATCGCCACTGGGACGCGCCTTGCTTGGCAAGAAGGAAGGCGACAAAGTGGATATCCAGGCGCCGTCTGGGGCTTTTGCAGTGAAGGTGATGAAGGTGCATTAACATCTCTTTCTCAGGTAAAGCCAAAGACCCGAGCCTGGACTCTAGCGCTCGGGTCTTTTTTCTTTATAATGGCACCACAAGGAAAATGAACGAACCATACGAATACTCAGAGATTGAGCAAGCCCGGCTGCAAAAGCTGGAAAAACTGCGTTCCCAGGGTATCGAGCCATTTCCACCACGTGTTGAGCGCAGCCACACGACGCTCGAAGCCATTCAAGCCTTTGAAGCAGGTGAATAAAGAAAGTAGCCGAGCCGGTTAAGGCGACCGTAGTGGGCCGCGTGCGTTCAATCCGCCTGATGGGCAAGATCATCTTCGCCCATGTAGAGGATGGCCATGGACGGTTGCAGCTCTTCTTGCGCGCCGATACGCTGGGCCAGGAAGGATTGGATAGGTTTCGCGATTCTTTCGACCTGGGCGATTTCGTGCAAGCCAGTGGCGATATGTTTCGCACAAAAGCTGGGGAAACCAGCTTGAATGTGGTCGATATCCGCATGATTGCCAAGGCGATCACGCCGCTGCCGGCTGCCAAAGATGAGGAAGTCGACGGCGAAGTGGTGCGCCATGCCACGCTTTCAGATCCGGAAACCCGTTACCGCCAACGGTACGCCGATCTGGCTGTCAACCCGCAGGTGCGCGAGGTGTTCCGCATCCGGGCTGCCATCGTGCGCGCCCTGCGCGAGTTCCTCGATAGCCACGATTTCCTTGAAGTGGAAACGCCGGTGCTGCAGCCTGTGTACGGCGGCGCCGCCGCAAAACCGTTCACTACCTACCATAACCAGCTCAAGCAGGAACTGTACTTGCGCATTTCGTTCGAGCTCTACCTCAAACGTTTGTTGGTAGGTGGCTTTGAACGTGTCTACGAGATCGGTCGGGATTTCCGCAATGAGGGGGTTGACCGAAAGCACAATCCCGAGTTCACCATGCTCGAGTTCTACATGGCCTATGCCGATTACCAGCGGGTGATGGCATTTACCGAGGAGATGCTCCAATTCACCGGAAAACAGGTCCTTGGAGGTAGCCAGTTCACTTATCAAGGATACGAAATTGATTTGAACAACGATTGGCCCCGCCTTGAGCTTAGTGAGGCTGTTCAAGAATTTGCTGGGATCGACCTTGCCCAACATAGCGATGCTGCCAGCCTGGCGGCAGCCATGGCTGCCAAGAAATTTAATGTACCTATTGGCGCGACGCGCGGCAAAATGATCGACGATCTGGTGGGCGCTGTGGTTGAACCGCGTCTCATCCAGCCAGCTTTTCTATACAATTATCCCCGTGAGATCTCCCCACTGGCAAAGAGCCAGCCGGGGAATCCGCAAATTGTCGAGCGGTTTGAGGGTTTTATGGGTGGTTTTGAGATCTGCAATGCCTTTAGCGAGTTAAACGATCCGCTCGACCAGCAAGCCCGTTTCGATGAGATGGCCGGCAGCTTAAAGGCGGATGACGAGGACCTGCACCCCCAGGATGAGGACTATCTGAGCGCCATGCGTTACGGTATGCCGCCTAACGGCGGGTTTGGCATGGGCATCGACCGTTTGACCATGTTATTCACCGACCAACCCAATATCCGTGAAGTCATTCTCTTCCCACACTTGCGCAGGCGAGAAGAGTGATTCCCGACGTCAGAGCCGCTCCTGAGCGGATTGAAAACACAACTCTTAGATTTAGTTATAATATGAGTTCGACCGCGCGGAATTGCGTCGACCAAGTCTTTTCAGAAAGCTGCCGGGTGATGTGAGGCAGCAGGCAAGGCGGCCTTCCACTCCGCTAGATCAAACACAAAAGAGCCTGCTCATTTGCGTTTGCTAAGGTTCTTGCCGAAAAGGCAGCGGGTGCGCCCGATAAAGCGCAACCTAAGGCTTGCGATCATTGATGGCAAGCGAATGCAGGTGGCACCACGAGCGCCCCTCGTCCTGCAAGACGAGGGGCGCTTTTGTTAATCTGGAGGAGACATGTTGGATATAGAGCTAATTCGTAACTCGCCGGACCTGGTGAAAGCGGGGATGGTGAAACGCAATGTCGACCCGGCTTCGGTGGACAAGGTTCGCCAATTGGATGAACGCAGGCGGCAGTTACTGGTCGACGCGGAGACCTTAAAAGCGGAACGCAATGCGGTCTCGAAAGAGATCGGCGCTATGAAGGATAAGGCTGCCCGCGAGCTGAAGATCGCTTCCATGCGGTCAGTTGGTGAGCAGATCGCTGCCCTGGACACAGAATTGGCTGAGGTTGAGGCCGGGCTGAGCGACATCATGGCAGTCCTGCCAAACATCCTCGAGGACCGCGTGCCTGTTGGCGGTGAAGAAGCCAATATAGTTGCCAAGGAATGGGGCGATAAGCCCAAGTTCGCCTTTGCTCCCAAGCCGCATTGGGAGCTAGGGCCGGCGCTTGGCATTATCAATTTTGACCAGGGCGTGGCCCTGACTGGTTCCCGTTTCTACGTACTCAGCGGGTCGGGCGCTCGTTTGCAGCGCGCCTTGATCGCCTGGATGCTGGACTTGCATATCCGCCAGGGATATACCGAGAAGTACACGCCTTTCATGGTGCGTAGTGAAACGTTATATGGCGCCGGCCAACTACCGCGCTTCAAAGACAACCTATACAAAGACCACGAAGAAGACCTCTACATGATTCCCACTGCCGAGGTCCCGTTGACCGGACTGCACATGGGTCAAATCCTGGAAGAGTCCGAGCTTCCCAGGCGTTATACGGCTTATTCCCCGTGCTTCCGTCGCGAAAAGATGAGCGCTGGGCGCGATGTGCGCGGCATTAAACGCGGTCACCAATTCGACAAAGTGGAGATGTACAAATTCTGCAAGCCCGAAGATTCCGTTGCCGAATTTGAAAGCATGCTAGCCGACGCTGAAGCTACCTGCCAGGCGCTGGGTTTGCCGTATCGCATTTTGCTCAAGGCCGCCGGGGATACCAACGAAGCTGCACACATCGGCTACGACTTCGAGGTCTGGGCTGCGGGTTGCGGGGAGTGGCTGGAAGTGTCTTCCATTTCGCGGGTGGGAGATTATCAGGCACGCCGGGCAGCCATCCGCTATCGTCCTACTGGGGAAAAAGGCACCCGTTTCGTGCACACCATCAACGGCTCCGGTCTTGGTCTGCCGCGTACCCTGATCACGGTGCTGGAGAATAATCAGCAAGCCGATGGCTCTGTGCGTATCCCGGATGTGCTGCTGCCTTGGATGGGTGGTGTGGAAACGATCAAAACAGAAGCATGAGCTGACCGCCTGCCGAGGAAACCATATGCTAGATTGGCTCGAGCCCCTGCTCGCCGGATTAGGCGCTATTTTCTTGCTTCTCATCATGCTGATCGGCTTGTTCGGCATGCTGATTCCCATATTCCCCGGCGGCTTTGTGATCTGGCTGGCCATCCTGATCTTTGGCTTGATCAATGGTTTATCTGGTCTGGGGTTAGTGCTCTTTATTATCATCACGCTTCTCATGATCGTTGGTTTCGTGGTCGATGACGTGTTCATGGCTGCGGCTGCCCGTAAAAGCGGCGCGTCCTGGTGGAGTTTGTTCTTCGCCTTCATCGGTGGTGTGGTGGGCACTTTTCTACTCCCCCCATTTGGTGGCTTGCTAGGAGCGCCAGGCCTGCTATACCTCACTGAGTATCTGCGCAAGAAGAGCTTAGGGCACGCCTGGACTGTTACCCGGGGCCTCCTTATCGGCTGGGGTTGGTCCTTTGTAGCTCGCTTCGCTTTGGGTGTCTTAATGATAGGCTTGTGGTTCGTATGGCTTTTTATTACCTCAAATTGATCCGTCTGGGTAGTTTGCTTGCCTTGCTTAGCTTGCTGGGAGCTTGTATTGCCGGACCTCCCCCGGTCAATCCGGTGCAAACCGCCATGGCTGCCACCCTGGCTGCCCGACCTTTTGCTAGCCCCACATCGCTTTTCACAGACACCCCTGAACCAGACACGGGGCCGCGAGGCAAGATTGCCTATGTATGCCAACTTTCTAAACGCTCGGGTCGTAACCAGATCTGCATAATTAATTCCGACGGGAGCGGCCAACGCGTGCTGAAATCCGGTGGGAGTTTTGATGATTTCTTCCCCTCGCTGGCTCCCGATGGGGGCTCAGTCTTGTTCGCCTCGACGCGCACCGGCCGCTACCAGATCTTCGAAATCGATTTACAAACAAATGTTTTGACCCAACTCACTTTTCTGACCGAGGACAGCGCATTCGCTCCTGAGGTCTCGCCTAACAATACCCACATTGTTTTTTACGCTACGCACGATGGGGTTGAATATCCACGCAGCCATAACCTGTGGATCGCTGAACGCGATGGCGACAACCCGACCCAGATCACCACGCGCCCGGGGGGAGCATGGGACCCGGTCTGGTCGCCGGAGGGTACGCTCATCATGTTCGCGTCCGAGGAGGGCGGCGTCCCCCAACTGTTCGTGATTAATGCGGATGGCAGCGACGCCCGCCAGGTGACTGACCTGGCCGGACTCCGTGGCCGTAATGATTGGTCCACGGACGGGGTCACCCTCACCACCTACATCGGCTCAGCCTGGGATCGGGATATTTATATCTTCGATACCAATGGTGAAAACCTGGTCCAGCTAACCGATGGCTTGAATAATCTGGCGCCTAGTTTTTCTCCGGATGGAAACTGGATCACCTTCATGTCTTACCGCGATCATCCGCGACAAGACTTAGGTTGCGAGATATATATCATTCGCGTGGATGGCACGGACCTCCGCCGCCTGACCGATAATGACATTTGCGACTGGCAGCCGCGTTGGGGGCCGTAGCTGGAATTCGACTGAATGGCATTCCTTACAGGTAATTCAACCTAAATAATTATCGAGCAACTCAGTTTCTGTTACTTTTCCATTTTCTATGCCAACTGAAAAAGCCCTGGCATCTCGCTTGGAAACGATTACTTTACTCATCTTGTCATCGATGTAATGCAAAGCGGCCGCATCTTCAAGGGCTATTCCCGGCTGTAACTTTTCCTCGGAGATCAATTTATGCAAGGTCGGTCGCCGTTCCTTCTCGCTATCAAAATGGGGGCAACAACTGCCAGCCAGCCCAGGCAATCCATTGCGGTCAATGAACCGGGGATCGAATCGGTTACCCCTTGTTCGAACCAGCAAATCGCGCCAGCGCTCCATCCCGCCAATACGGTACCAGCATCGTAACAGTGTAGTAGGATTTCATCCACATGCCATTCGCGCCACAAGGCCAGCATATTTTTCGTATTTCCACCCCCAACCAGAATAATGTCTTGCTGCAATAAAAAGTCTTCCAAGTCCATTTTGATCGGAGAAATTAATGGCAGGTGTGAAAGCGAGCACGGCTTACTAGAGAAAGCCTGGTAGAAGGAAATAAGGTAGTCTGGCGAGTCTCCGCTGGCCGTCCCCAGGAAACAGATAGCCGGTATGGATTTCCCAGAGACGCTTAGCAAATAAGTTTCCATCAGATCGTGGTCTCCCCCCACGTTGAAGCGTCCCCCACCCATTGCGATAATTTGCTTCAATGCTAGATTACTTCTTTTTCGTACTCATATGCGGCGCGCAAGAAACCCATGATCTGTGTTTCTGCGTCATCGCGTTCAGCTATCTCAGGGTATGGAAGCAAAGCGCCTTGCCATACAGCCGTGTGCCACACAGCGCCGTCGGGAAGCTTGTTATGCGTCAGCTTCTCCTCGAATGGGAACGGCGTTACATAGAAATAAGGGCTGGGTTGCCCGGGGTCGTTCGGGGCAAAGCCCACCGTGATTTGGCTTGAAAAGTCCCCGTCCACTGAGGAGACCTTTTTGTTCCCCAGCACCACGAAGGCCAGGTCGAAATGGTGCGGCCAGAGCTGCAGCGGGTCTCTTTCTCCAGCGATTTCCGCCCGGAATTGCTCCAGGATACGCCCTGCACTGTTAAGCGCCATGAAATAACGCTCCGCTATGTCCAGGGCATACAGGCGCGGGTTGTCATCGGCAAAACGGGTCGTATCAATGCTTCCCTGCACTCCCAGGTCAGCTAACTGGGCGGCAAGCTTCTCGCCAAGTTGAGTAGCCGTCAGACCTTCGCTGATGCGGATCTGGTGCACGTTGCCATCGCTGGTGTTGAGCAGTACGTAATGGTTC
>JBBDXQ010000013.1:0-49307 GCA_040902265.1 Anaerolineales bacterium
TGCAGGGGTTCCATTTCTTCGGGACGTCGAAGAAAACCATTTGCCTGCCAAGCTGCCAATTCCCTTGCTAGCTTTCCTATGTGAAAGGTATTTTGAAATGGTAAAATCACGTGTTTACGACTTAGACACATGCTTTCTTCACCCAAAGGTCCACGCAAAAAATAAAAACCTATGAAGTCTAACCATCTCACTAACTCTGCACCCCTAAGCCCAGGCAGGAGCCCGCGTGGCATTTAATCCCCTCAACTGGATCCTGGGATTCTTCTCCCTGGACATTGGCATCGACCTGGGTACCGCAAACACATTGGTCTTCGTGCGCGGCAAAGGCATTGTGATCAACGAGCCCTCCTGGGTGGTCGTGGATAAGAAAACCCGCCGCCCGATCGCCGTGGGCCGCAAAGCCAAGGAAATGGCCGGCCGCACACCTAAGAACGTCCTGGCTGTCCGCCCCCTGCGAGATGGCGTGATCTCTGAGTTTGAGATCACAGAAGAAATGCTGGCTTATTTCATCGGCAAGGCGCATGAGCAGAGCATCGTGCCCCTGCCCCGGCCACGAGTAGTGATCGGTGTGCCTACCGGAGTCACCGAAGTGGAGAAACGCGCGGTCAACGACGCCGCCTTGCTTGCCGGCGCACGCGCCGTGTATCTGATCGAAGAACCTACCGCATCCGCGCTGGCCGTGGGCTTGCCCGTCGACAAAGTCGGCGGCACAGTGATCATCGATATCGGTGGTGGCACCTCCGAGGTGACTGTGTTTTCCATGGGCGGTGTGGTGACCTCAAAATCCCTGCGTATGGCTGGAGACGAAATGGACCTGGCCGTGCTGCAATACATCCGCAATAAATACAATATCCTCATCGGCGAGCGGGCAGCCGAACAGGTGAAGATCAAGATCGGCTCTGCCTATCCGCTCAAAGAAGAAAAGACCATGATGGTACGTGGCCGTAACCTGGTGAGTGGCCTGCCAGAAACTCTGGAGATCTCTTCCATCGAGATCCGCGACGCCTTATCCTCAGCTGTGGACAGTATCGTTCAATCCTTCAAGGAAACCATTGATGAGATCCCTGCCGAAATGCTCGGCGATGTCATGGACAATGGCATCTGCATGAGCGGTGGCGGGTCGATGTTGCAAGGCCTGGATGAGCGCTTTAGCGAGGAACTCCATATTCGATGCTGGGTAGCTGACGATGCGTTGACCTGTGTGGCGCGCGGGGCGGGCCTGGTCCTGGAGGATATTGAAGCCTACCGGCACCTACTACTTCAACTGGATTAAAACCCGCAGTCCCAACCTGGGCAGGTTATCATCCTGCCGATAATCATCCATGCGCTTTTCCAAAAATAATCCTGTTCAGCTCGTAACTTTGATCCTACTGGCAGCCGGGCTATTGGTCCTGGCGCTTGGCGGCTACCTTAGCCCGATCCTGAATAGCGCCATGCAGCCGATCATCGGCGTGCAGACCTTTCTCTATGATCGCTTCCAGGCCATTCAGGATTTCATTAACGCCCCGGCTGACATAACCCGCCTGCGCCAGGAAAACGCCGAGCTGCGTTCGGAGAATGCCACCCTGCAGACTCAGATCATCGCCTTACAGCAGCAGGTTAGCGAGATCGAGCTTCTTTCAGCCCTGCTGGATTTCGCCAGGGCGCGACCCGAGAACGCCTACCAGGCGGCTGGCGTGGTCGGCCGAGACCCCAGCCCCTTCCTGCACTATGTCATCATCAACCGCGGCTCTGATGATGGCATCCGCCGCGGCATGCCGGTGGTGGGACAAGAGGGCCTGGTGGGCCGGGTAGCCCAGGTAACCGCCAAGGCAGCTCGTGTGGAACTGATCACCGACCCGGCCGCCCAGGTGAGCATTCGTTTACAACCCTCCGACGTCGACGGGGTATTAACCGGCAGCATCACCGGTGACCTGAGCATTGACCTGCTCCCCCAGGATGCAGTCTTACAGGCTGGCGACCTGGTGTTCACTTCAGGGATTGGCGGCTTGTACCCCATCAACATCCTGGTGGGCCAGGTGAGCAGCGTGCGCCAGGAAGCCCAGGCCTTATTCCAAACAGCTACAGTGCAACCCGTGGTGGATTTCACCCGTCTGGAGATCGTCCTGGTGATCGTAAACTTCCAACCGGTGGACTTGACCCCCTTGTTGATCAACCCATAGGCGGTTGATACTTTGCGCATCCTGCTCGGAATCGTTTTTCTGTTTGGCGCTGCACTCTTGCAGATCACGCTGGTAACTCGTATCAGCCTGTTGCAAGGGGTTAGTGATCTGGTGCTACTGACGCTGATCTGCTGGATGCTGCAACCCGGCAATAAGCCAGACTGGCGCTGGGGAATACCAGCCGGGCTTATGTTGGGCTACGCCAGTGCCCTCCCCGATTGGATATTATGGGTCGGCTATATTGGCGCGGCCGGCATTTGCCAGGTGCTCCGCCGTCGCATCTGGCAAGGGCAATTGCTCACATTGCTTTCGATCACTTTACTGGGAACTCTGGGTATCCATCTGGTCACGTTAATATATTTATTTGCTAGCGCCCATCCCATAGACACTATCGAGCCACTGAATTTGATAACCATTCCCAGTATGCTGCTGAACCTCATCTTTGTCTTACCTGTATATGCAATAATTAGCGAGGTCACCAAGCTAATTAGCCCAGTAGAGCAACCTGTATGAGCGCAATTGCAGAAAAAAGCACAAAACCAACCCTGGAAGCCTGGCGTTTGTACGCGTTCCTGGCGGCCATTGGCTTTGCTCTTTTGATCTTTATTGCACGCCTTTTCTATCTTCAGGTGCTGGAGCACGAGAATTGGCTGCGGCAGGCGAACGAAAATCGCACTGAAACCATCAGCCTGGCGCCCCAGCGCGGCGTGATCTATGATCGCAATGGCATCGTACTGGCGCAAAACGTGGCGTCCTACAACATCATCATCACCCCCGCCCTCCTTCCGGATGATGCGGGTGAGATCGAGCTGATCATTATCGAATTAGGCAAACTTACTGGCGTTCCGGTTACCCTGGGTTCTATCGAAGAACCGCTGATCCCCTGCGGGGATAACTTGGGGATCCGTGAGATGGTAGCGATCCAGACTTCGTTCTCACCATACGATCCAGTTCAGATCCAATGCAATGTTTCCCGCGAGATGGCTTTGGCAGTCAAAGAGAAATCGGTAGACTGGCAGGGTGTGGATGTGCAGATCGAGCCAGTCCGCGACTACCCCACCGGGGAATTGACTGCTACGTTTTTGGGATACCTGGGGCCAATACCTGCCATCCAGGAAGCTGACTTGCGCTCCTTGGGATTTGTACCCAATCGCGACAAAGTGGGCTACGGCGGACTTGAGCTGTATTTCGATGAGTTGCTACGCGGGGTTCCCGGCCAAAGAGTGGTGGAGACAGATGTAGGCGGCCAGATCTTGCGCGACCTTGAAGCACCGATCGACCCGCAACCAGGCCAAAACCTGGTGCTGACAATTGATACCCGCTTGCAGCAAGCAGCAAGTTTCATCCTTAAGAACGACATCGTCCTTTGGAATAACTTCATTGGACGCATAGATATGACCAGCGGAGTGGTAATCGCCATGAACCCGCGTACGGGAGAGATCCTGGCCATGGTGTCCTGGCCCACCTATGAGAATAACCGTTTCGCCAGGTTTATCCCTGCTTACTATTATGAACAATTAGTTGCCGACGCCACCCACCCCTTGGTAAATACTGCCGTCGGCGCGGAGATACCGGTCGGCTCGGTATTCAAATTAACCACTGCTGTGGGAATTTTGAACGAAGGGGTCGTGACTCCCGAGCAGATCATTCAAACCCCGGCTCTGATCACGGTCACAGAACGGTTCTTTGAGGGCCAGACCGGTCTTACCCGCGAATTTGTGGACTGGAACGATGCCGGCTTTGGCCAGTTGAATTTCGTCGGCGGTTTAGCAAATTCCAGTAATGTCTATTTCTACAAGGTCGGCGGCGGATTCCAGGAAGAGGTCCCCGAAGGCCTGGGCATTTGCCGCCTTGGCACCTATGCAAGAGCCTTAGGCTACGGTGAGCCCTTGGGTATTGAACAACCCTACGAAACGGATGGCCTGGTGCCAGACCCCACCTGGAAGCGGCGTACCCAGGGCGAAAATTGGTCCACCGGCGACACCTATATCACCAGCGTCGGGCAGGGCTTCGTTTTGGCTTCCCCATTGCAGATCCTTATATCAGCCGCCACGATCGCCAATGACGGAGTGCAGATGCGCCCCACCCTGGTTCGCGAGATCGTGGATGGGAATGGGAACGTCGTACGCGAGTTCGAACCAGAAGTTCGCTGGGATATAACCACCGATCCTTTGATCGAGAAATACGAGAACCCGGCTGGTATCGGTGCGTGCCGCCCTACTGGCGAGGTGGTCACCGTGCAGCCCTGGGTCGTTGAGATGGTGCAACAAGGCATGCGCGGGGCAGTGCAATTCGGCACTCTGGCGGATGAATTTGAGAATGTAGAAATCGCTGTTGCTGGCAAGACAGGTACGGCTGAATATTGCGATGAAACGGCTTTCGCAAAGAATCTATGCCAGTATGGAAACTGGCCCAGTCATGCCTGGACGCTAGCCTACGCACCCTATGACGATCCCGAGATCGCGGTAATCGCCTTCGTCTATAACGGCAAAGAAGGAGCTACTGTGGCCGCACCCATCGTGCGCCAGGTGATCGAAGCCTACTTTAGCATTAAGCAGATCGATACTGAGCTGGGGGGCAACTAACGTTCAGCCATGTTTTATTCCACGGCTAACTAGCCCGGATGCTATAATTTTTTGATGCTTCCTGAGGTTCAAATCAAGGGGATCCGCGAGGGTTTGCTTGTCTCGGTTGGGGACGGCGAATGGATCGTTGCCGAGCAATCCTTGCTTGGAGAACTTGGCCGCCAGAAAGATTTTCTCAAGGGCGCCAGACTTATCCTGGATGTGGACCAGCACGAAATCAATGCAGCATCGATGGGCAGGCTGCGCGACCAGATATCTGAACAAGGGCTGTCGTTATGGGCAGTGCTGAGCCGTTCGCCTCTCACCGAACGCAGCGCCCAGGCTATGGGTTTGGCCACACGTATCCATCAATCCGAGCCTGAGCCTGAAGAAAAGGGTGAAGAAGATGAAACCCCTAGTTCTTTAACAGAAGCAAATGCACTCTTGCTAAGGAAAACAATGCGGTCCGGCGCCAGCCTGAGCCACCCAGGGCACGTGACCCTGATCGGGGATGTGAACCCGGGAGCCCAGATCATCGCCAGTGGCGATGTGGTAGTGTGGGGCCGCCTGCGTGGCCTGGTGCATGCGGGTGCTGAAGGTGATGATCGCGCCGTAGTGTGCGCTTTGGACCTTTCGCCCACCCAATTGCGTATTGCCGGGCACATCGCCATCCCCCCCCAGGAGCGCGGCGAAAAAACCCCAGAGATCGCCTATGTCAAAGACGGCGAAGTCGTGGCAGAAGAGTGGAACATAGGCAGAAACAAGGATGAACAAAAGTAACTTATGGCACGCGTAATCACAGTCACTTCAGGTAAAGGCGGCGTAGGCAAGACTACCGCCACGGCTAACATTGGAGCAGCCCTGGCTGCCCTGGGAAACAAGGTAGTCTGCATCGACGCGGATATTGGTTTACGTAACCTGGACGTGGTGCTCGGCCTGGAAAACCGCATCGTATACGACCTGGTGGATGTTGTCGAGGGGCGTTGCAAACTGCGCCAGGCAATGATCCGCGATAAACGCCTTGAGGAGTTGTACCTGGTTCCTGCGGCGCAAACCCGCGACAAAAGCGCCGTCTCACCAAAAGATATGAAGAAGGTGTGCGACGAGCTCGGCAAGGATTTCGACTTTGTCATCATCGACTCACCGGCGGGGATCGAACGCGGTTTCAAGAATGCCATTGCGCCGGCCGACGAGATTATTATCGTCACCAATCCCGAGGTTTCTGCGGTTCGGGATGCAGACCGCATCATCGGAATCGTGGAAGCTGAACAGAAGGGCCCAGCCAAGCTGGTAGTTAACCGCATCAATCACGACATGGTAAGTCGCGGAGATATGCTGGCAGTTGCGGATGTACTCGAATTGCTGGCCGTGGAGCTGATCGGCATCGTACCGGAGGACCAGGCGGTGTTGGTGAGCACCAATCGCGGAGCGCCGATCTCCCTGGAAGCCAAGAGCAAAACAGGCCAGGCCTTTCGCGATATTGCCAGGCGGATCATGGGTGAGCAGGTCGCCTTCACTTCTGCTAATGGAGGCGGAGGCTTTATCGGCCGCCTGTCGAAGCTCATTCGCTCGGGTGGAGACTAGCTATGCGAAACCTTGCCAGACTATTCAATTACAAAGGCAGTGCCAATACAGCCAAAGAGCGTTTGCGCCTGGTGCTGATCCACGACCGCAGCACCCTGCCCCCGGGCGCGATGGAAGAATTGCGCGATGAGTTAATCGAAGTTATTTCGCGGCATGTGGACGTTGAGCGCAGCTCGGTGCGCCTGGAGATCGCCCAGGATGGGCGAACCCAGCGGCTTTTAGCCGATATTCCGCTGAAGCGCGCTGATCAGCGTCTACCCGAAGAATACTAATACCCCGCCCGCAATCCAAGGCGGAATAGGGAACTCACTTGAGAACTGCTATTTGGCGTCATTTTGATTTTTGGCTGCTTGGGGCGGTAGCCGTGCTGGTCACTTTTGGCCTGGCCATGATCAGCTCCTCTATCGCGGGTAACGCCGAGTTGGTTGAGCTGGATATTGTCGGCCGCCAGATCACCTACGGGTTAGTGGGCTTTGTCGTCATCATTATCGCCGCTTCCATGGATTACCGGCTGTGGATCTCAATTAATCGGGTCCTGTATGTGATCCTAGCTGTGCTGCTTTTTGTGATCTTCTTGATCGGCGAAGCCAGCTTTGGCGCAACCCGCTGGCTGAATATCGGCTTGTTGATCTTCCAGCCATCCGAATTGGCCAAGATAACCATGATCATCATCCTGGCAGACTATTTTGCGCGCAATCGAGATGCCCCTAAAGACCTGAAATGGATCTCCCGCAGCGTAGTGTTGACGTTGGGCTTGGTTGTTCTGATCATGATCCAACCCAACTTAAGCACCTCGATCGTGCTAATGACCGTTTGGTTTGCGTTGTTGTGGATCAGCGGATTGCAATTGAAGCACCTGGTTGTGTTCGTTTTTGGAGCGCTGCTGGTCGCGGGTGTCACCTTTCCCTTGCTGCAGCCCTACCAGCAACAACGCGTGCTCAATTTTGTGGCACCAGACCCGGACGCAGCTCTATCTGAAAATTACAACGTAACGCAATCGCTGATCAGCATCGGTTCAGGCGGCCTGCTGGGCCAGGGATATGGGCAAAGTACGCAGGTGCAATTGCGCTTCCTAAAAGTGCGTCACAACGACTTTATCTTTTCCGCCATTTCCGCAGAGTTCGGGATGGTAGGTGGCCTGGTGGTGCTCGGCTTAATATTCTTTGTGATCTGGCGTTGTGTGCGCGCCGCTCAACTTTCGCAAGACACCTTTGGCTCCTTGATCGCCTACGGGGTGGCCGTTATCATTGCCCTGCATACCATTGTGAATGTGGGCATGAATATTTCGGTGTTACCTGTTACCGGCTTGCCTTTGCCATTCATTAGCGCAGGCGGATCTTCGCTGCTTACGTTTATGTTCGGCATTGGCCTAGTGGAAAGTGTAGTGGCGCGCCATCGCGCCTTGAACTTCTCCTAGCCATGAGCGCCAAGAGCCCACGGGTGCGCTTTGCCCCCTCCCCTACCGGACTTACCCACCTGGGCAGCGCGCGCACCGCATTGTATAACTATTTGATAGCGCAGCAGAACAAAGGGGTGTTTATCCTGCGCATAGAAGACACAGATCAAAAACGCTACGACCCCCAGGCAGAGCAAGACTTGATCGCCAGCCTGAAATGGCTGGAATTGGCTTGGAAAGAAGGTCCCGATGTAGGTGGGCCGCATGCCCCGTATTACCAATCCAAGCGCATGGATATTTACCGCAAACATGCTGAAGAATTAGTAAGCAAGGGCAAGGCCTACTATTGTTTCTGCAGCACAGAGGAATTGGACCGGGTGCGCAAGGAACAGCAAGCCAATAAACAGCCCCCGCACTATTCAGGGCGCTGCCGCGACCTGCCACCTGAGGAAGCTCGTCAGCGTGTTGCTGCCGGCGAAAGCTGTGTGATCCGTTTCAAGGCGCCAAAGGGCGGTTCCATAACGGTATTAGACAAACTGCGTGGTGAGATCACGGTCGAGAACCGCAGCATTGACGACCGGGTCTTGCTCAAATCCGACGGGCATGCTGTTTACCACCTGGCCGCCATGGTGGATGACCACCTGATGGGGATCACCCATGTGCTGCGCGGCGAAGAATGGCTGCCCAGCTTGCCCTTGCATGCCCATATTTACGAAGCCTTTGGTTGGGAGCAGCCGGTGTGGGTGCATTTGTCGGTTTTCCTTAAGCCCAGCGGCAAAGGAAAGATGAGCAAGCGTGATACCGAGCAGATGCGACTGACCGGCCAATCCATATTCGTCAAGGACCTGGTGGACCTGGGTTATTTGCCTGAAGGGGTGGTCAATTGGATCGCACTGATGGGTTGGAGTTACGACGATCACACCGAATTCTTCACGATGCCAGACCTGATCGAGAAGTTCGACCTGGAAAAAATGAACCCTTCACCAGCTGCCATCGATTTTAAGAAGCTGGATCATTTTAATGCGCTGCACATCCGAGCCATGCCTGAAAAAGAACTGGCAAAACGGTTGCTGCCTTACTTCGAGAAAGCCGGAATCAAGCTGGACGCTGGAATGCTGGCGCCTGTTATCCCGATCATCCAAACCCGGATGACCACCCTGGACGAAGGGCCTGAGCTGGCTGGTTTCTTTTTTCGTGAAGGGATCAGCCCGCCAGTGGAGATGCTGATCGGCAAGGGGATGACCACCGCTGCGTCTGCGGCGGCCTTGCGCAAGGCGCTTGGCATCCTGGAAGTGCTCCCGGAGTTCAATGCCGCCAGCGCCGAGGAGCCTATGCGGGCCGTGGCGGATGAGCTTGGGTTGAAGGCTGGCCAGCTATTCGGGATCTTACGCAATGTGATCACCGGGCAGGAGATCAGCCCGCCGCTCTTCGAGAGCATGGAGATCGTAGGACGCGTAACGGTGATGGCGAGAATACAATCCGCCATCACCGCGTTGGACCAATTAGCTGATTAAATCCCAGCCATTGAAAACTGTTGTTACTAAGATAAGCCGATTATTCTGCCTGTTTCTACATCCAAGTCGATGTCGAAGAACACCGGCCGGGTTGATAACCCAGGCATCGTAGAGATTTCGCCTGCCAGCGGATAGAGGAAGCCGGCTCCGATCGCCGCCCGCAGATCACGCACAGGGATGCGGAAGCCCTTAGGCACGCCTTTTAGCGCTGGGTCGTGGCTGATGCTGAGCGGAGTTTTGGCCATACAGATGGGGAGGTGATCGTACCCGAGCTTGGTGTATTGATCGATCTTCTCCTCTGCTTCTGGAGAATAATCCACCCCGTCTGCCCCATAAATTCTCTTGGCTATCCGTTCGATCTTCTCTTTGATGGAAAACTCCAGCGGATATGTAAATTCAAATTCACCGGGTTGGTCAGCTGCCTTAACTACTTCCTCGGCTAATGCGACCGCCCCTGCGCCACCATTTGCCCAATGGCTGGAAACAGCGGCTGAGGTAGCACCGGCATCCAGGGCTGCCTGGCGCACCATCTCGAGCTCGGCTTCAGAGTCTGTCGGGAATTGATTGACGGCCACCACCACAGGTACACCGAAACCAACCGCGATGCCGATGTTGTGCCTTAGGTTTGGCAAACCTTTTTCGAGCATTTCCAGATTTTCTTCTGTATAGGCAGAATCCAGCGGTTTTCCGGCAACCACCTTCGGCCCGCCACCATGCATTTTTAAGGCACGGATCGTGGCAACTAGCACGATGACATCCGGTCTGAGTCCTGAATAGAGGCACTTGATGTCAGCAAATTTCTCCAAGCCGATATCGGCCCCAAATCCTGCTTCAGTGACCACGTAATCGGCAAGCTTCAAGGCGATACGGTCAGCGATGATCGAGCTGTTGCCGTGTGCGATATTGGCAAAGGGACCCGCGTGCACGAAAACCGGCGTCCCTTCCAAAGTTTGCATAAGGGTTGGTTTAACCGCGTCGCGCATCAGGACGGCCATAGCTCCCGCTACGCCGAGATCATCAGCAGTTACTGGTTGGCCAGCTTTGCTCATGCCAATAACGATACGTCCAAAACGTTCCCGCATATCGGCCAAGTCGCTGGACAACGCCAGGATCGCCATGACCTCGCTGGCCACGGTTATGTCAAAAGCCGAAGCCCGCGTCAGGGAAGCTTCGTCAGCCGGGTTGGCTAACAGCATCTTGCGTAGGAAGCGGTCATTGGTGTCGATCACTCGCTTCCAGGTTATGCTGTGGAAGTCGATATCCAAACGCACTAAAAGGCGGCGTTGCTCAGCGTCCAGCGCTTCAACATCATCCCCAAAACCCAACCGCTGCATGCGCCGGCGAATGGCTGGCGCAACTTTGCGCGGTGCCCCTTTTTTCTTGGGCATCAGGTGATCAAAAAGCTGCTTGTCGCTTTGGCGTGACTCATGAAACATACGCGCATCAATAGCTGCGGCCAACAGGTTGTTAGCAGCCGTGATGGCGTGAATATCACCGGTCAGGTGAAGATTAAACTCTTCCATTGGCACGACCTGGCTATACCCACCCCCGGCGGCCCCGCCTTTAATGCCAAAGGTCGGTCCCTGGCTGGGTTGGCGAATACAGGCAAAACTATCCAGCCCCAAGTGTGCCCCTAAAGCCTGGGCAAGCCCGATAGTTGTCGTAGTTTTCCCCTCGCCAAGCGGCGTGGGTGTGATAGCGGTAACCAGGATGTATTTGCCTAGGTTTTCTTTTTCCAATCGACCCAGGACGCTCAGATTCACTTTTGCCTTTGTGGTCCCATACAGCTCGAGTTCCTCCTCAAGCAGCCCGGCCATTTCGGCGATATCCTGGATCGGCAATAGCTTGGCCTTTTGCGCGATTTCAATATCCGCAGGGACTTTGCCGTTGTGCGAAACAACTCCCCCGGGGTGGTGATTGACTGGTTGGCTCATTCTTTTCTTGGCCTCCAGTCTTATTATGTGGTCAAAGCAGTATGTGACGAAAGGGACAAATGCCTCTCAGGGATTGGCTTTTCCCACCAAATAGTCCCCTGAGCAAGCAAGACGAGCCCCCTGTTCATCCCGCATTGTCTAGACCTTCGGCAAAACGAACCTAGCTTATCTGATTACATTTATATAGTTCCAAGACCACCCTTGAGAGTTTCAGGCGTTATGCCGGTTAAATGTCAATAATTTCATTTCGCTCATCTCTTCAATAGCATAGCGCAACCCTTCCCTGCCCAATCCGGATTGTTTGACGCCGCCGTATGGCATGTGATCTATGCGGAAGGTGGATACGTCATTGACCATCAAGCCCCCAACCTCAATCTCATCGAACGCCTCCTGGACAATTTTCATATCCTTGGTGAATATACCTGCCTGCAGCCCAAACTGGCTGTACCCCACATTCTTTATTGCCTGGTGAACATCCGTGTAGGGATAAAGACCGACGACAGGTCCAAAAGCTTCCTGGCAGGAGATGGTCATGGATTCTTGCAAAGAAGCAAGGATAGTGGGCGCAAATAGGGTTCCGTTGGGCGTTCCGCCGACCAGCACCTCAGCGCCGCCCAAGGTGGCTTCTCGCACCCAGCTTTCCAAGCGCTTCGTGGCGCTCATGTCAATCATCGGACCCACATCGGTTTTTTCATCCAGCGGATCGCCCAGCACCAACCCTTTGACCCGGTGCACCAGTTCACCGACAAATTCTTCATAGACTTCTTGGGCAATATATACGCGCTGTACAGAAATGCAGGATTGGCCGGCGAAGGAGAACCCACCCCAGGCCACGCGTTCCGCCGCATATTTGATATCCGCATCAGTATGCACGATTACGCCAGCGTTGCCACCTAGTTCCAAGGTCACGCGTTTCATACCGGCGCGGTTCTTGAGCGCCCAGCCCACCGTTGGGCTGCCGGTAAAGGTGAGCAGCTTTATACGATGATCCTCGATCAGCGGACCAGCGTCACTGGTGGTCGAGGGCACCACAGCGAAACCGCCCTCAGGCCAGCCGGATTCGAGCACGATCTCACCCAAGGTCAGCGCGCTGACCGGAGTGGCGCTGGATGGACGCAAGATGATTGGGTTGCCGGCAGCCATGGCTGGGGCTGCTTTATGAGCCACTAAGTTCAGCGGAAAGTTGAATGGCGCTATTCCCGCAATGGGACCCAGGGGCACATGCATCACCTGGGCGACGCGGCCTTCATTACCCGGCAGCCAATCGAGGGGAACGATTTCCCCATAGATACGTTTTGATTCTTCGGAAGCGACCTGAAATGTGAAGGCGGCGCGATCCACTTCCAAGCGCGCCGTGCGGATAGGTTTGCCAGCCTCCAAAGCAATGGTGCGTGCCAAGTCTTCCCGGCGGGCCGTGATGCCTTGGCTGACCTTCATCAATACTTCGGCACGCTTCCAGGAAGGAAGCTTGCGCGTCAATTGAAAAACGTCGACCGCAACTGCAATCGCTTGCTCGATCTCTTTGGGGCCAGCGCGATGCACCACAGCCACAAGTGCATCATCATAAGGACTATGCACCTCAATTGCATCGCCGGTCTTCAGCCAAGTCCCGTTGACAAGTGCTCCGTATTCGCCCAGCTCCCCTTTCTTAGCTCCACCCTGCGCCTGGCGCGTCTCCGACCCGCGTAATCTGTTAGTACCTTCCATCATTGCTCCTTGTATCCCAAACAGGGCCTGGTTAAATATTTCACCAAGTGTCCCAGCAATTGGACCATTATTTTATCTTCGAAAAAGCTACGGGTGTTGCGCAGACTAAAATCGCCGGCTTCTCCTCGGGTGACCATCCGCCCGCCTTATTCTTGCCTGCCCAGTCCCGGCCGATCATCGAATTGCAAAGCGGCGCAACCTGGGTGGTCCTAATCTCCGACTAGAAAAGTAAAAATTACTTTGGGGGAATAAATCTTGTTGACCGTATAGCATTTTCCTATACCCAGCCATAGATAAATATAGAAGCTGCAGGGACAATCTGCCCTACTGGCGTTGTCGGTCTGCGCATATAGTCAAGCTAGCTCTTGATAAAGCCCAAACGCAAATAAACCCGGGTCAAGGGAGCAAACTTATGGATGAGCTCATGCTTGCACGCGCTACACGACAGGCAGCCCGTTGCCGTCTTTTAGGCAATGCCTGCCGATTGCAGATCCTTTGGAGCCTGTCCAATGGAGAGTTGTCCGTCAATGAAATCGCTACCCGTGTGGGTGGCTCTCTTCAAAATGTGTCCCAGCACCTCAGCCTGCTCAAAGAGCATAAGTTGATCAGCTCGCGCCGGGATGGCCGCCATATCTACTATCACATCAACGATTCTGAATGGCTGAGCAGCTGCATTGCCACATCGCGTATCTCAGGCGAGCGCCTGGAACATATCGAATTTCCCACACTTATCGGAGGATGAAAAATGACCACCCTAGATCTAACCACCCTTTCTGTGGCAAAAGTTGTCGATGCTCGTGCCATGTCCTGCCCCGGCCCTTTGCTTGAAGCGAAGAAAGCAATCGGCACGGTAAAGGTCGGCGAAGTGCTCGAGATTTGGTCCGGCGATGCGAACACCAAGGTAGACCTGCCGCGCTGGTGCCAGAAAGTCGGGCATGAATTCCTGGGCTTTGATCCTGGCGAAGGTTATGAGCGCCTGTATGTGCGCCGCTTGAAGTAACCAACGTCCACCTCTGGAGAGCCACCGCTGCACGCCACTGCTCAGAAACGAGAGCCTAAGATCCTAATCCTGGGAACTTTTTCAGGAGGCTATGCCGGAGCCAACACGACCGGCCAGGCTCATGCTGAATACCCGGCGAATACATACATCCTGCCGGTGGTTTGCCCGGTTCTGTTTCCGCCTGAGTTCTACTTGCGGGCTTTCAACAAAGGCATTGACGGCATCATCGTCATGTATAGCGGTACGGATAGCCCCTTCTCGGTAGAAGCGGATGGTACCTCCAAGCTGATCACCGCCAGCTACGGCTTGATGAAGGAACACGGCCTGGATATTCGCCGCCTGCGCCTCGCCGCTATCTGCACAGTGTGCGTCAAACCCTTCCTAAAGGAAGTCAACCAAATGAACACGCTACTTAACGAGATCGGCTTTGCCAAGGACGAATTGATGAAAATAGCCGTACCGGCGGTGGCCGCGTGAGCGCCCAGCACTTCGATGCGCTGGTAGTGGGCGGCGGTATTGCCGGCTTGCAGACTGCAGTCGACCTTGCGGATCAAGGCTTCCAAGTGGCACTAGTAGAGCGTGAGCCCAGCGTGGGTGGCAAGATGATCGTTCTCAGTAAGGTCTTCCCCACCCTGGACTGCGGCAGCTGCATCACCACTCCCAAAATGGCCGCCGTCGCGCACCATCCCAACATCCAGTTGTTCACCTATTGTGAGGTGCAATCCATCCGCAAGAAAGGCGCTGGTTCCGTGGCCACTGTGCTGCAAAAGCCGCGCTACGTAGACGGGGCCAAGTGCACCGGGTGCCGTTTGTGCGAATACGCCTGCCCCATCACCATAGCGAACGAATTCGACCAGAATCTAGGCGCTTACCGCGCCATCCGCGTTCCTTTCTCCACTGCGGTTCCCCAAACTGCTGTGATGGATGCTGATAACTGCCTTTTCTGCGGGAAATGTGAAACGGTGTGCCCGGTGGACGCGATCGACTTCAACCAGAAGCCAGAGACCTTCACCATCCAGGCGACCGCGGTAATCCTGGCAACGGGTTTCAAACTGACACCGATGGATGCCAAGAAGGAATACAACGCCGCCAAGCTGCACAATGTGATCGATCCTCTGATGATGGAGCGCTTGCTGGCGCCAACAGGGCCATACGGCCGCATCCTGCGGCCTGGAGATGGCAAAGAGCCGACCTCGATTGCTTACGTGCAATGCGCCGGCTCACGAGATGCGAGCCTGGGCGTGGAATATTGCTCCCGAGTGTGCTGCATGTACGCCATCAAACAGGCCATGCTGCTCAACGGCGCCCTGCCTCTGGCAGACGTGACCCTTTACTACATGGACATCCGTACCTTCGGCAAAGGGTACGAACAGTTCTATCAGAACGCCAAGGCCATGGGCGTGAACTTCGTGCGCGGCAAGGTAGCCGCTATCCGCGAGGATGAAAACCAGGATCCCATTGTGAAGGTGGAACTAATCGAGGAAGGCCGTGTAGAGGAGCGCACTCACGACCTGGTGGTCCTTTCCCTGGGCATGCTCCCCGCCGAGGATCTTTCCCTCGATCTAGGCAACTCACGTGGGCAGGATGGCTTTGTGCACATTCCCAACCCGAATGCCAACGCCAACGCCACCGACCAACCAGGAGTTTTTTCCACCGGCACCGCCATGGGGCCGATGGATATTGTGGACAGTATCGTTACAGCCAGCGCGGCTGCCTCCGCCGCTTCGGCCTATATTCGTGAATTTGGCGAGACGCCTTTTGTGGCCGAGCCAACAGAACCCCATAAGGAAGCCGTCTATGCCTGAGTCAAAGCAGCCACAAGACGAACTGCGCATTGGCGTCTATACCTGCTACTGCGGGGGGAATATCAGCGGTGTGGTCAATTGCGACAAAGTAGCCCAGGCAATGGGCAAACAATCGGGCGTGGTGGTTTCTCGCACTGACATCTCCATGTGCTCGAGCGTAGGACAGGCCTTGATAGAAAACGACATCAAGGAATTGGGCATCAACCGAGTCGTTGTTGGGGCTTGCGCCCCTGCTTTGCACGAGCAGACCTTCCGCGGCGCAGTTACCCGCGCCGGCCTGAACCCATATTTGTATAACCATGTGGGTTTGCGTGAGCAGGCATCCTGGGCACATCCACACGAGCCTGAAGCTGCCACCGAAAAGTCCATGCACCTGATGGCAGCCGGGATCGCCAAGGCTCGCTTGCTGGATCCCCTGGAGCCGATCCGCTTGGAAGCCAAGAAGCAGGCGCTGGTCATTGGCGGCGGGGTATCCGGGTTACGTGCAGCCCTGGATATGGCGCGGCAGGGCTTGGGTGTCATCGTGTTGGAAAAAGCTCCCTTCCTTGGCGGGCGTGTACCGCAACTTCACAAGACGTTTCCGAATCAAGACCCGGCCATCACTTTGGTCAATAACTTGATCCATGAAGTTAGCACCCATCCTAAAATCACCATCTTTACCCAGGCCGAGATCGACGGCGTAAGCGGGTATGTAGGTAACTATTCCGTGCAGGTGCGCCAGCACAGCCGCGGGGTTAGCGCGGAGCGCGCTGAAGCCGTGATGGCAGCCAGCATGCAGGAAGTGCCAGATCCCTTCAATTACGGACTGACTCAGCGAAAGGTCGTCTACCGACCTTATGAAGGCAGTTATCCCCCCACCCCTGCAGTGGATTGGGAAAACTATGATGGCAACCCCATCCAAGTGGATGGGTATTCTGCGAAGTTGATCGATGAAACGCAGTCTTTCGATCTCAGCGTAGGCGCCATCGTGGTGGCTACCGGCTTTGATCCTTACACCCCGCGCACTGGGGAGTACGGGTACGGTGAGTTGGCTGAAGTGGCCACTTTACCCCAACTGGTCAGGCATTTGGTCCTCCAGAAAGAAGCCAAGCAACTTTCCTGGAACGGAAAACATGTGCGCTCCCTGGCGCTGATCCATTGTGTGGGCAGCCGTGAAATCGAAGGTCTGGATGAAGCACAGGCTGACGGGAATGTGAACAATTATTGCTCGCGAGTGTGCTGCTCTGCTGTGCTGCAAGCCTGCGGTGAACTGCATGAACAATTTCCCGAGCTGACTATCTACGACCTGCACCAGGACATCCGCACCTACGGCCGTGGCCACGAGCAACTCTATTACAGCGCACTTGAAAACGGCGTGCGTTTCCTGCGCTTCGCCGGTGAAGAGCGACCCACAGTCAGTGCCGCGCCGGAGGACGACGACTACCCCATCCTGGTGAAGGTGAATGACCTGCTGACCCAGCATGAGGAAATCGAGATCGGCGTGGACCTGGTGGTGCTGGCCGTCGGCATGCAGCCCCGCGAAATCGACCAATTGGTGAAGATGCTGAAGATCACGCGGGGCGAAGACCGCTTCCTGTTGGAAGTACATCCCAAACTGCGACCCGTGGAAACAGCAATGAACGGCATCGTTTTGGCCGGCACAGCCCAAGGACCCATGAATATCAATGAGAGCCTGCTGGCAGCCTCTGCTGCAGCCGCCAAGGTCAGCTCGCTGCTTGGCCAAGGCTACGTCGAGCTGCCGCCCTTTGTTGCCAGCGTGAATACAGACCTGTGCACTGGCAGCGGGGCTTGCGTAAAGGTATGTGAATATGAAGGCGCGCTGAGCCTGCAAACCTTGGTGGAAGATGGCAAGGAAGTCACTCACGCGATAGTCACCCCGGCTAACTGTACAGGCTGCGGCGCATGTGTAGCTGCTTGCCCTAATGGCGCCATCGACATCATGGGCTGGACCCTGGGCCAATACGATGCCATGGTGGACGCCATTGCCATGGAAATTCCCGTCAGCGAGGAGATCGCCCAATGACCAGCCAAGCAGATAAGAAGGCGCGCAGCGAACTGCTGAAACAGCTGCGAGAAACCCATGCGGCGACTCTTTCCCACACGCAGGAGTTACTGAAATCGCAGAAGCAGATCCAGCAAGGCATCAGCAAGGCCATCGAGGAGCAGCCTCGCAGCGTGCCTGAGGTAGCCGCAGCCACCGGAATTGCCAGCGAGACAGTGCTGTGGTGGCTTTGCACCATGAAGAAATACGGCCTGATCGCAGAAGAGGGTATGCAAAACGATTATCCCCTCTACAAGCTGGTCGAGGAGAAGAAATGACCAATCGCTCTGATCCTCAACTGTTACTTGAACTGAAGAAGTACGGGGCTGTGGGTATAGAGAATTGCTTCAACTGCGGGAATTGCACAGCCATATGCTCGCTGACCAGCAACGACCATCTCTTCCCCCGCAACATGATCAGGCTGGCGCAATTGGGATTGAAAGATTCTCTGCGTGCCAGCAGCGACCCATGGCTGTGTTACTACTGCGGCGATTGCTCTGCCAGCTGCCCGCGCGAGGCTGAGCCCGGGGAAACCATGATGGCGATCCGGCGCTGGTTGACCGCGCAGTACGACCGCAGCGGCCATGGGGCACGGCTATATACATCAGAAAAAGCAGTGTGGTGGACTGTTGCTCGAATTTCACTAATCACATTGGCATTTTTTCTGGGGATGAACTTGCTGGGTCTAGGGCGAATCGAAACCGGGCAGGTTGCCTTGAACCAATTCGCGCCGGCCTTACTGGTATGGGGCTTTGTTTTGGCGCACTTCGCCTACCTGGGTACCAGGGTTTTCTCCGGGATCATCAATATGTTCAAGTCGACTATGGCCTCAACTTTACGCACCGGGAATATTCCGCTCAGTACCTATCTAAGCGAATTCAAAACTCTTGTAATTCACTTTTTCACTCAGAAACGATGGACGCAGTGCAGCACTGAAAAGCCGCCGCGTCGCTGGTTGGTGCATATGTTGCTTGTAAGCGGCTATCTCACCATGTTGACCCTTATTGTCGGCTTTCTGTGGTGGTTCCAAACTGACGAACTTCTCCCCGTGTACCACCCCCAACGGTGGCTGGGCTATTACGCCACGATCGTGCTGATCTATGCCTCCACAGATATGTTGATTGGGCGCCTTCGAAAGAAAGACCAGATGCACCGGTTTTCGCATGCCAGCGATTGGCTTTTCCCAGCCTTCATCCTTTTTGGGGCGGTGAGCGGCATCCTCGTTCACATCCTGCGATACGCCGGTCTTCCCTGGCCAACGTACCTGGTTTACCTGATCCACGTCATGGCCATGGTGGCCATGCTGGATACTGAAGTTGGCATCGGCAAGTGGGCTCATCTGATCTATCGCCCGATGGCCATATACCTGGAAGCCGTAAAGGTCAAAGTAAGGCAAACACGCGAATCTGCACCTGGAGTTGTCGTGCCGGTTGATTAAACATTTACGAGGTAACCAAGAAAAATTATGTCTGAAAAACTGATGATCGTATGCCAGTTGTTCAATGACGTGCTGGACCTGGGCGGCCATGTGGTGTTGTGCGTGCTGGCGCTCGAAAACAAAGACATCGACCCCAAGGATGTGCGCGACAGCCGCATCAGCATCGGAGAGGCGCCGCCTTTCCTGATGGCGGCTGAAGGCGCGGGCATGACCTTTACATTCTGAGCCGACCCTAAAAGAGGAGGTGTGTGAATGAGCGATGAAATTGGAAAGATGGTGGTAGTGCTGAACCATGAGGATGCCAATTCTGTGCTGGCCTCGCTGGTGATGGCGGCCTCGATTGCCACTTGCGGCGAGCAGGTGATGTTCTTCGTGCAACCGGGCGGAGCCAGGATGCTGGCCAAGGGCGAATTGGAAAAGTTCCAGGGTCTCAAAGGCCAGCCAGACCCCGTGCACCTGTACGAATCGATCCGCACTTTGGATGGCCGCTTCATCCTGTGCGAACTTGGATTGGAGATCTGCGACATCAAGAAAGACGACCTGCGCGATGGAGTAGAGGTCATGATGGCCTCATCCTTCATGTTCGATATTGAAGGCGCCAAGCTTAGTTTTTCCTATTGAGGAGGAAGCATGCCGAATACAATCACGATCACCAAAACCTTGGACGTGTGCGGGCTGATCTGCCCTTACCCGGACATGGACACCCTGGCCACTTTGAAAAAGATGGCCAAGGGCGAGGTCCTGGAAGTCATCCTGGATTATCCACTGTCCCTGGAGCGCATCCCGCGCAACCTGACCAAGCAGGGCCATAAGTTGTTGAGCGTGGAGCGAATTGACGGCCCCAAGCACCGCATCATCATCGAAGCGCAAGGCCTCAAATAGCCACGAAGCGGGGAAGCAGAGGAGGCAAGTCCTCGATGAAACTCCCCCCTGGGCCAACCCCCAATAGTCCCACAGGTCAAATGGCGCCGGCTGGAGCGAGATTGACCGCATAGAGGAGCACACATGGATCTTATCGTTCTTTCTGGTTTAGGCATCGGCGTGGTATTTGGCTATGCCCTGCAGCGCGGCCGCTTCTGCATGAACTCGGCGACGCGCGACTCGGTGATGCTGAAGGATTACACGCTGTTGAAGGCTGTCGGCGTGGCGCTGATCGTGCAAATGATCGGCTTTGCCCTGCTGGAAGTAAGCGGGCTGCAGGCGACCCTGCCGAAGCCCTTCTTCTGGGGAGCCAACCTGGTGGGCAGCTTCACCTTTGGCGTGGGTATGGTGCTGGCTGGCGCATGCGCCAGCGGCATCACCTATCGCACGGGTGAAGGCATGGTGAGCGCCATGGTGGCCGCCATTGGCTTCACGCTGGGTGCGTTCGTCACTGCGGCAGGCGGCTTCATGAACCCGATCGCAGCCAACCTGCAGACCAGCACGGTCATCCAAACCGCCGAAGGCAGCAACCCGACATTGGCGAACCTGCTCGGCGTGCCTTATTGGATGCTGGCCCTGGGCATTGCCCTGGCAGCCATCGTGGTCTGGGTGCTGTTGGCCAAACCTTTCAGCCTGGAAAGCACCAAAGCCAAGGCCCAAGAAGTAAAGGGCCTTTCGCACGGATGGGGATGGTTGACCACCGGCCTGGTCATCGGCCTGATCGCCATCGTGGCATTCCCATTGTCTGTGGCTGCCCAGCGCCCCTCGCCCATCGGCATTACGGATGGCTGGCTTGGCCTGATGAAGGCGATCTTCATGGGCGGAGCCTGGAGTTGGGCGCCTTTGCTGATCATCGGCATCATCCTCGGTTCTTTGGCAGCCGCGGTGGTCAACAAGGAGTTCAAGTTCCGGACACCCTCGATCGGCATGCTAGCGCAGGTGATGATTGGCGGCTTGCTGATGGGCTTCGGGGCGGTATGCTCCAGCGGCTGCAACATCGGCCATATCCTGAGCGGGCTGCCGCAGTTGGCGATTGGCTCGATCGTGGCCACATTGGCGATCGTGGCCGGCGGCTGGCTGACGGCATACTTGATCTTCAACGTGTTGCGCAAGAGCCCCGCGGTCTAGGGCTGACGGAGAAAGAGTGAAAGCAGGCGCGCTATTATGAGGCGCCTGCTTTTTTATATTGCTTGGCAACACGCAAAAGAAAGAAACGGCCGTCCTGGAATTCAATTGGATGATAAGGATGGATTCTTCGCGGCGCACGGCTTGCCTTCGGCAGCCTTAGCTTGCTCAGAATGACAAGATAATTGAAGGGGGCACAGCATGCCGAGCCTATATGGTTTTGCAAGTCGAGGTTGCTAATTCGACAAAGTTGGCAGCAGTTGGAGCCGCTGCGCAAGGCGAAGACCTCCCTGGAACGAGCGGAGGAGATCCAAATTGGAGAGTACGAATTCAGGCCAGGACCAGTTGTTCGGGGAGCGAAAGCAGGTCGGCATTTTCTTGCGCGTGGACAAAGCTCCAAAACACATCGCGGGGACGGTGGGCTGCGCCGACGCGCTTGCGTATCATGTAGACCGGGCGCTGCAAGCGGAGGTCTTCCACGGCGAGTTGGGCAATGGCGCCGTGCTTGATCGGCTCGATCACGGCCAGGGAGGAGACAAAGGAAACACCGTACCCAGCCGCCACGGTAGCTATGATTGCTTCGGCGTTACCTAATTCCAATAAAACACGCAGGTCATCTTCGCCTATATCATGCTTGCCTAATTCGGCCAGCACGACACGGCGGGTGCCTGATTCCGGCTCGCGCATGATCAGCGGTTCTTCCAATAACTCCTGAGGCTCGATGGAGCTGCGTTTGGCCCAGCGATGGTCGGCTGGCACGATGAAGCTGATGTTGTCCTTGAAGAAACTCTGGGTTTCGAAATTTGGGTCAGTGATCTCTGAACTAACCACGCCGATGTGGGCTTCGCCGCGCATCAGGTCCAGCGCGGCGCGTTCGGGGCGGCAGGTGAGGATGCGGGCGCGGATGTTGGGGTAGCGCTTGCAGAAGCGGGCTACGATGAGGGGCAGGATGTATTTTCCGGAGGTGGTGCTGCAGGAGATACGCAGCTCCCCCACGATGTCTTCCTCAAGGGAGTTCATCATCTCTTTCAAATTGACGAAATCCTGGATCAGGCGCCGCGCCCAGGGGAGCAGCACGCGGCCGGCCTCGGTCAGCTCCAGGCCGGTGTTGCTGCGGGTGAAGAGAGCGACGCCCAATTCGCGCTCCAGGGTCTTGATCTGGTGGCTGACGCTGGGTTGGCTGAGGTGCAGCAGCTTGGCGACCTCGGAGAAGCTGAGGCTCTCGGCGGCGCAAAGAAAGGTTTCGATCTTATCGGCGTTCATGGTTAATCTGTGGATTAAGTATGCCCAGATCAGCCAGCGGCCAGTAGTGACAATCGTCACAAGCAAATGTGGCGAAAACCGGCTCTACCTACGGGTAAAGCGAGTATAATTAAGATGAATCGCTGGGGATTCGTCTAGCGGTAGGACACTTGACTCTGAATCAAGGAGCTCTGGTTCGAATCCAGAATCCCCATCTAAAACTGCCCGAAAGGGCAGTTTTTTGTTCATAGCGCTGGGGATTCGTTGCGAGAAAAGCACTCGCGTTGGCGGTTAGGACGCTTGACTCTTAATTAATTGGTTGACAACGAGAAAAGCCGCCTAAATTCTAGGCGGCTTGTATTTTAGGTGTCGAGACGCCTTCCCCTCTGTTTTGCTCTTGGTGCAACCGTGGTGCAACTACATTCTATGTGCGATTTGGGGGACTTTCTATTCCGCGATTCTGTGGACTTTTACCACCGCTACTGACACCAGTGGGGGGGGTAAATCGGCAGACTGGTAATATTAGTTGGGCAGTGCCCAACTAATAAACTTTACTCAACCTCGACAATCATATACACTGAAGCAGCAAATCCCATTGGCAAACTGACACCAACTGCTGTTCGTGTATGCTTGCCTGCTTCTCCGAAGATTTCAACAATGAAATCGGATGCACCGTTCATGGCTTTGGCTTGCTCCTCACAATCAGATGTGCTATTAACCATGCCATGTACGGCAACAACCTGCTTGATGTGATTCAGTGACCCAGCCACACTTCTGATTGCTGCCAAGCAGTTGATTGCGGAGGCTTTTGTTGCAGCACGAGCTTCGTCAAGGCTTAAACGATCTCCTAATTTACCTTTATACTCCTGCCCTTCTTTTACAGAAACCTGGCCAGCAGTAAATATTAAATTTCCGACACGTTTGGCTGGAACGTAGTTCGCAATGGGAGCAGGAAGAATTGGTAATGTTATTCCCAACTCTTGTAAACGTTCTTCATAATGGTTCATAATAGTATCCTTTATGTCTTAAGTATTTGAGGTTTTTTATCAAATCAATAAGGCTGATCAAGCAAACTAAATATTTTTTTACAAGGAACAGTCCAACAGTTTGTGTTTCTTGTTTGTGGGTGGGCGTGCTGAACCCAAAGGGGCTACTTATTCCCCGTTAGTCGGTTAAAGCCAACGAATTGGGGTGTTATTGAAATGACAGCCCACTGGGAGACGCGTTGTCGCATCCCTTCAATGACAGCCTCATTTGGCTGGCCGTAGATTTCAACACTTGTGGTTGTGATGTATTGCATCACGTCGCGCATGTATGGGTCGGCGAGTTGCCAATGAGTCAGGATTGATTCTGAGTCTCGATGTATCTGGACTCCGTGTGCACGCATCTCGTTCTCATCGATGCAGACCTCTGCCAAAAGCTGGGGACCGTTCGCCTCCAGGAAATCCGTTGACTTTTGAGCCGCCTCTTTGAATTTCTCGAGGGCACCTTTTTCGATCTGAAAGGTTGTGATAAAGACTATGGGTACAGTCATTTTTCCTTTCCTTGCTGGCAATTTAATCTTACAATTCGAATCCGAGTCCGACTAACAAATCGTTACCTGCATGCGTTTTTGCACTGAGTGCAGTTCAACCAGAGCCAAAATTAGCTTCTTGTGTGCCATCCTCGGTTGGGTAGCAGGTCATGGTTAACGCTGCGTTGGGCATGGATCACAGCCATTTCTTCAGAAACTCAGTTCCACAGTTTCACCCTCATAGATTAAGATGGCCTTTCTATACTCTTAAATGAAAGTAGAGAATTTTAGTAGATTTGTAATTCCGTAAAACCTATCATATTACAATTGTGGTATAGCCCTAGTTTGTCTTACTAAGTAAATTCTCGTTTTGGCAAAATGACTAGGAAGCATTGAAGCACATGTGTCGGTCACCGATATCAGCCGTTGGGTGCTGTAACAGTTAGCCGATATCGTGCACGCCAACGACTACAAAGTGCTGCACATGTATGTGTGCAGCCTCAGTCGACGAACTCGGCTCCCGCGGGGACGGCCTGGGGTGCACACGCTCTTTTGTGCTACACCCTTCCGCAAGCCGATTAGCTTTTCTGAATTGATCCAAAAATTTATTGCTTTCCTGTGATCTCATCTCCCAACTCGCGCACACGTTGCACCAGCGCGTCTACTTCGGATTGGGTGCCGCGAGGATTGATGTAGCACGGACGGATAGCGATCCGACCATTTATCTCGGTGGTGGAAGGAACCAGTCGGCCTTCGGAACGTAGGAGACGAGCGATTTCCGTGTTGAGTTCGTTAAGCGCCTTATCGTCTTTCCCTTTGCCTAAATAGCGAAAACAACAGATGGAAAGTGTGGCTGGTGAGAGCACTTCGAGATACTCGTCTTCTTCAACTAGACGTTGCAGGCGGCGGGCAAAATCATTGTGGCGGACAATGCGATCACGCATGCCTTCAGCTCCAATCTCCTTTAGAATAGCCCATACAGAAACTCCCCTTGATGGAGCAGATTGTTCCAGATTGTAGTCGTGGAGAAGCTCTCCGAATTGATCAAACGTAGAGGCCACCTCGCCAGATGAGGTGGCTCCCTCCAAATATTCGGCGGGTTCTAGGGTGAGGGCGCGGCCAAGCAAAAGTCTATCGCGTACGAAGGTAGCCCCTATTCCCACAGGAGCAGCCAGCCATTTGTGCGGATCTACTGCGAATGATCCAGCTCGCAGGAGGCCCTCAAACTGCGGGGCGAGTCGCTCGTCAAGTACGCCAAAACCACCATAGGCCCCATCTACATGTAGCCATGAGTTATATTCGTCAGCCAAATCAGCGATAGGCGCAAGTGGGTCGATAGCCCCAGTATTAACTGTGCCAGTGGTTGCAATTATGGCGAGGGGACGAATTCCCTTCTTTTTATCGTTTTTAAGCAAAGTTTCGAGTTCATTGACATCGATACGGTAAGCATTGTCCGGTGGGATTTGGACCACAGAATTACGTCCCATTCCTAGTATGGCGGCAGCGCGGATGTTTACGTGGTGTACTTCGCTACTGGAATAGATCCGCCAACTCTGTGAATTGTTTACGCCCTCACTGGCAGGATCCACGCCGATTTGCTCGAAAGCGTATTGGCGGGCAGCTGCTAATCCAATAATGTTGGCAATCGAGCCTCCGCTGCTAAATGTGCCTTGCCAGTCGGAGGGCAAACCGAGTAGATCAGCCAACCAGTCTAGCGCTACCTTTTCTATAGTGTTGAAGGACTGCACCCACCAGCGCTGTGAACCTGCCACGCTGCCTGCCAAGTTGGCGACGATGGCCGATGTGGTTGGAGACGTGGTTATCCAACCACTGAATCCAGGCATACCGTTGCGTGCTCCGTTGGGAATAAATGTTTCGCTTAATTCGGAAAGTACGTTGTCCAGTCCCACCCCTTTTTGTGGAAGAGTCTGTTCTAGGACGGCTTTCCATTCTTTTTGACGGGCACCGCTTTGATCAGGCTCGGCATAGCGGCTGAACTCCTCTAGTGCAGGAATGATTGCCTTGAGGGCTTCGCCCAGGCGACTGCTATCGGCTCGGTCTTCGTTCAACTTGTGCTCCTTTAGCATCAATTTTGTAGAGGCCCCATAATAGAGGCGGAGTCGGATATTTAGTGCAACAAATGAAGGATAATTCGTTTGTACGCAAACATAAAATTGACCAAGCGAATGCCCCCTACAGCCTCGTCGCTGCCAAAACCTTCAAGCCGTTGAAGTATAACTCACCCTGACCAGAAATTCTCCATTGATGATCCGGCCATGGCCCCAAATTTTTGTGTGAGGACATACATTAGCAAATTGGAAATATTTTTGATTAATGCCAGTGATTGTCGGCTTGAGAATGATTTAAGACATTGGTTCTATCGATTACATTGATTTATGACGTTAAGTTTTAATGAGATCGCCATTTCTTCGCAAGGTTCAGTTGCAATTCAGTTGCAATTCAGTTGCAGTTGGTGTGGAAACAAAATATTAGGTGGGCATAAAACACTCTCCTTTCTCTCGTAAATTCATGATTGTAGGCCGTTTTCTCGGAGGATTTTCCCCTTCGTACTCGACTCTTAATTAATTGGTTGACAACGAGAAAAGCCGCCTAAATTCTAGGCGGCTTGTATTTTAGGTGTCGAGACGCCTTCCCCTCTGTTTGGCTCTTGGTGCAACGTGGAGCAACCATCAAAAACTGCCCGAAAGGGCAGTTTTTGTTCTCAAGATCCGAGGAACGTCCTTACCCTGGGTCAAGTGGACAGGGGTCAATACACATTGGCGAGGTCCCGCGGCCTCCCCAGCAAGGAAGAAATGGCGAGCAGCTGATCGTCCAACTACCTTCGTTAACGGAGGCGTGGTAGGTGTGTACATGTTGTCAATAGAGTTGATTTGGTAGGTGTGGTTGCTATGGTTGGTGTGGTCGGTGTGGTAGGTGCTCGTGATGAGGCAAGGGATTTATGTGTTGGTGGACAAATATTTAACACACAGCATTATTGCTTAAAAATCTATGGAATGGAAGACAAAAGGCGAATAATCAAGGTAGTTGACGAAGTCCCGCCCTGCGCTCCGGTGGCGCCGAAGGGCACACCTCAGGTGCGCTCCGCTTCACGGTTCAGCAGACAATCTGATATACCCACGATTTCTCCGGCGATGGGCAGAGACTTCGGAACTTTATCAACTCTACCTTTTTTCGGTGTCACATAAAAGTGCGGCACTCGCCTCACATCCTTAAGAACAAGTGGGCGGACGCGGATATAGTTGCCGTAAGCGGGCGGTAGCGCAACCTTACTTGTCTCTGGGTAGTAGCGGCGCAAGTTCCCGGGTTTATCGCCCAGCAGCGAATCACAACAAACAAACGCGATCCTGGTGCAACCCATAACGGAAAGAGCCAATGCAACCGCTATGCGCACGCTCATTTCCGGTGGTCTAAGATCCAGGGATTTCACATAGTCGAGCCATAGACGGTTGGGGTGTTCATTCAGGCACAGTTCACCATACCCACGTCTGGGTAAAATAACCGGAATGTCATTCCGCGGGTAAATCATTCCTTCTGCGCACTGATGGCCAGGAAGGTCGCGCTTTTCGCAACCGTCTTTTTGGAGGGAATAGATTTTGTTGGGCAATCCCAAATCCTGGACGATCTTGATAGCGCTATTCAACGTGATGATCGGCCCAGAATCGAAGGGCTCAGCAGTCAGGTATTTAATGCTTGCCCCCAGGCCGACGATCCAAGCTGTTTCACCGAAATGCTTCCCTCGCATTACTTTGGCAGCGTCAAACAATTAATCCTCCTGACTCCACGCCCGCAGATGGTTAGATAAGTTGACTGATTATAAATGGTAAGGACGTTTGACTCACCCGCCTTCCCGATCAAGTGTGGTGCAACCCAGCGCACCGGAAAAGTAATTGTTGATTTTTATAACTTCCGAGAGATTATTACCCCAATGGGAGCGGCTAAAATTGGAGATCTATCCGGGCTTTCACCAATGCGGTGAGCCCAGAGAGGAAGGTTCTTTATGTACGCACTGCTCTTTGTCCTGGACGATCCTGATCGCCTCGATGAGGTCCTGGCTGCCTGGGAAAGGATCGGGGTACGGGGCGTTACCATCATTGAAAGCATGGGCTGGCAGCGCCACCGCATCAGGCAGGCCATGCCGGGAGCCCGCTTCGACTTCGCGTCACTGGCTACAGGCGCCCGTATGGATGATCACGTGACCCTCTTCGTTGTCGTCGAAAGGAAGGGGATCATTCAGGAGGCGCTCACAGCTGCTGAAGCCATCGTTGGGAATTTAGATGAACCCAACACCGGGATCCTGGTGGCCTGGCGGATCGAGGTTGTCAAAGGCCTGCCCGATCGCGAAAAAACGGAGACGTAATGTTCTGGGTCCAGTTTATCGCCGCCTCCGCCATTGTTGTCCTGGCTGCCATGCAGCTCGCCCGATATGGCGATGTGATCGCCATACGCACGAAGCTGGGCGGGATGTTTGTGGGGACGCTGCTGCTTGCCGGCGCCACGTCCCTGCCCGAATTATTGACCGCGATCAGTTCGCTCCAGCAAAATGTGCCCAACCTGGCAGCGGGTAATTTTTTCGGCTCCAACATGTTCAACATGCTCATGCTGGCAGTGCTCGACCTGACCCACCAGAACCAGCGTATCCTGCGGCAAGTGGCGATGAAACACGCCCTGACTGGCGGCCTGGCGATCCTGTTGATCGGAATGGCGGTGCTGTCCATCGAAGTAAATCTGGACTGGAGTGTCGGTTGGGTGGGGTTTGACAGCCTGCTATTAATCCTGGTCTACCTGGGCGGCGTACGCCTGCTGCATGGAAACAAGAATATCGTCCCCGAGCAAGCGGAGCTGGATCCAAGACTGCCGCCGTTGTGGAAGGCGTTGCTCGGTTTTGCGATTGCCACTGCGGTGCTCGTCGCCGTCGCGCCGATGTTGGTCTCCTCCAGCAAACGCATCGCCGAGATCACCGGCCTGGGCAGCGGCTTTGTTGGCCTCCTGCTGGTCGGCCTGGTGACTTCCCTGCCCGAACTGGTCACGGTGATTGCCGCGGCTCGTTTGGGCGCCTATGACCTGGCGGTCGGCAACCTATTCGGATCGAACATCTTCAACATGTTCGCGCTGGGTCTGACTGATATCTTCCTGACTTCCGGCCGCTTCATGGGTGTCATCGATGGCGATTTCGCCGTGGCTGGCATGTTTGGCTTGATCCTGACCACCCTGGGTCTGATCGGCAACCTGGCGCGGCTGGAGCGCCGTCTATTTTTCATCGAACTGGATGCCTTGCTGCTTATACTGGTCTACCTGGGGGGCATGTGGATGTTGTTCTCGTTGGGGATGGCGAACTGAAGGCCTAGTCGGATCAAAAGACCACCACCGACATTTCTACTTGTTGCCCGGCCGCCAGCCTAATAGCGGCTGGTTCACGAACAGTGTGAACAACAACATGAGATCCTTCAGGTGCTTCGACCACGCGGCGAATCCCATCTAGCCAAGACCCTTTTATACTTGCGATTTTTCTTTCAACAAAATCCCGAATATCTGAGGCTCGACAATTTTCACTTTTTGTGCCATGTCTAAAATATATCGAGCCAACGCTAAACGCTGTTTGCTGTCTTCCTCCACCTATATCGTAGGTGCCTGGTTTTTTAAATACAATTGGATACTCTGAGACTGAAACAAGAAAGGCTGCTGTCCGACTTCCTCCTCGAGTTAGCTCACGGATGTCAATACTGCTGAATTGTTCATCTGTATAAGAAGATATTTTGTTTACAATATTTGCCTGGTCAAGTTTTAGTATTAGATTGCACAAAACAGGTCGAGCAGGCTTCTTTATCCTCTCACTCCATTCTGAAGGCAAAACAGAGTCTCGCGGCTAAGACCGGCTTGGAGGATATACTGTGCCCGGAAGCACAAATAGGCTAGCCCTTATGCTCAAAGCAAACCATGTGCTCACAAGAGTGCGCAGCTACCCATTGCTGCCCGACCTGCTTTCCCTGGCGGGCGGTATGGTGTATGTAGCCCAGACCTTTTCCTACATTTTCACCTCGCGCGGCATGCTGGATGAGGGGCTCTATCTGCTGAAAGGCTGGTTCTACGCCACGGGACAATACGCGCCTTTCCAGGATTATGGCCCGCTGACCAACCACATGCCGCTGGCCTTCCTGATCCCGGGAAGCGTGATGAAGTGGTTCGGGGCTAACCTGCTCAGCGGGCGCGTGTATGCCGCGGTACTCGGCCTGGTGGGCCTGGCCTGCTTGTGGTGGCTGGCCCGGCGCTTGAGCGGCAAGTGGTGGGCGGCCTTCGCAGTCTGGGGCCTGGCGCTGAACGTGGCCCTGGTGCGCATTTACAGCCTGGCGCTCTCGCAGGTGCTGGTGGCTGCGCTGCTCATCCTGGTGCTGCTGCTCTCTGTGCGGCGCAATCCGACGCCCTGGCAGCTGGGGCTGGCGGGGGCGCTGTGCGGCGCGATGCTGATGGTGCGCATCAATATGTTCCCGTTTGCCATCCTGTGGGTGCTCTACATCTTCTGGCAGCACTCACGGCGCCTGGGGCTGCTGGCGCTGGGGAGCGTGGCGCTGGTCCCAGTGCTGATCCACATTGCCTACTGGCCCAATATTTTGCGGATGTGGGCCTATTGGATCCCCGAAGGGCTGATCGCCGGGCTTGAGCCGTTCTACACGCCCTGGGATAAATACAGCGGGGTGGAGTTCACCGCCAACTGGGCCTGGCTGGGCGACCTGGATGACCGCAGCTGGAACCCGATCGTCAGCTTTTGGCAGGGCCTGCGGTTCAATTTCGTGGTCATGGTGGGGGTGCTGCTCAACCTGCTGCTGTGGCCGAAGTTCAAAAGCTGGCCGGATACGTTTACTTTGCGCACCGCCCTGTTCCTCAACAGTTCCTATCTGGCGCTGACAGCCATCCACATGTGGGCTTCGCTGGGCGGCCAAAGCTGCCACGAGTTCTGCTTCTCAGGCTATATGGCTTTCTTCAGCTCGCTAGGATTGCTGGCGGTGGTGGTCACCGCGCCGCACTGGCGGCGGACCTTCCACCCGGCAGCGCTGGTGGGCTTAGCCCTGGCTTTATTGTTGGTGGCGGCTGGGCTGGGCTTTGGCAGCGCCAACACCACCGGCCGGTTCGTGGCCGAGTTCGAGCTGCCCCGTTTGGGCGGCGGGGATGCCTTCCCGCTGTGGGGACTGATGGAGAACAAATTTGGGATGGATTACCGGGATGCCAGGCGCGTCCTGCCAGCCGTGGCTGGCTTCGCTTTGGCAGCAGCGCTCTTGCTGGGGGTCTACGCTGCCAGTTGGCTGAGGAAAGACAAGGGGAAGATGCCGGTCGTCCAGCGAGCGTGGCTAAGCCTGTTCACGATAGGGTTTCTGCTTGCCCCCACCCCACTGCTATCCGCGGGGGATGCCACTTTGCAATGCGGCGGCAATCTCCCCCAGGCTTATGCAGACCTGGGCGAGCAACTGCGCCAGCATATTCAGCCTGGCGACCTGCTTTATTACCATGGACCCAACTCGCCGGCCATCCTGATGTATTTGCCAGGCGTCAGAATATTCCCGCAACAGCTAAACGGCTCGTTTTCATTCAATGATGAGAACCCCGAATCGAGCGTGGACGACTTGTTGCGCTTCGGGTATTGGAACCAGGAGATCAAGGAGAGCTGGATCCGGGAGGCAGATTACATCCTGGTGGAAGAGCGCCGATTCGCCGAGTGGCAACCGTTAGTGGCGAGAATGAGGCTCGATACGGTGCTGGTAACACAGCCCATCGAGGCTTGTGTGGGCAAAGGTTCGCAGCAAGTGCTATTACGCGTACCACATGAGGAGCAACCTTAAAGGGGCGGCGATGAAAACCACAAAGGGAGCCTGGACATTTAGCGTGAGTTGGCATTTCACGGCAGCATTGCTCCTGCTGGTGGTTCCTTTTGCGCTGTTCACTGTGTTCCCAAGTGTCTTCCCACATCCTGAGCCGATCAGCCCGTACCTATCCCTGCTTGCCGTAATCCTGTGCTGCTGGGCTTTGATCAGGTTACGAGGAAGCAGGTTGTTTTGGCGCTACTTGTTAATTCCCCTATTCGGCCTTTTTGTGTTCTTAGAAGAAATTTCATATGGCATGGAGCTGGGTTTATATGACCCGTTTAGCGTGGGGATCTCGGAGGTGCCTTTCCAGGACTTTCACAACTTCATCCCCGGACTGTGGCGCTGGACCACAGGGCAATTGGGCTTTGGCCCGTGGAACTCTGCGCAGGTCACTCAATTTATGGTGATCAATGCGATCATCGTTGGGTTGGGGGTTGCCTGGTTGCTGCTGGTCAGGAGCAGGTCAGGCGGAATAAGCGAACGAGCGTGGAAGAAGAGAATCCTGCCGTTTACGCTGCTTTCTTCGGCGCTGATCTCGGCAGCCAGCATCATCTGGCTGGCGAGTTTACCTGCTGACCCCAAGAATGCGATCCTGTTAGGGTTTTCAGCGTTCAGGTTAGCGCAGTTGGCGGGTTTGTTCATTGCGCTTGGAGTGGTCTTGTATCTGTGGAGTTCGAGCGCACGAAACAAGGGCTTCTTGGATGGAGCCATAAAGTACCTGCAATCACCCCGGAGAATGCTAATCGCAAACATGTGCCTGACCCTGCTGCTGGTCGCGGGGCTGATGTATGAATTGTTCGCGGGGTACACCTCTCCTGAAGAGACCGTAGTGATCGAGAGGATCACGCCAGTGGCAGCCTGGTTGCTGGCGCAAAGCGTATTACTCATCCTGGCCCTGGCTGTATGGCGCGGACGGCTGCGGCGAAGCCTGGCCGGCTACGCGTCCGCTCTGCGCTGCGTGCTTTCCCAGCACCCCGCCCTGATCTACGTGGGGTTTGCCGCGCTGGTTATTGTGATCGCCCAGGGCTTTGACCGGGATGTATATCTCCTGCCGGACACCAGCCGCGCAATGAGCGGCATCCTGGCGCGCAATTGGCAGGTGTGGACCGAGGAGACGCTGGAAATGATCGGCAGCCTGCAAATACTCGCGGCCAGTTTTTTCTTCCCGGCAGGCAAGGGTTAGATGCAAATACAGAGTGCATGCCGCACCACTTGTCAGGTTGAGCAAACGGTATCCAGCAAGCCTGCATAGAGCTGGTTCATCTCCTCGAAGGTGGGGGTTTTGGGAGGCTGGTGGTAGGGGAACTGGAAGCGCTGCACCTGCAGTAGTGGGAAGGCCTGCTGCATGATCCCCAGGGTGGTATCAAAGCAAAGCATCGGGTCGCGCACCGACATGGCGAAATAACACGGCTGCGCAAAAGTCTGAGCTTGGATTTCAAAATTCAACATCTCAGTCAACTGGGAACAGAGCACGTCCGCAGTGCTATCCGATATTTTTTGGAAAACTTCCGGGATGGAGACCGACTTTTCAACCCGGCCAATTTTGGCGATCGTGCCAGCCAGAAGGCGGTTGATGCTAGCGCTACGCGCTGATCTCATTATGCTGGAACGAAAGCGCGGCACGCGGAAGGCTCTGACCATGCCCCTAAGCAATTGAAGGCGAAGAGCGGAGAATTTAAGCGCCCGCCTGGAAAGCACCGGAGAAAGCAGGATGACCTTCTCGACCCGGCCGCGCAGGCGGTAGAGCGTGGTCATGGCCAGGATGCCGCCAAACGAAAAACCCATCAGGGATACAGTGGCGTGCCCTAGTTGATCGATAAAATCCTCCACCGTCTCTGCCGCCAGCTGAGAACTGAATGGCTCCTTGAACGGCGAGGATTTGCCATGGCCGGGCAGTTCAAAAAAGTACACCGTGAAGCGCTGCCCCATGAATTGAGCCAAGGCCAGCCAGTTTTCGATCTTGGAGATGGTAGCCGGCACGATGACCAGAGGCGGCCCTGACCCACAGGAGATGTAGTGCAGGTTGGTCTTGGGCAGCTGGATGCGATGGTAGCTAACTTGCGGGGCTGGCCGGTGAGCTGGCCGATCCGCGAGGTTGACCCCGGCGAGGGCAGTGAGCGGCTGGCTGCTATCCTGAAAATTTTGGGCCAACATCAGGGCCCCAAGGTTTCCGAGGTTAGCTTGCGGAACAAGGTGAGCCAGACCACGTACAAGCCAACGATGATCAAGATCACCAGCAATAATAGGCCGGGGGCGAGGTCAAGGGAAGCCATATCGGTTCCATGAGCGCCAAGGAAGGTCACTAAAAAGATCAGAGGCGCCCTGCCTACTAAACTGGCCAAGGCAAATTGCTGCAAGCTGATCGAACTTAGCCCGGCTACATAATTCATGGTATCCGTGGGGAAAACCGGCAGCATAAAACTGGTCAGGAAAAAGACCAGCCCATGCTTCCTGGACACGGCATCCCAGCGGTCGATGACCTTGGCCGGCGCCAGCCGGTCGACCACCGGGCGGCCCCAACGGCGGGCAATGGCAAAGGCCAGCAAACCAGAGCCCACTGTGACGAACCAGTTCAGGGCGAAACCAGGAACCAGGCCGTATATATATCCCCCCGCCAAATAGAATACATCGCCCGGCACAATGGAAATCAGTATTTGGACAAGGTGCAGGGCCGAAAGCACAAGCGGGCCAAGCCAACCAAACTTATAGATATAGGCGGTAAAGGCATTGCGGTCACTGATAAAGGTCAATAAGGTCAGCAGCGGTTCCCGCAGCACCCATAAGATCAATAGCGCTAACAGGAGGGCGAGGACCAGCACCGGCCAGTTCTTGAATCGTCTCAATGGGTTGGCACCTTGACCTGTGGGAAGTTTACCGCAGTTCTCGTTTAGACCTTTTCAAAATGATCCAACCCAGCCAAGCCAGTGTGCTGACAGCCAAACCCAGCGCAAAACTGGCGGGGCGGTAATTGAAAACCACCTCATGATCTCCCTCCCCCAGCGGCACTGCCCGGTAAAGCCCATCCGCTGGATAAATTGGCACTTCGACCCCATCGACGGTTGCGTGCCAACCGGGATACCAGGTGTCGGCCAGCACCAGCCAACCGCCGCTGGGCGAATCCAGCTGCACGCGAACAGTGTTGGCGGAGCCAGCTAACAAAACGACGCGGCCGGAAGACCCCAAACCGCAAACTTCTTCGACCAGGACGGTGCTCTCCACGAGGACCAGGTCGTTTGGCGACCAACCAGCCGCGCCGGTCCCAGCGAGCGCCTGTGCAGCCGTTGAGACGGGCCGGGCGCAATTGACCCAGCGGGCACGCGGCAGGGCGTCTTTTTGCTCAAAGGCGACTTGCTCCTGGCTGCCATCAGGCCCCACCCGCACGATGACATTTATGCTCATGGCGGCCAGCATGGCGTCGCGAAGACCGGCGGGAGCCGCCTCAAGCGCCTGGATCCAATGACGATAGCGCCCCGGCAGCAAAGGGTCAAAATTGTTGGCCGAGGCGATGCCTTCCAGAAGAGTGGTGTTAGGCAACAAACTTGTGCGGATCGCGCCGGGATCTGCGCTATAAAAATCATCGAAACGGAATAAGCGCTCAAATTTCAGGCTGTATTCATCTTCAGCGGGCAGATACACCCGCCCGGCGCCAAGGCTTGACTGCGCGGGCGTAGCAAATTCTTCCCTGTATAGGTCCAGATCAGCCCCAGGGTTCAACCCCCAACCGGCGTAGAGCAGATCGGCGGCCAGCAGCAAGCAGACCAGCCAGGCCCAGCGGGGTGGACTGCCAGTCTTGCTTGGCGCATTCAAGTTCAGCCAGGCTGCGCCCACGGCAACGAGGCCGAGCGAAAGCCCAGCCCAGACAAAAATGCCAAACCCGTGGATGGCTCCCTGGGCCAACAAGCCAATGGCGATCACCGACTGGAGCAGAATGGCGAGGGCAGCCGCCAGCGCAAGCCGCGACCAATACAGCGCCCTCCCCTGGGGAGCGCGCCATATGTCAACACCAAAGGCGGCCAAGAGCGCCAGGCCAAAGACCAGCCAGATGCTGAAACGCGTTGGCGCCTGGAAGAGTGCAAAGCTGGGAACGTGGTCGTATAGCCAGCCAAACAAGGGTGTGTTGGCCCCAAGCGCAAACAGAAAGGCAAGCAAAACCAGCGCAGACAGGAAGAAAAACAGCGGGCGATCTTTCCTGGCCTGCCAGAAGCGTACCAAGGCAAGCATCGAGAGGAACAAAGGGATGAGACCGATATAGACAGCATCTTCCCAAAAATTTCCGTAGCCAAGATAGCTTCCATAGGCGGGATTCCCAAAAAAGTTAGGCGCCAACAGGGTAATTAAGCGCCAGGGCCAAAAAGAATAGGTGGCAGCCTGGGCAAAATCCACCTGGGCGGCGCGTTGGGAGTTAAGCAGATACTCGGCGGTGGGGAACAACTGAACGGCGGACAGGGCAAAAGCCAACAGCGCGGCAGCAAAAAGCCCAAGGGCTGCCCGGCCGACCTGCGGCCAGTATCCCGCCCGCCAGGACCAAAATCCCGTCCAAGCCGCGGCCAGCCAGAGGCTGTACCAGGCGATCTGGGCATGGCCAGCCAGCCACTGCATCGCCAAAAAGAAGGCCAACATCAGCAGGCCTCGCTTGCGCTTCGGCTGCTGCGCCAGGTCGTAAGCGGCCAGCAAGACCCAGGGCAGCCAGGCGACAGCCGCGTTGATGCTAAGGAAATGGGCGCGGGCTACCAGGTAGCCGGACAGCGAGAAAGCCAACCCGCCAACGGTCTGGGCCAACTCGCTGCTGCCAAGGCGGCTGATCAGGCGGCCCATGCCCCAGCCCGCCCAGGCCAGATGCAGGCCCACCAGGAAGGCCTGCACCCAAGCCATGAGAGGCAGCCCGCCCAGCGCAGCCAATCCAAAATAGATCCAGGTGGGAGGATAGAACAAGGCCGACTGATAATTTGCCAGCAGCGGGGCACCCATGCCCAGCAGAGGATTCCAAAGCGGCCATTCACCGGCGAGGATCGTTTGCCAGGCCTGCCACCACCAGGGAATGAACTGGCTGGAAGGCGTGCCCCAATATAAGGCCTTCCCGGTTAACCAAACTGGTGATAACAAAATGAAGGGACAGAGCAGCAACAACCAGCGCAGGCTGGGCTGGATGGAAAACTTTAATCGGGAAGATAGCAATGCTTTAGCCATGCAGCTAAGGAAGAGGCGCCCAGATGTGCATATCGCCTGATTCGTAAACTACATGCCAGCCGGGTAGTGAAGGCAAATTTCCCAGCACCCTTTCGCGCGGCCCGTAAAACAAGTAATCGATATGCATGCGTGCCACGTATTCGGCCAACTGCTCCTGAGTCAAATTGCCTGAAAAAAAGGCAAGCACCTCTGCATGGCGCAGCCCAGCCGCGACAGTTTCGAATGGATGCGCGTAGATCACCTGCATTGAAGCATAAGCAGGCAGCCGCAGGCTAGTTTCCGGCGCAGCCAGGACCAAGGAATTTCCTGGAGCGTGGTCCTCAAGCCACTTGAAGGCAGCCAGCTCCGGCTGAAATGAAGTAAGCGCGGGTTGTTGGCTACTCACTGCATTTAACCCTCCAAGAATTATGATTGCGTTGGTGGGCAGAGCCAAAAAAAGAAGAGCAAGAGACGCAAATCGCCTGACAGTCGCAGAGCTTAGCTGCGCTAATGCATAAACAGCCAGAGCGCCCACAGGGATATACCAGCCGCTGATCAGCCGCCTTTGGAAATTTAGCGGCAGGTAGACGAGAGCGATGCCGACTATCAACCACAGCGCCAGGAACTTGAACTGGCTTTCACCTTCCCTAAACACGCGGCCTGCGCCAAGCGCGGCCAGGATCAGCGCTGGCGAGAGCGCCAGCAACGTGTCCAGGAGGGGTGGCGCCGGCGTCAGGTTTTGCGCGTCCCACAAGGCAAGCACAGGATGGCTGCGAATGACCAAATAAGCGTACAACGCGTAAGGCGCTCCTCCCAGCAAGATAGCTCCCCAATGGCGCAGCTCCGCCCTAGCCAGGTCCCGGCGCCAGGCTTGCCACGCTACCCAGGCCGTCCAAACTGCGGCAGCCACCGCCCACCCAAAAGGATACAGGATGGACAACATCGCGGCTGCTCCCGCTGTGGCGACCAGCCGCTGCCACCCGATAAGCGCATCGCTTTGCAGCGGGGTCAGCAGCCAAACCTGGATGGCGAGACCCAAAGCAAAATGTGGGTTAGTGTAGCTGGCCAAAAAAGGGTAGGCTTCGGCCACCCAAAAGTCACTGGAAAAACCTCCCAGGCTGATAGCCAGCCAACCCAGCCCAGAGCCGAATAGGGTTAAGACTAAGGCGACCAAACGCGGCCCTGGTTGGCTGAAAACCCTGGCAAACAGTCGATATAACGCCAGGGCAAGAAGCAAGGCCCCAGCAACCCTGCTGGCATGAAAGGTGAAAAGCAAAGACCAGGCTAGTCCCCCGGAAATATGGCCCAGAAATAAATAATATAAATTGATAGCCGCGCCCGCGCCAGGCTCAGCGGTGTATGGCAGGGTAAAGAACCATGCGCCTTCCAGACCCTGACGCATTTTAGCCAGGTAACTATGACCATCAACTGGATTCAATAAAAATCCGCTGAAATAAAGATCCTGTTTGGTGGATGCCTGGGCTACCAGATATGGAGCTGAAATAATGATCAAAAACAAAAGAATGACCGCCCCCACCAGCCATTTTTCTCGGCGCTGCGGCATAGCGGCATTGTAGCAGAGGGAAGCATGGAAGCCAGCTAGTCAAGGCTATAATCCCTGCTGTGAATCAAACATTTAAACTCTTTCGCCTGCAGCAGATTGACAGCCAATTGGACAAGATCAGAGAGCGGCTGGAGCAGATCGAGGACCTATTGGAGGACGACCAAGTCGTCAGGGAAGCCAAGGAAGCCGTGGATGCCACCCAGGCCGCCGGAGAGCAAGGGCGCAAAGAGTTGCAACTTGCCGAGGGCGAAAGCAAAGCTCAACAAGATAAGCTAAAGGAAAACCAGGATGCGTTGTACGGGGGGAAGGTGAGGAACCCAAGAGAACTACAGGAATTACAACAAGAGGCCGATGCGCTCACTCGCCATCTTGGTGAACTGGAAGACAGGCAACTCGAACTGATGGAGACATTTGAACGCCAGCAGGCTGACATGCAATCGGCCGAGGCCAACCTGGAAGCCGTCCAGGCTCAGCGCAAGGTGAATGAGCGCACATTGGGCAGCGAGCAGAGCGCATTGAACTCCGAAGGTGAGCGACTCTACGGCGAGCGCGAAACAGCCCTCTCCGGAATTGAAGGTGAAGCGTTGAAGCTCTACGATGGATTGCGAAAAAGTAAAAAAGGCCTGGCGATTGCCAAAGTAACCAGCAAGACCTGCAGCGCCTGCGGCGCTGAGCTCTCGGCTTCGCTGGCCGAGGCCGCCCGCTCCCCCAACGCCCTGGCGCGCTGTGATTCGTGCAAACGGATCTTGTATTCGGGCTAGGAGCGTAGTTGGCGCAAAATGCGCGCCTGCGCCTCGGCGCTCTCCATATCCAGGATCGACACCAGTTTGTCTCGTCCGGTTTCCCCGGCAATTATTTCGATGCGCGTGCGCGGCACATCCAACACCTTGGCCAGGAATTCGATCAGGGCTTCGTTGGCCTTACCCTCCAGCGGAGGAGCGGTAAGGCGAATCTTGACGGTCTGGTCGGCCAACACCTCCACGACCTCGTCGCGGCGAGCGCGCGGCGTCACGCGGATAGCCAGGGCTGCGCCGCGCCGGCTATTTGAGAGTCGTCGGGGTTTTCGTGCTGGCATGCTACAACACCATCAAGCCCAGGATAAGCCGGCCCAACAGTTGAATGATCAATACAAGCACAATCGGGCTGAAATCCACTCCGCCAATGTAAGGCAGGATGCGCCGAATGGGAGCCAACATCGGCTCCACCAATCTATCGACCACTTCACGCGCAGGGTGATACGGGGTTAGCAAGTAGGATAGCAATACGTACACGATCACCAATAAGGTCAATGCGTTGACAGCCAAACGAATCAATTCAAACATTCAAGCTCCATTCAGGCAGGCCGCGGGCCCAAGATGGCTGTGCCGATACGCAGCAAGGTAGAGCCTTCCCGGATGGCTGCTTCAAAATCATCACTCATACCCATGGAAAGCTGGCTCCACTCTCCTTCAGGGTGGCGGGTCTTTAACTCCCCCAGCAGCGCGCGGGTACGCGCAAAATAAGGCTGCGATCCTGCGGAGGTCGGGGTCATGGGAGCCATACACATTAAGCCACGAACGAGCACATTAGGCAACTGCAATACCTTTGCTATTTCAGGCAGCGCGGCCTGAAAAGCGGTGTCGGTCTTCGCCGGCCAGCCGTGTTTGCTGGCTTCTCCACTCACATTCACTTCCAACAGAACGGGCAACGTTTTGCCAGTCTGGGCGGCGAAGCGGTCCAGGCGGGTGGCCAGCTTTAGGCTGTCCACGGCGTGTACCAGGCCGAAATGCCTGGTCACGTCCTCTGCCTTGCGGCTCTGCACATGCCCGATCATATGCCAGAGCAGCCCGGGGAGCTCCCCAAGCTCCACTTGCTTGCTGCGGCCCTCCTGCACATAGCTTTCACCCAAATCGCGGATGCCGAGTTCCCACAATGTTCGCAAGGCTCCCACTGGGTGACCCTTGGTGACCACCACCAGACTGATCTCCTCGGGAGCGCGACCAGCCTGCCTGGCTGCGACAGCAATGCGCAACCTGATCGATGCGAGGTTTGCCTCAAGTTGCTTTGCGTCAAGCACGGTTCATTTAAGGGCCAGCAATACGCCAAAGCGCCCAGTTTTGCCACCTGCGCCGCGATGCGAAAACCAGTCCTGCTGGTTGTCAAAGGTGCATAGTCCGGCCTGCTCGATGTTTCGCACTCCAGCTGCTTCCAAGACACGCAGGTTGGCTGCCACCAGATCCAAATGAGTGCTGCCATTGAATTGTGGCAGCAGTTCAGCCGCCTGCTGACCGAAAACTGTTTGCACCTGGGCCACGACTTCCGGACCCACTTCATACTGCTGCACAGAAATAGCCGGGCCAATACCCACCAGCAAGTCCTGCGGGCGGCTCCCATAATGGGCGCGCATCTCATCCACCGCTTTGGCGGCCACCTTGAGTAAGGTGCCACGCCAGCCGGCATGGGCCAGCGCCAACGCGCGTTTCACCGGGTCAACGTAGAGCAAGGGCACGCAGTCGGCATAACGCATGAATAAAGTCACGTTGGGTTTATTAGTAAGAATAATATCGCCCTGCGGCGGCTTGCCCCATTCTGCGGGACGTGGCCCACCCGCCACCAGTGCACCGGCCCCGTGCACCAGGAAGCTATCGAACATCGAGGCGCGCGGCCTGCCCATGGCCACAAAGATGCGTTCTATATTTTCAGCTACACGGGCTGGGTCATCGCCTACGCTGATGCCAACATTCAGCTTTGCGTAGGGTCCTTCGCTCACCCCACCCTGCCGGGTGGCCACCGCCTGGGTCACCGGCCCCAGTGAAAGATTCTCGAACTGGAAGACGCGTAACCCGCCGATCTCAACAAACGGCATGCTAGGGCTTCTTTTTGCCGGCCAGCCGCGCTTTTTTGGAGGCGACCACCACGCGGGTTTCCGCGATCGATTCCTCCAATAAGGGGAACCCGAACCAGGCCGTGGTGAATCCGAACAGGGCTCCGGTAAGGGTGCGAAGCAAAGGAGTACTCTCGCGATATTCCCACCAGGAGAAGCCGGGGAATTGGCTCAACAGTTGGCTGAACCCATCCAGTGCCACCGGCGCAATGCCGATCAACAACCATAGATACCAGGGCAGCGGACGAATGCGCCTGCCAGTGACTGCGAACAGCAAGCCGAACATCAGCATAGCGCCATAGATGGCAATATCCCTCTGGCAAAAAGCCACCTTGTATCCTAATTCTTCGTTGCCGATAAAATCACGGGCGGCCAGCAGGTTGCGCGGGTCGCTCTCGTCAATGCCGGTAGCCGCTTGAAATGTTTCGACGCCCTGCAGCCCTGCAGTAGCCCGCGGGTACATGGCCTGCTCGCCAAATAAGAACCAGGAACGGAATCCCAACTGGTGGCAGACCGCGCCATACAAACCATAGATAGGCCTGGCTGCCTGCGGATAGCCTGCTTTCATCAACATGGGAGCCAAGAAAGGCAAACCCACATAAAGGAAGATGATGAGATTGAGCACGACCAGGTAGCGTTGGCTCCACCAGGAGTTTAGCCTGTCTGTGGGGGTCAATAGTTCGCTGCGTGCCTTGCGCGCCTGGAAGCCGGGGTCAGAGGCTAATTGCTCCTGGCGGTCGTGGGCGGCGGCCAAGGTAGCCTGCGCCTGCTTGCGTGAAAAAGGCGCCGAGAGCGTGTAAGGCCCGGCTTGCAGTACGGGTACGCGCTCGCCATAAGCGGCTTTGAGTGCGGGGTCTGTCTCAATATCGACCAAAGCCAGATTATGCGGGATCTTGGCTCGCAGAGCCTTCAGGTCGCTCAGCGCTTTTTTACACAGCGAGCATGCTTTTTTGGTGTAAAGGGTCACGGTGATCACGGGCGAACTCCCATTTGAACCAGGTAGGCATCCAGAGTTTCCTCGCTCATCTCGCCGATATGAAGTATCTGGATCACCCCGTCCTCATCCACGAAGAAAGTGGTCGGGTAACCGCGTACGCGATAGAGCGCCTGCACCTCGCCGCCCGGATCGAGCAGTACCGGGAAGCTGAGATGCAAATCGTCTGCGAAGTCCTGGACCCGCTGCGCAGGCTCGTTAAAATCGATCGCCAGCACGGCAAAGCCGCCGTCATTATAGCTCGCCTGGATTGCCGGCATTTCCAGCCTGCATGGGCCGCACCAGGTCGCCCAAAAATTGAGCAGCACCACCTGCCCGCGCAGCTCACTCAGGGCAGCGCGGTTGCCTTGCAAGGTGAGCAGCGCGATCTCCGGCGCCACCGCGCCTACTTCAGGCGCTGGCGCAGAAAGGAAAGCTGGCGAGCAGGCAACCAGTAATGCCAGCCAAACCAGGCACAATAATTCTAAAGTTGCTCTTCTAGCCAATAGCAAAGGAAAAAGCGCCGGCCAGGAAGAGGACGACGAAGACGATGAACAATAATCCTGAACCCAGAAACCAGCTATCCACAAACGGCTTTCCATGGCGGCGTGCCCACCATCCGGCGAAAAGCCCGAGAATTAATGAAGCGCCTATGCCGGCAAGCAACAAAATGCCTACCCGGCTCTCATCCACGAAAATATCAAAGAACGCGCCCAGGCTGCTGATGGTGGATAAACGGCCGGTGAGCAGCAGGACACCAACAAAGATCAGCACAAAGCCCATCACGCGCTGGATCAGCGATCCCATCCTGGGGTGGCGGCGCAGCAAATAGGTGACCCAGCCGATCTGCGTGGCAGCCAGGAGGAAGGGAATGGCCAGCCCGGCAGAATAAGCGCTGAGCAACAGCGCTCCCTGGACGGGGTTGCCATCGTTGGCCGCCAAGGTCAGGATCACACCCAGCGCCGGCCCTACGCAAGGCGTCCACCCTGCTGAGAAGAAAACGCCCATCAGGACCGAAGAGAGGTAACCACGTTCGCGTTGTACGCGGTTCTGGGCGCGCAGATCGTAGTCAAGATAGGGGATGTGGACCAGACTAGAGAGATGCAGGCCAAAAACGATGGCGAGCAACCCACCCACAAAGGCAATGTAGCCCTGGATACCAGCCAGCAACGCGCCAAGAACTGAGGAGAGCAGACCCAGGGAGATAAAGACCAGGCTGAAGCCGAGCACAAAAGCCAGGCCATGGCTAAGCGCACCTGCAGTGGTACTTTCCCCTTTTCCGCTCGGTGCAGCTGCAGTGCGGCCACCCAGGTAGCCAACATAGGCTGGCACCAGGGCAAACACACATGGGGAGAGGAAGGAGGCCAGGCCGGCGAGAAAGGCTAAAGCAAAACTAGGGGCGTCGAGTGGCATGGGGGCAACCGTTTAGGATTCGACCACGCGCACTAAGGAGCCGGCGATCTGGTCCAATTTTCCGGGTTGATAGGGCACATGCGGCGCGCTCCAGCGAAAGACGAACTTGGCGTCCTCGGGTCGCACGTTGACGCAGCCTGCAGAGGTCCGTTCGCCGAAGTTGTTGTGCCAATAGGTTGAGTGAACGGCGATACCTCCTGCGGCAATGAAGGTGGTCCATCCGATCCCGGAAAGATCATATCCGGCGCCTGTGGCTCCTCCCTCCATGTGAGTGGATACGAATTTCATAAAGATCTGTAAGTTTTCGCTTACTGGTGTCTGCGTATCTTCCCCAAATCGGCCGGTGGAGACCCGGCAAAAATACACTTCTCTGCCATCTTCGAAGCACGACATGGTTTGGCGAGCAATATTGATCAGGATGCGCTTGTTTTCGACTTGTGGAGAAATTGCCTGGATATCTTCCGGGAGGATCGGCTTGAACGCCTGGGCTGGCGCCCAAAAATGGTCGCCGCGGCTGCCGTGCAGTTCGCGCACATGATATTCCACGCCGTGGTCCCCGTTGCGAATGTCATCCGCCCACCATACCTGCCCGTAATAGAAACGGATCGGCAGGGAATTTTCCGCCAAGAAGCGCATACGGAACCCCAACGGGCTGGGGTTGGCTAGTTGAGCTACCACATAGGGAACAGTCACTTCCATCCACATGCCGGGTTCCGACCCGGTCTGCGTCAGCGTGTCCAACGGAGTGTTGAGCAGATTTCGCACCGGCTGCAGCAGCGGCGCCCACACGTAGCCTTGCGGCGTCTCCACCCAGCGCTGGTTACGATACGGCGTGTAGCCCACTACTTCGCGCAGCCAGGGCACTACATCGTCGCCAGCTAATTGGCCTGCCTCAGGTGCGTCCGAAGAGGGGCGCGTGCGCACATTGATATAAGTGCCCAGCTCATCCACCACACGCCCCAGCCGTTCGCTTTGCGGGAACTCGCTCTGCCAGTGAGATTGAGTCAGCAGGCTGCCCTTGGAGCCCAAAGCCAGAGCGCCAAGGCCAAGGCCGCTTAGCTTAATAAAATCTCGGCGGGAAAATCGAGGGTCGGGGCTCATTAGAATCGATTGTACCGTAGGAGCATGAATAGGACTTTAGTGTTGCTTATTGACCGCAACCAAGGTCAGCTGCGCGGTTTCCAGCTTCGCAGCCGCAGGCTGTTGCCGATCACAAAGATGTCACTGATCGCCATGGCGCCTGCCGCCAGGATGGGGTTCAACAGGCCAAAGGCAGCGGCCGGGATCAGCAGGATGTTGTAGATAAAAGCCCAGAACAGGTTTTGTTTGATAGTGCGCAATGTAGAGCGCGCCAACTGGATAGCGCGCGGCACGCCACGCAAATCTCCGGTGATCAGCACTACCGGCGCGGCGGCCATCGCCACGTCAGTGCCGGTGCCGATAGCTATGCCCAGCTCGGCTTGCGCCAATGCCGGAGCGTCATTAATGCCATCGCCCACCATGGCCACGACCTCGCCCTGCTCCTGCAGGCGGCGCACTTCGGCCACCTTCTGATCTGGCAGCACTTCGGCGACCACGGTGTCTAATCCCAATTGCCTGCTAATGGCCTCTGCCACCACCCGGTTATCCCCGGTGATCATTCCGACCTTGAGTCCCATGGCATGCAATTGGACCACCGCTTCGATCGAAGAATCCTTCAGCGTATCTGCCACGCCAAAAATGCCGCTAGCGGCGCCATCCACAGCCACCATGACGGCAGTCTTGCCTTCGCCCTGTAAACGATCCACGCTGGGGCTAAGGCCGTTCATTCCTACGCCGCGCTCAGCCATCCAGCGAGGTGAACCCACCAGCACCTGGCGACCCTCCACCTCAGCGGATACCCCTCGACCGCCTTCGGCCTGGAAGGCTGCCGGCCGGCTCAGCGTCAGCCTGCGCTCGTGGGCCATGGCCACGATGGCTTCACCCAGCGGGTGTTCGCTGGCATCCTCCACACTGGCGGCGATGGTCAATAAAGCATTCTCGTCGGGCCAAGTTTTGCTTAGTAGGATATCGGTTACCGCCGGCTGGCCGCGGGTAACTGTCCCGGTCTTATCCAAGAGCACCATGCTGATATCGGAGGCGCGTTCCAGCGCCTCGCCGGATTTGATCAGTACGCCCATCTCCGCGCCGCGGCCCGTACCGACCATGACGGCTGTCGGCGTAGCCAGGCCCATGGCACACGGGCAGGCGATCAGCAGCACGGCGGCGGCATTGATCAACGCCCGGGTGAACCCGGCGTTGCCTGCCGCGCTGCTCGCAGCCGGAACAAGGAATAGCCATACGGAAAAGGTGACCAAGGCGATCACAAGCACAGCCGGCACAAAGATGGCTGAGACTCGGTCCCCAAGTTTTTGTATAGGCGCTTTGCTGGCTTGCGCATCCTCCACCAGACGAATGATCTGAGCCAGGGCAGTGGCCTTGCCCACCTTAGTCGCCTCGAAGATCAGTCGCCCCTGCTTGTTGAGGGTAGCGCCGATGACGATGTCTCCTGGCCCCTTGTCGAGGGGCATCGATTCGCCGGTGATCATCGACTCGTCGGCCGCACTGCGCCCTTCCACCACCACGCCATCCACCGGGAACTTCTCGCCCGGCCGCACTACCACCATATCGCCCACCTGAACTTCAGCGGAGGAGATTTCGATCTCCTGCCCGGCGCGCAGCACGCGGGCCTGCTTGGGGCGCAGGCCCATCAGCTTGCGGATAGATTCGCCGGTGCGCCCCTTGGCGCGCGCTTCCAGGTATTTACCCACGCGGATCAAGGTGATGATGGCCGCAGCAGTTTCGAAGTAACCATGCCCGGTAAACAAGCCGAACATGGCTGCCAGGGAGTAAAAATAAGCCGCGGAAGATCCCATAGCCACGAGCACATCCATGTTGGCGCTGCCGTTGCGCAGTGACTTGTATCCATTGATGTAATAGCTAAACCCTACGTAAAATTGGACCGGGGTGGCCAGCGCAAAGAACAGCCATTCGAGCCAGGGTTGCATGGCGATCGCCATTGGCAGCAATCCAAAATCGCGCGCCATGGATAGCACCAGCAGCGGAGCGGTCAGCAGCACGCCGATCCACATCAAGCGGGCTTGTTTGCCGATCTCTGCCAGCCGGGAGGCTCGCTCGGCGTCCTCAGTCTCCTCGCCTTCCTTCAGCGCCTCGAAGCCGGCAGCCTTGGCTGCGGCTCGCAGGTCTGCCTGGCTCAGGATGGTGGGGATATAGCGCACGCGAGCGCGTTCGCTGGCCAGATTGACTCGGGCGTCGATCACTCCGTCCATGGCGGCCAGCATGCGTTCCAGGCGCTGGGCGTCGTTGGCGTCGTGCAGGTCCTCGAACTTCAAGTCGGCTTCCCCTGCGGCCAGGTCATATCCGGCACGGCGGATGCGATCCACCATTGTGTCCAGGGAGGCGAGCTTGGGGTCAAAATCCACCGAGGCGCGTTCTGAGGATAAGTTCACCTGGGCGTTCAACACACCGGGGACTTTCTTGAGATTGCGCTCCACCGTGGAAACACAGTTGGCGCAGGTCATGCCTGTGATGGGTAAGTTATACGTTTTAGTTTCGGCCATGCGTCCTTTTTTATGCCAAGTTATCCCTGGCTTTGCCTATGATCTTGTCCGGCTCGGCTACTACGCGCCCGCCGCGCACGGTAGCTCCAATCACCAGTCCGGCGCTCACCAGCACGACGTTCTTGAATATGTATTGGCCCTCCAACGTGGGCGCATACGGGAATACGGTGAATACTTCATTGGGGAAGAAAAAGATAGGCGTGACGGTGCCCAACATCTGCACCCACAACAGGAACAGGGTCACTCGCAATTGCAGGCCAAGGATGAGCCCGATGCCGATCAGGCTTTCCCACGCCGCCAGGATGAACACCGCGGTGGCGGCGGGCAGCATGCCAAAAGTGATCTGGGAGATGGTGCGGGCGGCCAGGTCCTCAGCTGGACTCAGGCCAGGGAAGAACTTCAACACGCCGAACCACAGGAAAACAATGCCCAAGCTGACGCGAAGCAATAAAATGCCGTAGCGAGCCATCCAGCTGGTTAGTTTAGTATCCACCCGGTCAAATAAGATTCTCAACATTTTCATGTCCTCAAACTCCCAGATTCACATTGCGCAACAGCTGCGCGTTCACGGCCACGATCACCGTACTGGCGGACATGAGCAGAGCTCCTACTGCCGGCGATAGCAGGATGCCCGCCGCGGCCAGCACACCGGCCGCCAGCGGAATAGCCACCACATTATAGCCAGTGGCCCAGATCAGATTTTGGATCATCTTGGCGTAGGTCGCGCGGCTTAACTCGAAAACTTTCAGCACATCCACCGGGTTGCTGTTCACCAGGATAATGCCGGCTGATTCCACTGCCACATCCGTGCCGCTGCCGATAGCAATACCCACATCCGCACGGGCCAGGGCCGGAGCGTCGTTGATGCCGTCCCCCACCATGGCCACTCGCTTGCCCCGGCGCTGCAATTCACTGATCTTTTTGTCCTTATCCTCGGGCAGCACTTCGGCAAAAACCAGCGTGATCCCCAGGTCGGCGGCCACGGAATTAGCCACTGCCTGGCTGTCGCCGGTGATCATGGCTACCTCGATCCCCAGCTGCTGCAAGCGCTGCACAACATCGGCGCTCTCCGACCTGATGACATCGGCCAAGCCAAAAGCTGCGACGATCTTTTTTTCCGAGATCAGGTAGATGACGGTGTGTGCCTTATCGCCAGCCTTGTGCATGAAAACCCCAACATCATCCTGAGCGACCAAGCCTAAATGTTCCAGCAGCCGCGGCCCGCCCAGGTAGATCTCGCTACCATCACTGAGGGCACGCACTCCCTTTCCTTTGATAGCCTCAAATTCACTCACCTTGGGCAGGGCAAGCTTACGCTCCGCTGCGGCGCTACGCACTGCCGCCGCCAGGGGGTGCTCGGAGTCGCCCTCGACCGCCGCAGCCAGAGCTAATGCATCCTCTTCCTTCCAACCCTCGAAAGTTTCCACCGCCGCCACGCCCAGTTCGCCTTTGGTCAGCGTTCCGGTTTTGTCGAATACGACCACGTCGATCTGGCGCGCAGCTTCCAGGGACAAACGGTTCTTGATCAATAAGCCATTTTTAGCCGCCTGGCTTGTGCTGATCGCTACTACCAATGGTACAGCCAAGCCCAGGGCATGCGGGCAGGCGATCACCAGAACCGTGACCACGCGCTCCAAAACGAAGGAATCGAAGCCGCGCACAGCCGCCCAGGCCAAGGCGGTGGCTACTGCGGCAGTCAGCGCCAAATAGAACAACCAACCTGCCGCCTTATCTGCCAGGATCTGCGTATGCGATTTGCTTTGCTGCGCCTCCTGCACCAGGCGCATGATGCCGGCCAAGGTTGTTTTTTCGCCAACAGCCGTCACCTTTACGCGCAGGCTGCCCTGGCCGTTCAACGCGCCGGCAATCACCCTGTCGCCCCTGGCTTTATCCACCGGCTGGGATTCAC
>JBBDXQ010000014.1:0-49138 GCA_040902265.1 Anaerolineales bacterium
TGATCTTCGCCATGGCCAACCCCGATCCTGAGATCCGCTATGACGTGGCCAAGGCAACCCGTCCTGACGAGATCGTAGCTACTAGCCGCTCGGATTATCCGAACCAAGATCAACAACGTGCTGGGATTCCCCTGCATTTTCCGCGGGGCGTTGGATGTGCGCGCCACCCATATTAACGACGAAATGAAGGTGGCCGCCGCCAGAGCCCTCGCGGCACTGGCTAAAGAGGACGTGCCTGAGAGACCAAGGTTTAGTTGAACGTGTGGCGCTGAACGCGCTGGCATCCCTTATAATTGTGATCATGGTTGCCCCAGCCAATCCTAACCACATCGCTAGAACAATCCGTAGCCACGCCTCGACCGACGGTCCCTATCCTCTCAACGATTGTGGCTGTCGTGTTCCATGGTGACTGGCCAGTGAGGATGCACGCCCGCCAGAACCCGATGGTCGATGACTGTCTGGTGAGCACCGGTGACCGGACGGCGGTCGTGCAGGCTGACGATTACCGCCGCTCATCCATTATCGGAAAGGTGGTTGCCACGCGCACATCGAAACCTACCCGGACAGCTCGTTCCTTGTACCCTGCGCGTTCGGAGGCCGACCGATGACAATCACGCATCTTCATACCGGCCAATCCAACGCTGACGGCGCGGCAACCGGCGGCCCGGCGTGGCCGTTCTCGGCGAACAATCTCGCATGGGACTGTGAGCCGACATTGACGGGTGCGGTCGGAACGCACTTCGTTCCGGCGACCCTCGGCGCTCCTCCATTCCTGCCGGATAACAAGAACTGTCATGGGTTTTGGCTCGGCTACTACGTCGCAGCCGAGACAGCAAAGCCGGTTTGGACCATCCATGTCTCAAAGGGCGGCCAGAAAATCGAGCAGTGGTTGAACAACGGGCCGATGACGCAGCGCATTCAGCAAATCTGGAACGTTGCGAGGCAGACGCCGTTTGTGGTCGCGGCTCAACTCTTTTCTTGGCACCAGGAGGGGAAGAAGGGGAACGGCGCCGAGGACATCGAAGCCTATCCGGCGAAATTCAACACGCTCCGGGACGACTATGTGGCACGAGGGCTAGTGAGCCCGAATGCGATCGTCCTGATCTACCCGAGATCGCCCTCGCTGTGGCAGTTCGCCATTGACTTCAACACCATGCTGACGACCCTTGCCGCAACCAATCCGCGATGGGCTTTTGTCTCGCCGCTCGACGCGGAGACTGGGCTGCCGCTCACGACAGTCCCCGGCCAGCCGGTTCATTTTGACGGGCCGGCGCTCTGTCAGCTCGGGTGGAATGCCTACCACGAGTGGCATTTGAAGAAGCTGGCCGGCTACTAATCACCGGGTCTGGAGCGCGGGAGCGCATCTCAAACGGAGTGGGACTGCCGAACATTAAACCAATCAGGGATATAATCACCTCTTCAGTCTAGCGCATCTTGATCAGTATAATTTAAGTCCAAAGCCAAAAGGAGCGTAGACGTACGGGCTAATGATGAATTGCTTGCCCTCGCATAGAGGAGACATGTGATACCCACTGGTAAAGGCGTCTTCCTCTGGCAGGTAAAGCGCGTAAGATCAGGCGACCCTCGCTTAATCGCGGGGGCAGCCCACAACGCGCGCTTGACACACGTTCTAATCAAGGTAGCCGACGGCACAAATAGCTATAACATCAACAACGGCGTAGACATGGTGCCTAATTTGGTTGCAGCTCTACGCGCCCGAGGCATCCAACCTTGGGGTTGGCAGTACGTATACGGCAAAAACCCGATTGCGGAAGCCAAAAAGGCCATCCAGCGAGTGAAACAGCTCAATCTGGCTGGATTCGTGGTCAATGCTGAGGGACCTTTTAAAACCAAGGGCATGGATAAAGTTGCCAAGACCTACATGACGGAACTACGCAAGGAACTACCCAAACTTACTATCGGCCTAAGCTCTTACCGTTACCCTTCTTACCATCTCGACTTCCCATTTAAAGCTTTTCTGGATTTTTGCGATGTTAATATGCCGCAAGTATATTGGATGGATATGAATAACCCAGGCCAGCAATTGCAAAAAAGCGTAACTGAGTTCAGAGCGCTTATGCCAAATCAGCCCATTGTGCCCACTGGGTCAGTTTTTTCACATGGCTCTTGGTCTGTAACACCTGAGCAGCTTACCGAATTTTTTATGAAAGCGCGTGCTCTCAAACTTCCTGGCGCCAATTTATGGGAAATGGCCACAGCACGCGAAAAAGCCATTTGGTGGCGTGCTATCTGCGATTACGATTGGGATTCTGTACCCCCACACAAGGAGGAAAAAGTGAATCTCCCAGTAACGACCCTTGCCGATCCAAAGCTGAACATTCGTAGCGGCCCAGGAACGCAATTTAACATCGTTGGAAGTTATCAGTTTAAATCTTCAGTTATAATTATTAATATAGTCCGAAAAAACCGGGGCCTATGGGGAAAGACCGATTTAGGTTGGATCGCTCTTCGCTATAACGGTTCTGCCCTCACAGATATATGCAGCTGAGCTGGCATACCACATATTTGTTTTCAACTTATGCTTCAACCGGAATCAGGATGTTTATGGTCTTAGCACCTTTAGATCCGCATCCACCATCATCCTCACCAGCTCTTCAAAGCTGACCTCGGGTTTCCATCCCAGCTTTTCCTTCGCCTTGCTCGGATCGGATAGCAACAGGTCCACCTCGGCCGGGCGATAAAAGCGCTCGTCGTAAGTGACATAATCCTCGTAATTCAATCCCACATGCCCAAAAGCCGCCTGGCAGAATTCCCTCACTGAATACGTCTTGCCGGTCCCGATCACAAAATCCTCCGGCGTTTCCTGCTGCAGCATCAGCCACATCGCCCGCACGTAGTCGCCCGCGAACCCCCAGTCCCGCTTCGCATCCAGGTTGCCCATCGGCAATTTTTCCGCTAAGCCCAGTTTGATCCGCGCCGCGTGGGATGTGATCTTGCGCGTTACGAATTCAAAGCCCCTTCGTGGGCTCTCGTGGTTGAAAAGGATCCCGGAAACCGCGAACAGGTTGTGCGACTCGCGGTAATTCACCGTGATCCAGTGGCCGTACACCTTGGCCACCCCATACGGGCTGCGCGGGTAAAACGGCGTGGTCTCGCGTTGCGGTGTCTCCACCACCCGGCCAAACATTTCGCTCGAGGAGGCTTGGTAGAAGCGCGCCTCCGCCTTCACCTGCCGCAGCGCCTCCAGCAGCCGCGTGACCCCCAGCGCGGTAACCTCCCCGGTCAGCACCGGCTGGTGCCAGGAGGTGGGCACGAAGGACTGCGCCGCCAGGTTATACACTTCGTCAGGCTGGTACCTCTCCAGCACATCCACCAGGGAGCTCTGGTCGTGCAGGTCACCCTGCTCCAGGTGGATATCGTCCTGGATATGCTCTATGCGTTCAAAGGTCACCGTGCTCGAGCGCCGCACCATCCCCACGACCTTGTAGCCCTTTTCCAGCAATAATTCGGCAAGATAAGACCCATCCTGCCCCGTGATCCCCGTGATTAGTGCGGTTGGCAACAGAAACCTCCGTGGTTAATTACGAACATTCTCAGTCTGGAATTTTAGCTTGAATACCCTAAGTCGACAAACAGCTTGTCATTCCGAGTGAGCCGCGTAGCCGCGAACCGAGGCATCCCTTTACTGCAACCATGCTGGCTTATATGTGGAATTTGTTGAAGTGCGCCAATACCCCACCATTAGGCCAGCGGCTCCAATTCAGATTAGAATTCCACTTGGGCTTTTCGTCAAATGGGTCTGCTTTGCACCCCTGGGGAGGCCATCACAGCCTTGAAATTTGCTTTACTAAAGGAGCCATGTTTTAGATGCTGAAAGTCTGGAAGCGCATCCATTGGGGAAAAGTGGGCCTCTTCGTGGTCAGCCTCTGGCTCTTCATCCTCGCCATCACCCTGATGAAAGAAGGCGCCCACGATTTTGCGCCCCTTGTCAAAACCACCTTCTCCATCAACAGCGTCTCCAACAGCCTGGGCTTTGGCTGGCTTTTTGCCTATTTCGTAATGAGCGGCTCGCCCGTAGCCGCCACCGCCCTCACCTTTTTCGATGTTGGCGCCATAACCAAGGCAGCCGCCTTTGCCATGATCACCGGCAGCCGCCTGGGCGCCAGCCTCATCGTCCTGCTTATTGGCATCCTCTACGTGCTGCGCGGTCGCGATCGTTCCACCAGCCTTGGCATGGGCTTGCTCTCCCTCATGGTCACCGGCTCCACCTACATCATCGCCTTCTTCATGGGCCTTTTCATCCTCGAAACCGGCTGGCTGGACCATCTGCAGGTGCGCACTGGTCCCGTCCTCGCCTCTGTCATAGATGTCATCCTGACGCCCATTGTCGGCCCCCTGGCTTCCTGGCTGCCGGGGTGGGCTCTCTTTCTCCTCGGCCTGGCCATCATCATCTTGAGTTTTAATCTGTTCGATCGCTGCCTCCCAACCATGGCCATCAAGCAAAGCCAGGTGGGCCGCCTTTCCCGCCTCATCTACCGTCCCTGGGTCATGTTCCTGCTCGGCGCCCTGGTCACCTCCATCTCCATGTCGGTCAGCGTCTCCCTTTCCATCCTGGTGCCGCTCAGCAACCGCGGCTTTGTGCGCCGCGAAAATGTGATTCCCTACATCATGGGCGCCAACATCACCACCTTTATAGACACGCTCATCGCTGCCATCCTCCTGCAAGATCCCGCCGCCTTCACCATCGTCCTCGTCGAAATGCTGAGCATCGCCATCGTCTCCGCCCTGATCCTTGCATTTTTCTTTAGCTCTTTCCAGAACCGCGTCTTGTCTATCGAAAGCTGGCTCATCCGCAGCAACCGGCGCCTGGCTCTTTTCATTGGCGTCATCTTTTTCATCCCGCTCCTGTTGGTTTTGATCTAAAGGAGGTTGAGACTTGGTCATGAAAGTACTTATACCCACAGACGGAACCAATGCTGCCGTACCCGCCATCATGCAGGCTGGCTTTGCCGCTCGCACCTTGGGCGCAAAACTGACCCTGCTGGCCGTAGTCCGCTCGAAAAACCGCCTGCCTGAAAGCCAGGCTATCCTGGAGCACGCTCAGCGCATTTTGCGCGAGATAAACGTCGAAGCCGAAACCAGGACTCGCCTTGGGCATCCGCTGACTGAGCTCCTCGCCGAAGTCGCTGAGAGCGCGTATGACCTGGTGGTCATGGGCGGGCTCCGCGTGCTCAGCTGGCCCGAACGTTTCGCTGGCGATGCGGCCCGCAGCATGCTTTCCGCCATGCCCACCGCGGTCCTCTTTGCCAAAGGCGTCAGCGACGATTTTGATCGCATCTTGCTCTGCGATAGCCTCGGCTTGGATGGCACCCTCATCCGGGTCTTGAACAAGCGTTTCCCGCAATTCTTCAAGGGGAAAAGGCAGATCACCATCCTGCACGTCATGTCGCAGATCGGCGCCCAACCGGGGGTAAAGAGTTGGGAATTGCGCGCCTCTGCCGAGGAATTGATCGGCGCCGGAACCATCGAAGGCCAGCGCATCCAGGAGGAATTAAGCGCGCTCACTGCCCGGTTCCGCTCGCAGGTCAAGCCCAAGATCCGTCATGGCGTTGTGGTCGAAGAGATCATGGCAGAAGCCGACGAAGGTGGCTACGACTTGATCGTGGTCGGCGCCCACCACGGCGCGGGTTGGCAGCGGCTGCTGCTGGAAAACCTGGCCAGCCTCATCATCGCCAGCAGCCGTAAACCGGTGCTGGTCCTTCCCGGTTCCCAACCGGCAGAACACTTATAAAATTAGGTTTCGAAGCAAACAGTGCCTGCATGGTATTCGGTATGATATAACAATGTGCGAAAGCTGGGGACTTTTGAACCTAGGTCGCTATTAATAACTATAACAATAACAATAACAAAGGGACCTGATAGCATGAAGGTACTGCTGAACGGTGTGTTTTTTGCCTTGCTGGCGTTACTGCTTAGCCCTTTCGTTCCTAGTGCTTTGGCTGATGCAGCGCCTACATTTGCAATACCACAGGCAATACAGACTGATCAGATATATCATAAATACTATACAACTTGGTGGGATAACGAAAATGGAAAAATGTGGTTGCAATCATATGATCCTGATACTGGTGAATTAGTCAATATAGGCGTTATCCCTGGTGTAAAGACGAACGCTCAAGGTGAGGGCACCTATGATGCCGAGAATGGCTATTATGTGTTTACCACCAATCTAGGTTTAACAGTTGTTGATATCAAGGATGCCTCTGTCGTAAATAGATTCCCACCAAGTTTACTTGCATATGAGTACAGTAACGAAAAAAAGGTAATCTATGGAATTAGAGAAGATGTCGAACTGCATAAATTAAAGTTGAGTTCAATTGATCTTAAAACGAACGAATTAATAGATATTGGTATTCTTCCCTTTCAAGTCAATTCTGTGGCGCAAGGCGAATCTACGTTCGATCAAGTACACGGCTATTACATATTTCATCATGCCGGGGGTAGTGTAGTAATCGTCGACACTCGAGATGCTTCCATTGTCAAAAGCTTTCAATTTTTAGGCAATGCTGAATATGATCCTGTTCAAGATCTATATTTCGGAATTGTTGAGAACCTGTGGGGGGAGGATCTATCTCTAGCTTCTTTTGATCTTAAAACTGGCGAAATCAGTGAGATTGGTACTATCCAAAACATTAAGCATTATCCGCAAGGAATCTCTACATATGATCCGGACCACGGTTATTATATGTTTAAAGGATTAACAAATTCGTTCTTTCCATATTACGTTATTGTTGATACTCGGGATGCCTCGATTGTCCACAAGTTTAATGTGGACACGAACATTGTCGGTCTGCATCTAAGCCCTTATAAGATTGCTGCCCCTGCAAAAGATATTTTCAATCAATCAAAGGGAGGAAGTAACCCTGAGTATGCCTACAAGCTTCCAGAGAATGTACCTCAAGAAAAAGAAAACAGCAATTTGCCAAACACGTATCGTGTCCTGATTGACAACAACGGCGGGAGTTTCAGTGCTTTCAAAGTACTAGTAAAACTACCTGATGGAATTATCCCCGATGGCTATTCCAGCTGCCATTTGTCTATCCAGGTTAATGCGGAAAGCAATATACCATCTGGGTTTACAACTGGTGTTGAAATCTACAATATTTCTATTCGGTGCGAACTAGGATATCTAAGTACCTTCACACACCCCATCACCGTTTGCCTTCTTCCGGAAATAGGTTCCACCAACAATATGCTGGTGTTCCACCAGCAGTCACCCAATGGGGCTTACTCACCCTTGCCTCTGGTAAGTGGTTCGGCGGGATATGTGTGTGGGACTACCAACCATCTATCTAACTTCACCTTGGGTAACGTGAGCTTGCCCAATACTGGTTTTGCTCCTGATCGGGAAACAAGCTTGAGTGATCGATCCAAGTCATTGGCTTACTTGGAGACTTCCTTGACTCTCATAATCCCCAAATTGGGTCTAGAAATGCCTATTGTGGGTGTTCCCCTCGCCGCTGGTGGTTGGGACACCACATGGCTTTACAACCAAGCAGGTTACCTAGAAACGACCGCGTTCCCTACCCAAGCTGGCAATACAGTACTGACTGGCCACGTTTGGGATGCCAATAATATTCCCGGTCCATTGGTGTATCTGAGTGATCTACAGTATAGCGATCAAATAATCATCAGTGCTTGGGGCATGGAGTATACCTATGAGGTTCGAACCTCTCGCTTAGTAAGCTCCTGGAATATGAGCGTAATGGGTCATAAAGACCTTGATTGGGTCACCCTTATCACGTGTGAAGGGTTTAATGAAAGCAGTAACAGCTACCTTTATCGGCGGGCTGTTCAGGCCGTGTTGGTGGGCGTGAAATAAACTATAAATTGATTGATAGATGCCATAGCGAAGATCAGCGAATCGTCGCGACGGGGGGTCTAGAGAGCCATTGACTTGCCTTAAGCGCTCCAATAGAATTACATGGTTAGCGCCGTTAGGCCGGCTATTTTTAGTAAGGCTCCTCAGATGAGGAACCCTGACCTGCAAGGAGATCATCATCTTTAAATTCACCTCAAAATACACCCTCGCATTGAATTACATCATGGCGATCAGCCTTCTGGTCGGCCTCTTTGCTTTCAACCCGCATAGTCTGATCTTGGCAAAGGCAGCTTCTGGTTCGCCAAATGTTGCCCTCCAGGAAGCCACCGACCTGCCAACCGACGTCCCCACCGACACGGAGACCCCTCTCCCAACCGAGACGGGTACACCAACTCCTACGGAAGAAAGCCAGCTTCCCACCGAAACCTCGTCACCCACCCCAACCTCTCAGCCAACCGCAACCTCTCAGCCAACCGCCACGTTAACCCCCACCCCGCCCCCCTCACCTACCTCCACCCAAACTCCTCACCCGGAGCTCCAGGGTGGCTTCCAGGCCGAGCTGATCATCCCGCAGGGCGTGCAACTTGTTCCAAATTCCTACATCGTAGTCTTTAAACCCGGCGTCAATTTGGCGCTGGCGGTCAGCAACGATCGCGCTCGCATCCAAAGCCTTGGAGGCGAGATCACCTTCACCTACACAGCCGCCTTGCAGGGGTATGCCGCCATCCTGTCGGGCCAAGCGCTTCGGGAAGTCAGGGCCAATCCGCTGGTCGATTACGTTACCGCCGATGGGATCATCTCCTTGGATGATACTCAGCAAATTGAAAATACTGCCACCCAGTCCAACCCGACCTGGGGTTTGGACCGCATCGACCAGCGCAACCTGCCGATTAACTCCACTTATATTTACAATAACGTCGCCCCCCGCGTGCATGTCTATGTGCTCGACACCGGCATCTATATCCAACATAACGAATTTGGCGGGCGCGCCAATAAAGTATTCGACGCCTTCGAGAATGTGAAGACGGGCAACGATTGCCACGGGCACGGCACCCATGTGGCCGCAACCATCGGCGGCACCAAATATGGCGTTGCCAAAAGGGTCAGGTTACACGCCGTCAGGGTCTTGAATTGTTTTGGGTCGGGTACCTATTCAGGCGTGATCGCCGGGGTGGATTGGGTTACCAAGCATCATGTAAAACCCGCGGTGGCCAACATGAGTCTGGGAGGCTTCAAACCGCCTCTCGTCTTGGACACTGCAATTAAAAAATCCATCAAGGCTGGGGTGGTCTATGTGGTCGCCGCTGGGAATTCAAACGCCAACGCCTGCTCCTATTCGCCCGCCCGAGTGCCGCCCGCCATCACCGTCGGCGCAACCACAGCCAGCGATGCCCGCGCTTCCTTTTCGAACTGGGGCGCCTGCCTCGACATTTTTGCACCCGGACAAAGCATTACTTCCGCCTGGATCGGGTCCAAGAACGCCACCAACACCATCAGCGGCACCTCAATGGCTTCGCCCCACGTAGCTGGTGTCGCCGCCCTTTACCTCACCAGGAACCCCTTGGCCAAGCCCGCCCAGGTCGCTAACGTGCTTATCAAGGGTTCCTCCCCCAACCGGGTCAAGAACCCAGCCGGGTCGCCAAACCGCCTCCTTTTTTCTCGCTTTGGCCTGTTAGCTTCCGCTCTATCCGAACAGTGGTTCGTCGCTTCCCTGCCCGCCTGGTGGGAAGAACCGCTCGATGTTTTCAACTAGTCTCCCTTAGTACTCCGGAGGCAAGGTCTAAGACTCTCCCTGCCTCCCTGAAACCAGCCCGAAATGCTGCGCTAGGGTCATTGACAGGGGGTGTGAATAGGTCTACCATATGTGTCTACTGGTGACGCGCGTCACAAATCATGGGGAATAACGCACTATCTGTCTTACTTCCTCACATTCGCCCGGAGTATTTGTATTGCCTGCTTGCTGTTAACCGGCCTTCCCCGGTTACGAAAGGCTTAGGGCGAATCCGATGCGGGTTGCACTTGTCTCCATTCTGATAGCTGCCGGCCTAAGTGCCTGCACTCTCCCAGATCCCGCCTCCGGCATTCCGGAATCGTGGCATCTTTCCCTTGAAGTTAGCGGCGGCCTCGCCGGTATCCATCGCCAACTGACGCTTTCAAGCCTCGGGGAACTTGTCGCCACCGACCACAACACCGCAACCGTCGTAGCTCTCCAGATTTCCGCAGCTGAACTCATTGAGGTTGCCAACCTGGTCTCGCGCATCCAGCTCGCAGCTACCGCTCCAGCGGGGTCCCTGCCGCCCTGCAACGATTGCTTTGAGTACACCCTCGGCATCTCCTTGGGCCGTGAACAGATCGAAATAGTCGCAAATGATATCTCCCTGGCAGATTCACCCTTTGCGCCTCTGGTCAGCAAATTGAATGACTTGTTACAAAAAGCGCTTACTGGCGATGTTGATTAGGTAGCGCTTTAGATAATGGTTCCAGTTCTCTGAGGAGAGAGCATGAAAACAGCCAAGCAATTAGTCAGCATCCTGTTTATCTTATCGCTCCTGGTGGCGCAGTTCCCTGCATCCGCCCAGGGATCACTTCCCGCTGTGGCGGACTCAAGCCAACTGGTCTCACCAGAGGTCTTGGAGGCCGCTTTCCGGCTGCAAGATGAGGGCGTCAGGATCTCGTTCCACGCCCAGACCGGATTGGTTAGCTTCCTGGCAGCCCAGGAAGGGCTGTCAATTCAACGCCTTCCCTCCATGTCTGCCGGGGACTCCCCAGAGGGTTTGGGACGCGGCTATTTGGCCGCCTACGGCTCCTTGTTCGGGCTGACCGGTAACGCAAAACAGCTCAGGGCGATGCGCCAATCTTCTGGCGAAAACGGCCTGCGCGGAATTCATTTCCAGCAGCTAAATAACGGCATCCCCGTCTTGGGCGGTGAGCTCATCGTTCAAATGGATGCTGGTGGCAACCTGCTCTCCATCAACGGAGAGATTTTGCCAAACATCACCGTGTCCACCACTCCATCGCTCAACGCGTCCGCCGCCAAAAACATTGCCCTGGACCTTGCCGCAGGCCAATATGAAGTCGCCGCCTCCGCACTCAGCGCTTCGGAACCCGAACTCTGGATCTACAATCCGGTTCTCACCAGCGATGTCGCCGGCAAAACATCCCTGGTTTGGCGCACAGAAATAACCCACGAATTCGCACCCATCCGCGAGTTGGTCCTCGTCGATGCTCAGTCCGGCGCTATCGTCCTGAACTTCAACCAGGTCGATACTGCTCGCAACCGGCTAACCTATACCTGCAACAACAGCGGCACCTGCTCCGCGCCAGTGCTGGTGTGCAACGAGGCAGATCCAACTTGCGCCGCTGGGGATGCCGACGCCAAAGCCGCCCATAAATACGCCGGGGAAACGTATGATTTTTACAAGGCCTACCATAATCGCGACAGCATCAACAACGCAGGAATGAGTCTAATCTCCCGGGTGCACTACAGTTCAGGCTACTGTAACGCCTTTTGGAACGGCTCCTCCATGACCTACGGCGATGGTTGTTCTAGTTCTATCGTCGTGGATGATGTCGTTGCTCATGAGTTGACCCACGGCGTCACCCAATATGAATCCAACCTGGTCTACTCATATCAATCGGGCGCCATCAATGAATCGCTCTCCGATGTCTGGGGTGAGTTTGTTGATCTGACCAACTCCAGCGGCAACGATGCCGCTGCAGTCAAATGGCTGATGGGAGAAGATATTGTCGGGACCGGCCCCTTCCGCAGTATGAAGAACCCTCCCGCCTACGGCGACCCTGACCGCATGGGTAGTCCTCTGTACTACAAGGGAACGGGGGATAACGGCGGCGTGCACACCAATAGCGGAGTTGGTAACAAAGCGGCTTTCCTCATTACCGATGGCGGCACCTTCAACGGGCAAACCATCGTTGGCCTGGGCATTACCAAGACCGCCAAGATCTTCTATCGGGTGCAGACCGCCCTGCTCACCAGCAGCTCGAACTACGCCGACCTGGGAAACGCCCTCTATCAGGCTTGCATTAACCTGGTCGGCACCAGCGGCATCACCACAGCCAACTGCGCCAATGTCCGCAAGGCGACCATTGCTACACAAATGGTGAAGGACAGCAGCAAACCTGTCCCGCTTAAACCCGCAGGGACGATCACAGACAAGACTCCTACTTTCGTCTGGACCAAAGCCACTGGCGCGAGCCAGTATCAGGTCCAGTTGCTAAAGGGAACCAAGGTCATATACACATTCATAGCTGGCGCGGCAACCTGCAAAGGATCGAATTGCTCCAAGACGCCTGCCAAGGCCTTGGCCCTTGGAACCTATAAGTGGCGCGTGCGCCCTGCCATAGGCGGGTGGAAAGCCTGGAGTGCCTGGAAAGTGTTCAAACTTGCCGCACCTGCGGCTGGCTTCAATTCACCGTTCACTAGCAATGCTGCAGGCTGGGCGAAAGTAAGCGGAGCCTGGGCGCTCAAGGGGGGCAGCTACACCAGCAACGGTCTTCCTTACAAATGGGCGAGCATTGTCCACAGTAACAATTACCCAACCCTGACCTACTCGGTAAAGATGAAGCGAACAGGTAGTGAATACAGCCTTGCTAATGCGGTTTGGTTCCGCGGAAAAGCGACCCCGCTGGATAGCGCCAATCATTGGCATAACGGCTACTACTTCGCCTATTCCAACACTGGCCATTTCCTAATTGGTTACTACAAGTCCGGCTCTTTCTACGCGCTGCTACCCTGGACCTACTCCAGCCGCATCAGCCAAAATGGCTGGAATACGCTGAAGGTCACTGCGAACGGCTCCTATGTGCAGTTCTTCATCAATGGTACTCGGGTGGCTTATGGGACTGTCTCCGTTTTCAGTACCGGGCAGGTCGGCCTTGGCTTTTACCGAAACTCGCCCGCAGGTTCTTTGGCCGTTGATTGGGCCACACTGGCAATGACTGCCCCCAAGTCAATTGCTGGCAGCCAGGGATTTAACTTTAATGAATCTGCGGTTTACCAGGGTGTCGATCCATCGGGCTTTACGCTTTCACCGACAGAGACGCCGGTACCGACGGCCACTCCCACCCTGACGCCAACACCGACTGAAGTCGTGCCAACCGACACTCCGACCGCACCGCCCACTGAGGTCCCCAGCGATACGCCCTCCGACATACCGAGCGACACGCCGACGGATACTCCTCCCAGCGAAACGCCAACCGAGCCCCCGGTCGACACGCCGACAGATTCGCCAACCGAACCACCCGCTGAGACTCCTACTGAAACACCAACGCCTTCCTAACAGGCTTGAGCTTTCTCAGTAGCGCCAGGCTGCTTGCACGGTGCAAGCAGCCTGGTTTTTTGGAGAGCTCTCACCCCTGCTGTAAAATGAACAACCCATGGCACAACACACCCCCACCCGTGACCGCGTAAAGCTGGAAGACATCCAACTCGCTCCAGCGCCCCAGCGTCGCCCCGCCTGGATCCGCGTGCGCGCCCCGATGGGTGAAAGCTACGAGAATATCAAGCGCCTCATGCGCAGCAAGGCGCTGCACACTGTGTGCGAAGAGGCCATGTGCCCCAACATCGGCGAATGCTGGGGAGATGGCACCGCCACCTTCCTCATGCTGGGGGATGTGTGCACCCGCAGCTGCGGCTTTTGCGACATCAAGCGCGGCCTGCCCAATGCGATGGACTGGGCCGAGCCGCTGCGTGTAGCCCAGGCTGTCAAAGACATGGACCTGAAGCACGCCGTGATCACCAGCGTCAACCGCGACGAGCGTGCCGACGGCGGAGCGCCAATCTTTGCCATGGTCATCAAGCGCATCCGCCTCATCCATCCAGGCTGCTCGATAGAAGTCCTGATCCCCGATTTCAAAGGCAGCGCCGAAGCGCTGCGCATCGTGATGGAAGCCCGGCCGGAGATCCTCAACCATAACGTGGAAACAGTGCCGCGCCTCTTTAAAAAAGTGCAGCCCCAGGATAATTACGATTGGGCGGCAGCCACTCTCAGCCACGCCAAACAAATGGACCCCGAAGTGCTCACCAAGAGCGGCATCATGCTGGGCCTTGGCGAGACCATGGACGAGGTTAAAGCTGTGATGCGCGACCAGCGCTCTTGGGGGGTCGACATCCTCACCGTCGGCCAATACCTGCAGCCCAGCAAGAAACACCTGCCCATCGAGCGTTACTACACCCCAGAAGAGTTCAGCGAGATCAAGGAGTACGGACTCGGCATTGGCTTCCAGTGGGTGGAGAGCGGCCCGCTGGTACGCTCCAGCTACCACGCCGCTGAGCAGGTGCGAACCTTGAGTGCCGTTCATCGCGCTCTTTACGGCATGGCTTAGCTATTCTGGAGAATCGTTTCCCGGCGCAGCCGGGAAATTTCTCCAACGCGTTGCGAAGCAACGCAAGTGCACCGCAAGTTGTACGGCCACTCGACAAATTAAACTATTTCCATCACCCCCATTTTTTTTATAAACCTTAGCGCCTCGCTCGTGAGTCGATCAGTCCGCGGGTCGCACCGTAGATGTATCGATTGTCCTCCAGAAAGCCATGAGGGAATCCCAAATCGAACAAGGGTGTGAAATCTAAATCAGCGCTGGCCCGGAGGGCAGCCACGCGCACCGGCTCTACTTTACGCAGGACTATATCGTATGGCAATAATTCACTAGTCTCGATCTGATCAATGCGCCCTTCGATGCGCGCCAAGCGCTCCAGATCTTCCCTGACCTTGTCCTGGAATTCAGCCCGCTTGAGCAGCAACATGCCGCGCATCTCTTCGGCAGAGACTTGCCGCGCGAGAAGCTTGCGGATCTGGTCCAGGGAAAACCCCAGGTCCTGCAAAGTGAGGATGCGATGCAAGCGAGGGAAGCTGGTCTGCTGAGTAATAGCGATAGTCTGTCAGGGGATCCACACGAGAAGGTCTCAGTAGCCCTAATTCATCGTAATGCCGCAGCATGCGCACGGACACGCGGCTGAACTTCGAAAAATCGCCTATGCGGAACATGGCCAAAGTATACGGTCTCTCACTGTGTGAGAGTCAAGGGTGAATTCGGGTGTAAAATTCGCCGTTGCATCCTTGTTCTTTCATTTTTTAGGAGGCTTTAGTGGCTGAAAACCGAACTCTGCAACCAACGCCGCGCTGGCTCTACGCAATCCTGAACTGGGTCAAGCGCACTCCCGGCCGGGGCTGGCTGCTTGCAGCAATCATCTTTGGCGCTGGCATCCTACTGATCCATTGGCCGCTGTGGCTCGCAGGTGTAAGAACCCCGTATGAGATCGATCCCGCGCTCATCTTTCCGGCCTCCTGGTTCCCGCTAGGCTTGGTGTTTTGGCTGTGGATGGATGGGGTTGCCCAAACTACCATCACAGATTTTTGCAGCGGTCTGGGCAAGACCAGCAAAGAAACGCAGCATCTCTATATCTCCTTTATCTCCCTTGGCGAGAGACTTGCGTTGATTTTAGTACTGGGCGGATTGTTTCTGGGATTCGGCTATCAAGTACAACAAACGTCCACATTAGGCATCACCGACCCCGTGCAGCTCTTCCTTGGCAGCCTCGTCCCCGGCTTGGGCAGTGTAATGGAACTGCTGGCCGTGGCTCGCGTCATTAAGCAATTGTTCACTGTCAATTCACTTTATAAGGAAATCAAGCGCATCAACCTGTTCAATCTTTGGCCGGTCTACGCATTGTCACGCTACGGCTACATATTGGCGTTAGCTTTTATCTTGATCACAGTAGCTATCGATCTGGTGGTCCGCCTGGACGGCGGCGCAGGATTGGCCTTAGAAAACATTTTTTATACATTGGCACTTTCGCTAGTGGTGTTCCTCGCCCCTATGCTGGGTATCAACGCCCGCCTGCGCCGCGAAAAGCAAACTGACCTGCAGCGCATGGGATCTGAAATCAATGCCATCTATATGGAAACCGAAGCGGCTATACGCAGCCGCAAGCTTGCCAGGGTGCCGGCTTTGAAAACCGCCGCCAGCGCGCTGCGCGAGCAAATGGACACTGTTCAAAAAGTGGCGACCTGGCCGTGGAACCCGGGTTCGCTCCGCAATTTGCTGATACCGGTTTTGCTACCGCTTTTCATCGCCATCTTGCAAAGATACCTGGTGACTTTTCTGGGGATCTAAGCAACTCGCTGGCAGTAGATCACTAAAGGTGGCGCAGAAAGGAATCAGGGTCGGAGAGAAAATCGCGGGTCAGCGTCACGTGCTCAAGGTCTCGATAGTCCATTCTCTTCAGGGGGAGGGTTTAGCAGGTAATTGGATGCTGCGCAAATGTTGCATCAGGCTAATGGGATCTTTTGCAGAATCTCACCTAAAGTCAGGTCTGCCAGCGAATTTAATCTTAGGTCCGCATTCTCAAAACGCAGTTGCGCCGTCACTTTATTAGGCACCGCCACGCAGAACAGTCCGGCCGCTTTGGCAGCCTTGACGCCATTGGGCGAGTCCTCGAACACAATCCCTTCAGACGGTTCAATTCCCAACGCGTCCATGGCTGCCAGGTAGAGCTGAGGGTGAGGCTTGGTGCGTTCCACGTCGTCAGCAGTCTTGATCGTGTCGAAGCGCTGGTAGAGCCCCAGGCGAGCCAGGTGCCCGCGTACCCAGTTCTCTGGCGAACTCGAAGCCACGCCGAGAGCCAGCTCGAGCCGCTCGGCCGCCTCGAGAACATCCAGCACACCAGGCAGCACGTGCTGCTGGGTGATCGTGTCCAGATATTGTTTGCGGCGGCTGATCCAAATTTCCTCGCGGTCCAGCGTTTGGCCGCAGAGCTGCTCTAGGTGACTATGTGGGTCGAAGTCCGACGCGCCGGTGCCACCCACGATCTGGCCCCAGGATTCCACCGCTAGTTCGCAGCCATACAGCCGGTACACCTGCTGCCAGGATTCGTAGTCCGGCAGCTCGGTATCGAGAATGAGGCCGTCAAAATCAAAAATAAGCGCTTTTATCATGCTGGCGACACTGGAGCCTGTTGGTTGCGAAAAAGCAAGCCACCTTATTAACCAACGCCATGCTGCAATTGGCGTCCATACTCATCGCTATCAAAGTGACCTTTCGACTCGGCCACGAGTCCATCATCACCAAATCGCCAATCTTCGTAACCACTGATCTGAATGCGATTGCCTGTGCCCCCTGGGCCTGAGTTGGTTCCCGTAAGCGTCCAATGAAAGATCGCGCCATCTGATTTTGGCTCAAGTCCATCCATGGCCACTACCATATCAGGAAAATCTGTCATGAAACTCTGCGCCACTTCGGCAATTGCCTTACGCCCCTTTGCAGGAGTGCCATCATTGACGCTGAGAGAACCGTTCTCTGAGAAAAAGGCAGCCACGCTGTCAGGGACTTGGCTGCACCACGCCTTTGCGTACCGACGACCAAATTCGTTCAATTCTGTTAGATCCAAATTTGTCCTCCAAGGGTTCTAAGCGACTCCACAGTCACTGTACCAATTGTATTTCAATCTTTTGATATATCTAAAAGAGCTTCAGTACTGCTTGCGCCGCCCAGCCAAACAAAGGCTCAGAGAACACGAACAATAAAACGGTGGCCACAGCGCTGCCGCTAGCGGTGAGAGCCAGCCAGCGTTCGCGGTGAACCAGTGGCTCACCATCCTGCATGAACATTACGACTACCAATCGCAAATAGTAATAAGCGGAGATTAGCGAAGCCAGCATGCCGACAATGGCCAAGCCAACAAAGCCACCTTCCAGCACAGAGCGGAAGAGAAAGAACTTGCCAGCGAACCCCAAGGTGGGCGGCACGCCAGTGAAAGACAACATGAAGATGGCCATGGCGATTGCCAGACCGCGGTGGGTGCGGCCGAGGCCGGCGTAATCGCTGAACTCCAGCCCACGGGCTTCGCGTTGTTCCAGGGCCATCACCACGGCCCAAGAACCGAAACTGGCGAAGGCGAAGGCCAGCAAATAGAACAGAGCTGAAGCTACTACATCGAAGCGCGCCGCATCGCTGCCATAGGCTACTACTGCCATCAAGATAAAACCGGCGTGCGAAATGCTGGAATATGCCAGCATGCGCTTGACATTGTTCTGGGCGATAGCCAGCAGGTTGCCGGCAATCAAGGTGGCGATGGTGATCCACAGGAGCACCGGGGTCAGTTGCTGGCTGATACTGGGGAAGATGACCAGGAAGATGCGCAACAAGGCGGCAAAACCAGCCGCCTTGGCGCCCAGCGCCATGAAGGCAGTCACCGAGGTTGGAGCCCCCTGGTAGACGTCTGGCGTCCACATGTGGAAAGGAACTGCTGCGACTTTAAACCCCAACCCGACCAAGATTAGCCCAGCGCCTAGGACGAGATACAAAGGCTGTTCTAACCCGACCGCAATAGAGGCAACAATTTCATTGAAAGCGGTGGAACCGGTAGCGCCATAGACCAAGGCCACGCCATACAGGAGGAAGCCGCTGGCAAAGGCGCCTAGCAGGAAATACTTCATCCCAGCTTCCTCAGAGCGTATGTCGGGACGGGCAAAAGCCGCCAACACATAAAGCGGGATGGAGAGCAACTCGAGCGCCAGGAAAACCACGATCAGGTCACTGGCCGTAGCCATCAGCATCATGCCGCTGATTGAAAAGAGCATCAGTGCGTAATACTCGCCGCGCGCCAGGTCCATGCGCTGTAGATAATCGTAAGATAAGCCGACAGTGAGCAGGCCACCCAGGATCAGCAGCAGGTTGATGAAGATAGAAAATCCATCCACTACCAGCATGCCGCCGAAGGCTTCCACCTCTAACCCGATCTGGAGGACTACGAAAAAGGCGGTGGCCAGCAAGCCAAGCAGGGTCAGGAAAGGCGCCAGGACAGGGCTGCTATCTTTATTAAAGACAACCACCAGCAACAGCATACAGGCCCAGGCCACCAGCACAATCTGGGGCAACAACGCTTGCAGGTCGAGGCTTGTGAAGGTGGGCACGCTTAGGGCAAAGCCGCGGTGGAGTTCTGGAAAATCGTTAAGAATTGTTCAACAGTCGGGTGTATTAGGTCAAAGAACGGCTTGGGATACAGACCGATCCAAAAGATGAGCACCAACAGCGGAATGATGATGGCTAATTCGCGCCAGCTCAAGTCTTTAAGCTTTTCGTTGGCCTTCTTAGTTACCGGCCCGAGGAACATGGCCTGGAACATATAGAGGATGTAGACCGCGGCCAGAATAACGCCGAAGGCGGCGATCACCGTGTACCAGATCGAGCCTAACGAGCCGCCCGCCTGCCCGGCGCCCCAGGCACCTAAAAGAATGGTGAACTCACCGACGAAACCGTTGAGCCCTGGCAGACCCATTGACGACAGACTGACGATCAGGGTGATGGCTGCATACACCGGCATCACTTGCCACAGGCCGCCGAACTCTTCCAAATCACGCGTGTGGCGCCGCTCATAAATAAAACCCACGATCAAAAACAAAGCGCCGGTACTGATGCCATGGTTCACCATCTGCAGGATAGCGCCCTCAATACCCTGTGCGTTGAGCGCAAAGAGACCCAACATCACGAACCCCAAGTGGCTAATGGAGGAATAAGCTACCAATTTCTTTACATCCTTTTGCGAGAAGGAAACGATAGCCCCATAAATAATACCGATGACCGCCAGAGTCGCCATGGCGGGCGCAAGCTGCACCGCCGCCTGCGGGAACATGGGCAGGTTGAAACGCAGGAAGCCATAGGTGCCCATCTTCAGGAGCACGCCGGCCAGGATGACCGACCCAGCTGTAGGCGCTTGCACATGGGCATCCGGCAACCAGGAATGCAGGGGCCACATGGGCACTTTGATGGCGAAGGCTGCAGCGAAAGCCAGGAAGAGCCAATATTGGACGTCTCCGGGAATCCCACCCAGAGCCACCAGGTCGGGTACATAGAAGGTGCCCTGGTTGATGCCGAGCCAAAGGATAGCCAATAGCATCAGGATAGAACCAGCCATGGTGTACAGGAAGAATTTGATCGCGGCATACATACGTTGGCTGCCGCCCCAGATGCCGATCAGGAAGTACATGGGCACCAGAGTGAACTCCCAGAAGATATAGAACAAGAACAAGTCCTGCGCAAGAAAAACGCCAATCATGCCAACTTCCAGCAGAAGGAAGAACAACATGAAATCTCGCACCCGGTCCTCCACCGCGTTCCACGTCGACAGGATAGAGACGGGCGCCAGGAAAGTGGTCAGGAGCACCAGCAGTACGCTGAGGCCATCGATGCCCAAGGCATACTTGATGTTCCAGCCCGCCACCTGGATCCAATCGCGGTTGACGACCAGTTGCAGCTCAGCGTTATTCGAGTCGAACAGGCTAAGCACCCACAACGAGATACCGAAGGTGATGAGCGAGGCACCCAGCGCCACCCAGCGAGCCAGGTCCTTGCGCTCCTTCAAAAAGAGCAGGGCAAGGACACCAAGCAGCGGAAAGAAGGTAACCAGGTTTAAAGGTTGCAGAATAAAGTCCATATCAATCCTCAGCTAGAAAATACCAGGTATCCGAGCATAAGCACCACGCCCAGGAAGGTGACCAGCGCGTAATTGCGTACAAAGCCGGTTTGGAAGAAACTCAGACCTCTGGCCAGGCCGGTAGTGGTGGCTGCCAGACCATTGGCTATGCCATCGATGACACCAAGGTCAACCGGGTTTGCCAGGAAACGCGCCAGCCATTGGAAACTGTTTACGATGAGGCTGTCGTGCACCCAATCGTGCCAAAACTTCCAGTCGACCACATTGGCCAGGAAGGCGGCCAGGCGCTGGTAAGGCTGGATGATCAGCCAGGCATACAACTCATCCACCCACCACTTATTTTCCATGCCCACGAACAAAGCTCCTAACCGCGCCTTAAGCGGATCGGTTTGGTCTGCCTTAAGTGGCTGGCGCCCGTACAGAGTCCAGGCTAAATAAATTGCACCAAGCGCCAACAGGGTGGAGAGCAGGGCTACGATCAGGCTGAACTCTGTAACGTGGGCTAAGTCATGCCCCAGTGTGTGTTCGAGCCAATCGGTGAACCAGTGCAGGCCGGGTAAATTGATCAGGCCGCCGAAAATGGAGAGTACCGCGAGAGCCACCAGGGGTAAAGTAACAACGCGCGGGCTTTCCACGGCTTTCTTGGCTGGATTGGAGCGCGCTTCACCAAAAAACACCAGCAGCACCTGGCGACCCATATAGAAGGCGGTGAGGAACGCGGCTGCGGTGAGCAAGACATAGACAAAGGGATTAGCCAGCAACGCGTCCGTCAAAATTTCGTCTTTAGAAAAGAAACCAGCCAGGGGCGGCAAGCCCGCCAAGGCCAGCGCGCCGACCAGGTAAACCCAAAAGGTCAGCGGGATCTGCTGTCGCAACCCGCCCATGCCGCGCATGTCCTGTGGGTCGAAGTGGGCTGCGTGAGCCTCTGGCTTAGCATGATGAGCGCCATTGCCGTCGATGGGATGGTGGGCGCGCTCGAGCGCCAGGATCACTGAGCCGGAGCCAAGGAAGAGTAGCGCCTTGAAGAAGGCGTGGGTGACCAAATGAAACATGCCAGCCACAAAAGCGCCCATGCCCACCGCAGCCACCATGAATCCCAATTGGCTGACGGTGGAATATGCCAACACCTTCTTTATGTCGGATTGGCCCACTGCGATGGTGGCAGCGAACAGCGCGGTCAGTCCGCCCACCACTGCCACGGTAGTCTGGGCGGCGGGCACCGCGACAAATAACGGCGCGGAGCGAGCCACCAGATACACGCCGGCAGTCACCATGGTGGCCGCATGAATCAGCGCCGAAACCGGGGTTGGGCCGGCCATGGCATCCGGAAGCCAAACGTAGAGGGGCAGCTGGGCTGATTTGCCGGTGACGCCCAGCAGCATGGCCAGGGTGATGAACAAGATGATCCAGGGTGCAACGGACTCGGCCTGCGGCAGCACCGCGTCAAAGTTTAGCGAGCCAAACGCCCAAAAGATCATCATCATGGCTAGCAGGAACCCAAAATCACCCACACGGTTAGCAATGAAGGCTTTCTTGGCAGCCTGTGCGTTCAATGTGCCAAACTTACCATCAGGATTGCGTGAATACCAGAAGCCAATCAACAGGAAGGAGCAAAGACCCACGCCTTCCCAACCGACGAAGAGCATCAGGTAGCTATCGCCGCTTACCAGGATCATCATGGCGGCGATGAATAAGTTCAAATAAACGAAGAAGCGAGCGTAACTGGCGGTGTCTTCCTTGTAGCGGACATCGTAGTGCATATAACCAGCGGCGTAAATATGGATCAGCGTGCCCACCGAGGAGACCACTAGCATCATGGTCACCGACAAGGTGTCCACGCGGAAAGCCCAAGGGACTTGCAGCACGCCGATATTGATCCAATCGCCGAGGCTGACCACCTCGCCTTCGGGATGCGCGTTGAGTGCCAGGAACTGAAGCACCGAGACGACGAACGCCCCAGTGGAAGCAGCGATGGCGATCAGCGCCGCGCCGCGCTCGCCCACCCGGCGGCCAATGGCTGCGTTGAGCAGTAAGCCGATGACTGGCAGGAATACTATCCAGGGGACCAGGTTGAACATTTCCACGATTGTTCCCGGTTAGCCTTTCAGACTGCTGATCTCATCGATGTCAATGCTTTGCTTGGAGCGGAAGATGGCCACGATCAGCGCCAGACCCACAGCCACCTCAGCCGCGGCTACGGCGATCACGAAAAACACATAGATCTGACCGTTGAGGGCTTCATAGCTGCGCGCAAATGCCACGAAGAGCAAGTTAGCGGCGTTCAGCATTAATTCCACCGACATGAAGATAATGATGGCATTGCGGCGAATGAGCACACCCAGCGCACCCAGGGTAAACAGAATTGCAGAGAGCGCGAAGTAATACGAAACGGGCACCATGCTAATCCGCCTTCTTACGTTCTTCTTTGGTCAGGACGATCACACCCACCATGGCGACCAACAAGAGCACGGAGGTGACTTCAAATGGCAGCAGGAAATCGGTGAACAGGGTTTCGCCAATGGCTTGCGGGCTTGCGTAGTTCGAAGCTGCCGGCTCGATCACCGCGCTCAACGCGCCGCGACCGAATATCAGATAACCGGTTTCAATAATCAATACCAAAGCCAACAGAATAGCAATTGGGCGCTGCCAGCCGCCCTTTTGGCGCTCCTGGACCTGCTCAGCGCCTAACAGCATGATGACGAAGAGGAACAGCACCATGATGGCGCCGGCATATACAGTGACCTGAGCCATGGCTATAAAGGGCGCGCCTAGCAACAGGAAGAAAACCGCCACGGTGGCAAAATTCAATATAAGGAATAGTGCCGAATACACCGCATTGCGGCTGAGCAGCATGGCTATGGCGGCACTTACTGCCACTGCGGCCAAACCGAAGAACAATATGAGGTCGACAGTCATAACTAATCCGGGTTCTTCATCACAGGTATGGAGCGGTCGAACATGCCAGGTTCCACTTGCTGTGGAGTGGTTTTGCCGCCCGGCGGCGCGGCTTCCAGCAGCTTTTCGCGGGTGTAGATGGATTGCGAGCGATCGGTGAAGGAGAGTTCGTAGTTATCGCCCAGAATGATAGCTTCAGTCGGGCAGGCGTCTTCGCAATAACCACAGAAGATGCAGCGCAGCATATTGATCTCGTAGGTGCTGGCATAGCGCTCGCCTGGTGAAAAGCGGGCCGCGTCGGTGTTCTCTGAAGCCTCCACAAAGATAGCGTCGGCAGGGCAGGCCGCAGCGCACAACGAGCAACCGATACACTTTTCCAGGCCATTTTCATAGCGTTTGAGCACATGGCGGCCTTTGAAACGCTGGCGCACTGGGCGCTTGACCTCAGGGTATTGGTAGGTCTTAGGCCTCTCAAACATGGCCTTGAATGTGACCCACATCCCCTTGAGCACTTCTAATAGGCCGCCCATCAGAGTCCAAACACCACGATGACCACCGCGGTCAGGAACACATTGGCTAACGCCAACGGGAGCAATACTTTCCAGCCAAAACTCATCAGGCGGTCATAACGCAGGCGCGGCAGGGTTGCCCGGATCCAGATCATGATTCCCAAACTTATTACGATCTTGGCGAGCAGATAGATAGGGCCAAGCAGCGGAAACTGGTCTATAAAGGGACCGCGAAAACCGCCCAGGAATAGCGTGGCAAAAATGGCGCTCACCGCGGCCATCTTAATGTACTCGCCCATGAAGAATAAGGCGAACTTCATGCCCGAGTATTCCGTGTGATACCCGGCAGTCAGTTCCTGCTCCGCTTCGGGCATATCGAAGGGGGAGCGATTCACTTCAGCCAGGGCGGCTACGTAGAAGATAAAGGCGCCGATGGGCTGCAGCAGGATGTACCAGAGGCCGCGCTGCGCGTCGACGATATCGACCATGCTCATCGAGCCGGCCAACAGGATGGGTCCCACGAAAGACAGGCCAAGCGCCAATTCATAACTTACCATCTGGGCAGAGGAACGCAGACCACCCATCATGGAATATTTATTATTCGAGGACCACCCCGCCAACACGATGCCATAAACTGAAATTGAAGCCACCGAAAGGATGTAGAGAACGGCAACATTGATATCGGCGATCCCTAGTAGGATTGTGCGCCCGAATAATTCGATGCTGCTGCCCCAGGGAACCACCGCCATAATGACCAGAGCGGGGACCACGGTAATGATCGGGGCTAAAATAAAAATGGCTTTGTAAGCCTTCGCCGGGATCAACTCTTCTTTGAAGATCAATTTGATCCCATCCGCCAGAGGCTGCAGTAACCCCCAGGGTCCCACGCGGTTTGGCCCGATACGCACCTGGATGCGGGCAGCCAGTTTGCGTTCATACAAAGTGGTGTAGGCAAAGCCGGTCACCAGGATGGCGAGCAATATGCCGCTCTTCACCACCCACTCCACGATCAGCCAAAGATCCATTAGCGCTCCACCGTCACGGAGGTTGGCACGCTGATGGGCAAACCCACGCTGCGCGGAATGAGAACCACCCCTTTAGGCAGGCTATTGTCGATGTGCGCGGTCACGGTAGATTGGGTGCCGTTCAGAGTCAGCTTGGCTGATGTGCCCGGCTCCAGGCTCAGACGTTCGGCATCCTCGGGATTAAGCACCACTTGGGGAGCTTGCAACCGAGCGCCGAGTAACTTGGATGTCACTACGGTATTCCCTCGGTCATATAAGCGATTGATAGGCACGGCCACCAGACCTTCGCGCGCCCCGCCTTCCGACAGGGCGGTGAAGGCCAGTGCTGGATTATGACCGCGTTCGGCGGCGCTGCTCAATTGCACGCCAAGGCCTTGGCTATTTTCGTAGGTGGTGCCGCCATAATACATATCCTGGCGGCCAACAATAGGCCACTGCTCGGTTACCTGTGCTAATTTTCCATAATCCAGATCATTGTAGGCTTCGGTGACAGGCGCCAGTTGCTTGAAGACCAGCGAGGCCAGTTTGACTTCAAGATCCAAACCAATTACCGCGGCTAACTGGGCGGTAATGCTAAAATCGGCGCGAGCCTCACCAGAAGCCGACACCGCAGGGTAGTAACGCTGCACGCGGCGCTCACCCGAAGTGGTGCTGCCCTCGCGTTCCGTAAACGCCTGGGCGGGCAGCACGATATCGGCAGCCTGCGCTGTCTTGGTGAGGGCCAGTTCCTGTACGATGACGAATTGGGCTGCGTCCACCGCGGCAGCCAGTTGCGGATCATCGCCCGCCGGGTCAGCGCCGACAATATAGAGCACACTGGCTTCCTTCAACTTTGAGGACAACTCCGCGCTAGGGTGCAGATCCTGATCCCAAGCCCCTTGGACATTGCCCTTGTCCCACACCGGCACCAGACCGTTACTCGCCCGTCCCACATGGCCGGTAGCGATCAGCAGATTGGCGGCCGCGTTGGCCAGCGCTTGCGAAGCAATCAGATCAGTGCCCTCACTGCCATAAAACACGATCAGGTTTTCAGCCTGTGAAAGATCCTGGGCGGCGGCTTTCAATTCATCACCGCGCAATAATTTCTTTACTGTTTCCGGCTGGTCCGGACGTTTGGGTGAAAAGCTATCCAGTATGGCATACAGCAGAGCGGCCTCTTCGCCAACACCATATCGCAGCACATAGTTGGCCGAACGATCCAGCTTGGTGCGCCGCAGGTTGGCCACAACTAGAGTTGCGCCGCGTTCGGCGGCCTGCTTGACGCGCAGCCACCACAAAGGCGCTTCCTCTTCAAGGTCGCTGGCGATCACCAGAATGGCAGAACCAGCGCCCAGGTCGCCCAGATTGGTGCCGGTGCCCAAACCCACTTGCGCCACCAGGTCTCCGCCGGCCATGTTGCTGTACAGCAAAGCAGAACCATTGGCTTTGCTGCTTAGCTGCCTGATCTGAAAATAATCTTCATTGCTCAAGCGCCCGCCGGCCAGGCTAACCAATTTACTACCGGCGTCCTTAACCTTGGCCGCCGCGGCCGCCAGGGCTTCATCCCAGGAAACAGGTGTAAGCTGGCCGCCCTTACGCAACATCGGTTGGGTGACACGATTCTCAGCCTCGGTGTAGTGATAAGCAAAGCGGCCCTTGTCGCAGATCCAGATCTCGTTTACTTGCTCATTCTGGCGCGGCATCACACGTTTCACTACTTGGTGGCCGCCTGCCTTGGCTTCCCGCCGGGTATTAAGCGTGGTATTGCAATTAACCGGGCAATGGGTGCAGATGGAAGCGACCGGCTTCAGTTCCCACGGCCGTGAACCAAAACGGAAATCGGCGGTGGTCAGCGCACCCACCGGACAAATATCCGTGGTGTTCCCGGACCAGTACGAATCGAAACCCGGCTCCGAGAACGTGATTATCTCCAGGGCGCGCCCGCGTTGGGAGAAGCCAATCACCGGGTCATCCACCAGCTCGGTTTGGAAGCGCGTGCAGCGCGCGCATTGGATGCAACGCTCGCGGTCCAGGAAGATCAGCTCACCCAGAGGCACATGTTTATCCAGGCGCTTCTTTTCGGAGTAGATATAGCGGCTGCTCCCAGGCCCAAAACGCATGGTCAGGTTCTGCAGCGGGCACTCGCCTCCTTTGTCGCAGATCGGGCAATCCAGTGGGTGCGAGGTGAGTAGGAACTCCAATACCTCGCCGCGAGCTGCCTTTACTTTTTCGGTGTAACCGCGCACCACCATGCCTTCGGCCACCGGCACCGTGCAACCCGTTTCTAGCTTGGAGGCAAATTGGACCTGCAGAGTACCATCCTCCGCCAGCACAGGTTGGCCGGTGGCACGGTCGGTAACCGGGCGGCCGACTTCTACCAGGCACATGCGGCACATACCCACCGGCTCCATCTTAGGGTGATAACAAAATACTGGGATATCAATGCCAGCCTGTTTGGCGGCATCCACCACCAGAGTGCCTGGCTTCACTTTGATCTCGAGATCGTCAATGGTCAGAGTAACCAGTTGCTCAACAGCTTGGGTGGCAATCAGGTCGCTCATCTCAAGCGCTCACTTTGTTTGTCGCGGCCACCGGCGCCACCTGGGTTTTGGCTTCGAAGTCGCTGCGGAAACGTTCGATGCTAGAGGTCACAGCCTCAGTGGCAAAATCACCCAAAGCGCAAAGGCATTTACCCTTAATGCTGGTAGCAACTTCATTCAATAGAATTACGTCGCTCCAATTCGCACCGCCGCCATGAATGCGCTCGGTTAGGTGCTTCATCCAATAAGTGCCTTCGCGGCAGGGGGTGCACTTGCCGCATGACTCGTGCTGAAAGAAATGCATGGTTTTGTTGATCAGCCAATCCATGCTGACCGAATCGTCAATGACGATCACCGATGCAGAACCCAGCATGGCGCCTACACTGGGCACGTTCTCGTAATCCATAGGGGTATCCAGGGCTTTATCGTCGGCCACGATCAATGAGGACGAAGCGCCAGCGGGCATGATGGCTTTGATCTTGCGCCCGCCAGGGATGCCGCCTCCATGGGTAAAGATCAATTCGCGGAAGGTAGCGCCCAGTGGTAATTCGTAGTTGCCGGGCTTCTCCACGTTGCCGCACAGGCTGAACACTTTGGTGCCTGGGCTTTTTTCCGTACCGAAAGTGCGGAACCATTCAGCGCCGCGCTCGAGGATCAGCGGCACGCTCGCCAGGGTTTCCACATTATTCACTACGGTGGGCTTGCCATACAACCCGAAGCTGGGAGGGAACGGCGGGCGCAGCCGTGGCTGCCCCAGCTTACCTTCCAACGATTCGAGCAAGGCGGTCTCTTCGCCGCAGATGTAAGCGCCGGCGCCCAGGTGGGTATAGATGCGCAGGCCGTACTCGGTGCCGAACAGCTTTTCGCCCAATAAATTCTCGCGTTCCAAATACTCAATGTGTTTATCCAATTCGGCGGCCAGCTGCCAAAATTCACCGCGCAAATAAATGTAGGCAGTGTTGGCGCTGATGGCAAATGCGCACAGCATCACCCCTTCCAAAAATTGGAAGGGGTTGGATTCCATGATCTCGCGATCTTTGAATGTACCCGGCTCGGACTCGTCGGCGTTCACCGCTACATAATGCGGCCAGTTCTTCATGTCAATGAATGACCATTTCAAACCGGTGGGGAAACCGGCTCCACCGCGGCCGCGCAAGCCTGAAGCCTTGACGATCTCGGTGACTTCGACCGGTTGCATGCTGGTCACCGCGCGCTGGAAGGTTTCAAAGCCCTTGTGCTGCCGGTAGATTGGCAGTTGGTCGATGTTGGCGATCTGGCGGTGGCGCAGCAGGATCTCGTTCATTTGCCGTTCCCCTGCCGCCAGCCCTGAACCAGCAGCATGGCGCGGTCCACGGTCTGTTCTTCGTGATAACTGATCTCGGAGCGGCTTTGCACCTGGAACACAGGAGCCCGATGGCAGGCTGCCAGACACATCACGGCTTCTACCGTAACTTGCCCGTCTGCGGTGGTTTCGCCGGGCTTCACCTCCAAACGCTGGCAGAGATGGTCGAGGAACACATCTGCACCGCGCAGAGCGCAAGGCAGATCGTTACATACCTGGATGCGATATTTCCCAGCGGGCTGGTCGTGGTACAGGGTATAAAAACCGACGATCGAAGCCACATCGGTGGAGGAAATGCCAAGGATCTCGCCGATCTGGTCCAACTGCTCACGAGTCACATATCCATGTTCACGCTGGGCTATGTAGAGCAGCGGCATGACTGCCGAGCGTTTCTGGTCTGGCGGGTACTTGGCCAGCACGCGCTCGATGTCTTCGTCATAGCGTTGGCGTAGTGCGTTCATCGGTCCACGTCTCCTAAAACGATGTCGACGCTGCCGATAATTGCCACCAGGTCGGCAACTAAATGGCCCTTGGAGAGCAGCGGCACGATTTGCAAGTTAATGAAGGACGGCGTTCGCCAATAGCAACGATAGGGGCGCGGACCGCCATCGCCTTCCAAAAACACGCCCAGTTCCCCGCGGGGGGACTCGACGGGGACATACACCGAAGCCCTTGGTGCTGGAAACCCTTCCGTCCATAGCTTGAAATGGTGGATCACGGCCTCCATGCTGGTGCCTAATTCTGACCGCGGCGGAGGTACGAACTTGCGGTTATTGCTGCGCACCGACCCCTTAGGCAGCTTTTCCAGCGCCTGGTGCACGATGCGCAGCGACTGGCGGAACTCTTGCATGCGCACCCAATAGCGGGCGTACACGTCGCCTTCGGTGGCCACCGGTACGTCGAAGTCATATTGTTCGTAACCGGAATATGGCTCATCCTTGCGCAGGTCGTAAGCCAGTCCGGACGCGCGCAGGGGAGGGCCGGTGATCCCCCAGGCCACGCCGGTTTCAACGGACATCACGCCGATATCCTTGGTGCGGTCAAGGAATATGGGATTCTTACTTAACAGGGTTTCGTATTCGTCGACGCGCCGTGGGAAGTCGTCAATAAAATCGCGTACGGCAGCCTCAAAGCCATCGGGCACATCACGCCATAGGCCGCCTGGGCGAAAATAGGTGGTCATCATGCGCTGCCCTGAGCACATTTCCATAATGTCCAGAATTCGCTCGCGCTGATTGAAACAATAAAAGAACACGGACATGGCGGCCAGGTCTAGGGCATGTGTGCCCAGCCAGACCAAGTGCGATGAGATGCGCTGCAGTTCGGCAAATATCACGCGGATGGCCTGGGCACGCTCGGGCACATCCAGGTCCACCAATTTCTCCACCGCCAGGCAGTAAGCCAAGTTGTTACCCATGGTATTGAGGTAGTCGAGGCGATCGGTCATTGTCTCTGATTTTTCATAGGTCTTGAATTCGATATTTTTCTCGATCCCGGTGTGCAGGTAGCCTACATCTGGGATGCAGGAGACCACGGTTTCGCCGTCTAGTTCCAGCAGCAGGCGCAGCACGCCATGCGTGCTGGGGTGCTGCGGACCCATGTTGAGCAGCATGGTCTCGCCTTCCATAGCACGGCTGGAGACCAGGTGGCGCAGTTCGTCGGTGGTGATTTCCAATTGCTGGATTGTCACGCCAATCAATCCTTCGGGCGCGGTTTGCGCTGTTCTATTTCTTCGAAGTTAAAACTGAACTGCACTTCTTCATATCCTAGCGGGTAATCCTTCCGCAGCGGATGCCCAACCCAATCCTCGGGCATCAGGATGCGGCGTAAGTCCGGGTGGTTCTTGATGCGCAGCCCAAACATATCCCAAAGCTCACGCTCATGCCAGTTGGCATTGGGAAAGACCGCGCAAATGCTTTCCAACTCGGGCTCATCCCCATCCAATGGCACACGCACTTCCAGGCGCAACTTTTGGGTTATATTCTTGAACTGGTATACAACATGGAAGCGTGGTTGGTGTTGGGGCCAATAGTCCACTGCACTCAACGCGGCCAGCATGTTGAAACCGTGCGCATCGCGCAGAGCTCTTGTGGCTTCCACAATTTGGCCGGGGGGCAGCAACAACGAAGCCTGGCCGCGGAATTCGCTGCCTGTGCTCCCAAAGGATGATTCTAAGTTCTGGATGATGGTCTGCAAGGCGCTATTCATAGTAGGAAACCCAACTAAGCCCAGTCTCTGATCTTTTCGCCCCTTACCTTTTCGTGCAAGGTCATTATCCCGTGGATCAATGCTTCGGGGCGCGGCGGGCAGCCGGCCACGTACACATCCACCGGCACAATCTCATCCACGCCCTGCACAATGGCGTAATTGTTGAAAACGCCGCCGCAGGAAGCGCAATCCCCCATGGAGACCACCCATTTAGGCGCCGGCATCTGATCGTATAGGCGGCGCAAAACGGGCGCCATTTTGCGACTAAGGCGCCCGGCAACGATCATAAGGTCCGATTGGCGAGGGCTGGCGCGCATCAATTCCATACCGAAGCGGCTCATGTCGTAATCCGGCGCCTGAGAGCCCATCATCTCGATGGCGCAGCAGGCCAAACCGAAGAGCATGGGCCACATAGCACCGGTGCGGCCCCAGTTGACTACTTTTTCCAGTGAAGTGGTAACGATGCCCAGGTTCCCCAGCTTGCTTTCTATTCCCAATCCAGAGCCCCCTTCTTCCAAGCATAGATATAACCAACCAGCAGAATGAGGATGAAGACGAACATCTCGATCAGGCCAAACACGCCCAGTTGGCGAAAAGTCACCGCCCAGGGTAGGAAGAAAACAACTTCAATGTCGAAGAGGATGAAGAGAACAGCCACAAGATAAAAACGCACCGGGAAACGGCGGGTGCCCGGCCCAATGGGCTTCATGCCGGATTCGTATGTTGCCAGTTTGGCTTCAGTGGGGCGTTTGGGGCCAAAGAGATGCCCAATAACCACAACAGCAACCGCAAACCCGGTCGCAATAATGATCAAGACAGCGATAGGAAGATAGTCTTGCAGCATAAAATACCCAAAACCTACAGAATGTTAAAGACGAAAAGCATTTAAATCGTAGGTCGGCCCAGTGTAACACAGGGCTTTTTGGGTGTCAAATTTCACAAAGTCGGGGATTAAATTTGTATTTCGGTCCCTATTTCCAGGCTGCGTACCGCCGCCAGGGTGGCGCGTGCTCCACCAAAAAGCTGCGGGTAGGAAATAGGCGGCGGACCGCCGGCGTGCAGGCTGGCCAGAAAGGCTTGCCAAATGGCGTGATGGCCTTTGTCCTGGCTGCGCCGCTGGGTGCTGGTGCGGCCGCTGTTGGTCAGCTCCAAAACGCGGAAGTCATCCAGTACGGCCACGTTACCGCCGCAAAAGATCTCCAGGCGCTCCTTGGGTAAAGAGCGGTCGCCATTTGCCAGATAGCTCAACGTGCCCAGAGACCCATCTGCAAAGCGCAGGGTTACTTGAACGTTATCTTGCATGCTGCCTTCCTCAGTTGGCAGCGCTGCAGCGGATACGGCCACTGGCGGCGCGCCTACCAAGAAGATCAAGTAGTCAATAAAATGGCACCCCTCGCCGAGCAGACGCCCGCCACCCAGAGCGGGATCGTGCAGCCAATGGTAAATGGGCAGCGGCCCGGCATTGACGCGGTAGTGGGCTGCCAGGGGCTGGCTGCGATTTTGCAAAAATGAGACCAACAGCTTGCTCAGCGACGCAAAACGGCGATTGAAACCAACCGTTAGTAAAGGCGCTCCTTTTTTAGCCAGTGTTTTTTCGATTGAGGCCAACTCGTTCTCGTTCAGAGCCAGTGGCTTTTCGCAGAATACGTGCTTGCCAGCCTTTAGACCCGCCAATGTTTGGCTGGCATGCAAATGGTGCCGAGTAAGTACTGCGACGGCCTGCACTTTTCTATCGCCCAAGATCTGCGCGTCGTCACTCGCCGCATACCGGAATCCATAACGCCTGGCCAGTTGCGCAGCCGGTCGCCCAGAGGCGGACGCGATGCCGACCAACTCAAACCCACGCAGTCCCTTTAATGCAGGCAGCAATGTATTCCGCGCGAAGTTACCTGCCCCTAATACCCCCAGCCCAATCTTTTCCCCGGAAATCGGTTTACTGGAGACCACCAGTTTCTTTAGACTACGGGAGCTGCTCGCGTTTTTGGGATAAGTGATCAGCACACCGAGGAAAGGCTTCCTGCCTCGGATCAGATCATAGGCTTGAACTGCTTTTTGGATCGAATATCGATGGCTTATGAGAGAAGACACCTCGATCTCGCCACGTCCCAGTAGGTCGACAAAAGCCTGCAGGTTGCGTCCTTCCGTCCAGCGCACGTAGCCGATGGGATAATCTAGACCCGCTTCTTCGTAGCCGGGATCGTAGCGCCCCGGGCCATAAGAACGAGAGACCATCAAGGTCAATTCCTTGGCATAGTAACTGCGCCGCGGCACTTGCATTCCCACCGCACCCACTGCGATCACCCGTGCCCGGTCGCGGGCCAGCTCGCCAGCCAACTCGATTGGATCGTTCGACTCGCTGTCAGCACAGATCAGCACCAAGTCGAAGCCCCGGCCCTGGCTGCGGGCTAAAGCGTTCTGCTCCGCGCCTTGGCGCGGGACGGCTGATAGGCCGCGCTTCTTTGCTAGAGCTACCCGGCGCTCATCCAGGTCGATGCCAACCACCTGGCAGCCGGCGGCTGCAGCCAGGCTGGCCGCCAATTGCCCCAACAACCCGAGACCGATTACGGCCACACGTTCGCCAAGTTGCGCGCTTCCCAATCGGAAGCCGTGCAGGGCGATTGCTCCTAATGTAGCAAAGGAGGCTTGCTCGAAATCTACACTTTCTGGCAAAGCGGCCAGCAAGTTCTGGGGTACGACTACATACTCAGCATGCACTGCATATCCGCCACCTGCACAAGCCACGCGTTGCCCGACATGAAACCCTTTCACCCCTTCACCCAGCTCAACAATTGTGCCCGCTGAGGAGTATCCCAGCGGCATGGCTTCACCCAGGCGGCCAAAGGCGGCTTGGGCCGCATTCAGCAGACCTTCGCGTCGAGCTTTTTCCAGTACTTGGCTCAACAAGTCAGGCCGCGAGCGTGCCTTGCCCAACAGGGATTTTCCAGCAAATTCCACCAGGGCGCGTTCCGTGCCGGCCGAGACCAGGGAGGCTGCGTTGCGCACCAACACCATGCCAGGTTGCGCGGTAGGCTGCGGCACCTCGACCAGCTGAGGCTGCTTGGCGCGCATATCTTGGGTTAATTGTTTCATAGGATGAGTTTGCTCAGAGGAATAGCGATTTTATCATTTACACCACCTCGGCTTTGTGTCCTATGCGCCCCAAAACCCGCGCCCTATGGGTCGCATATCTTCCCCGCTGATAAAAGCCGAGCTGTCAATTTTCTGGGCGATCGTGTGCACCTTCTTTACTTTCCGCCTGCGCACGCTAACGTGCAACATGGTCACCATGCCATCTTTTCCCCGCGCCGGGATCTCAGTCACCGCGTATCCTTCGGCGCGCAACTTTTCGGCAATGGCGCTCCCCCGCTTCGGGCTGATGATGCTAATGTGGATGTGACCCACTGCCAGCCTTTCTTCCACCATAATGCCCACTGTATTGCCAAAAGCAAACCCACCTGCGTAGACCGCAATATATAAAATATTGTTCAGGTTACTAAACACCGCACTAAGGGTGACAACGAAGATCACGGATTCTGTAAAAGCCAGTATCCAGGCTACCAGTTTGCGCCCGCGAATGGTCATCATGATACGAACCGTGTCGATGGTCTGGTTGACCAGACGTGCAATAAAGACACCTAGCGCGATCACCAGGGTTTCAGGCGTCAGGATAAATTCCATCAGCGTTTCATTCCCACCAAGTCCCCGCGTTGCTCCATGGCTGGCAGATACATATCGTTCAAATACTCTTTGACCATGCGCCGGGCGCTGAAGCGCGGCGCCAGACTGCGAATCGATTCCTTGACCATAGCCAGCCAGGCTTCTGACGCCCGATGAGGGGTGCGCTCGTCGTAATACAGGGGGATGATCTTATTCTCGAGAACATCGTAGAGGCTGGCCGCGTCCTTTTCGTCCTGTTCACGCGGGTCAAGGTGGTCTGCATCCTGGCCGATCACCCAGCCATTATTCCCGTTATAGCCTTCTCGCCACCAACCATCCAGGATCGAAAAATTGAGCGCGCCATTCATAGCAGCTTTCTGCCCTGAAGTGCCAGAAGCTTCCATTGGCCGCCGTGGGGAGTTCAGCCACACATCCACGCCCTGTACCAGGTAGCGCGCCAGGTGGATATCGTAATCATCCAGGAAAACGAGGCGCCCTCCAGTTTCCGCTTTTTTCACGGCGCGGTACACCTGCTGGATAAGCATCTTGCCCGGCTCATCTGCCGGGTGTGCCTTGCCAGCAAAGATGATCTGCACCGGCCGCGTCGGTCGGTTAAGCAAATCGAGCAGATGATCAAGGTCCCTCAGCATCAGGTCAGCCCGTTTGTAGGTGGCAAAGCGGCGTGCAAAACCGATGGTCAGCGCATAGGGATCCAGCAGCACGCCGGAAGCGATCACTTGCACCGGGTGGACCCCGTTATACATCCAATGTGTGCGCGCCCGTTCTCGGATGAAAGCCACCATCTTTCGCTTCAAGTGACGCCGCACAGCCCATAATTCCTCGTCCGGGATCTCCAGCACGGTTTCCCACAAGGCAGGGTTGTCCTGATTCTCGCGCCAATCCCTACCCAGATGCTTGGTATACAAACTTCCCATTCGCCGCGCCAGCCAGGTACCGGTGTGTACTCCATTGGTGATTGACCGGATCTTGACCTCCTCTTCCTTTACTTCCGGCCACAGGAAGTTCCACATGCGGCGGGCGACGCGGCCGTGCATTTCAGAAACGCCATTGTGTTGTGCGGAGAAACGCAAAGCCAGAATGGGCATACTAAACGTGTCCCGATTGCCCTCCTCGCGCCGGGCCAGATCGACAAAGCCTTGCTGGTCCAAACCCAGTTCCAGCCAATACCCTGCAAAATACTTATCCACCAGCCACACAGGAAATTCGTCATTGCCAGCCGCTACCGGCGTGTGGGTCGTGAAGATGTTATGAGCCCTCACCTTTTCGATCGCTTCCGTCAACGATCTGCCTGCTTGCACCAATTCGCGGGTCAGCTCTAAGCCGAGGAAAGCGGAGTGACCTTCGTTCATGTGCCAGGCTAACGGGTTGTATCCCAGCATGCGCAAGGCACGCACGCCTCCGATACCCAGCAATATTTCCTGGGAAATACGCGAATCGGGATCGCTACTGTATAAGCGCGCCGTCAAGGCGCGGTCGTCCTCGCTGTTCTTATCGATGTTGCTATCCAGCAAATACAACGGGACGCGCCCCACATGGACCTCCCACAGCCGGGCATGTAGCGTGCGGCCGGCCAGATCCACCGTCACTGTCATCGGTTCCCCCTGCTCGTCCAGGATCGGCATTACCGGTAGATCTTCAAAACGCAAGGTCACTCGCCGTGATTCCTGCCAACCATCCTCGCTGATATGCTGGAAGAAATAGCCTTGCGTATAAATGAAACCCATAGCTACCAGGGGTAGGCCCAGGTCGCTGGCCTCCTTCAGATGGTCACCCGCCAGGATACCCAGCCCTCCGGCATACATCGGTAGAGTTTCATGCAAACCAAACTCGGTCGAAAAGTATGCGATGGGTTTGTTTTCGTTGCTCGAATGATTGCGTTGGAACCAGGTGTCCTTTGTTTTTATATAGCGGTCAAAGTCAGAAAGAATATGGTCGTATAGATCCACATAGTCCAGGTTTTGGGCTGCAGCTTCCAGTCTCTCAGCAAGCACCTCTCGCAAAAACATGATGGGGTTGTGCTTGACTTGATCCCAATAATAATGATCGATCCTGGCAAACAGGTCCTGGGCACTGGGTTGCCAGGTCCACCACAAGTTATAGGCTAGCTCACCGAGTCGGCTGATGCGTTCAGGTAGATTGAAATGGTTTAGTTGTTGGGCACGAAATTCTGGCATGATTCCTTTGCTGGTCGGCTTGAGGTCATTCGAAATGTTACCATGCGCCGCGCGCTAGCTACCGGAGACGATTTTCGTCCCTGAGTTATAATGCCCCTCTGGCACACCTGTACAGTTTCGCGTCAACAAACCTGTCCGAGCCAGCTGGAGCCTATGAGCAGCGTAGAGGAAGTCAAGGCCCGCCTCGAGATCGTCGATCTGGTCTCGGAGACTGTCACCCTGCGCCGCGCGGGGAAAAATTTTACCGGCTTCTGTCCCTTCCACAGTAACACGCGCACGCCTTCGTTCGTCGTCTTCCCTGAGACGGGTACCTGGCGTTGTTTCGGGCAGTGCAACGAAGGCGGAGACATTTTCCGGTTCGTGATGAAAAAGGAAGGGTGGGATTTCCCCGAGGCCCTGCGCCGCCTGGCTGAACGCGCCGGGGTGCAATTACGCGCTCCCAGCCCCCTGGAACAGGCCGCCAAGGAGCAGCATGGCCACCTGCGCGAGTTGCTGGAAAGCACAGTCACCTTTTTTCGCCACCAACTAGTCAATACCCAGGCAGGCACAGCACCCCTCGATTATGTGCGCGGCCGCGGCCTCACTGACGCCAGCATCGAATCCTTTGGCGTGGGTTTTGCGCCTGATTCGTTCGACGCTCTTTCAACCCATCTGCAAGCCAATGGCTACACAATGGATGAGATGCATAACGCTGGCCTGCTATCCGAGAACGAAGCTGGCAAACGCTACGACCGCTTCCGCAACCGCCTGATGTTCCCTATCCGTGACGGCGGTGGCCGCATGACCGGCTTTGGCGCACGGGCGCTCAAAGAAACCGACCAGCCAAAGTATCTAAATTCCCCTCAAAACGCACTCTTCGACAAAAGCAGCCTGCTTTACGGTTTGGATCGCGCCCGCAAAGCCATCCGCGCCGAGGACCAGGCCGTAGTGGTTGAAGGCTATATGGACGTGATCGGTCTGCACCAGGCCGGCTTTGCAAACGCGGTGTCCCCCATGGGCACGGCTCTGAATGAGCAGCATATGCGCCAGCTCAAACGGTTGGCCAAGGGCATTGTGCTGGCGCTGGATGCCGATGCGGCTGGGAACCAGGCCACCCTGCGCGGCTTGCAGGTGGCCCGCCAAAGCCTGGACCGTGAAGCAGACCCGGTGTTCGACGCCCGCGGCCTGCTGCGCCACGAAGGCCGCCTGCAGGCAGATCTGCGCGTGTGCACCCTGCCCGCAGGATCGGACCCCGACGAGATCGTGCAGCGCGACGCCCAAGAATGGCCGCGCCTATTGCAGTCCGCCCAACCTATCGTCGAGCATGTGATGCATACCTTGGCCAAAGGCCGCAACCTGGACGACCCTAAAGTGAAACGCGAACTGGCCCAGCAAGTGCTGCCGCTGATAGGCGACCTGCCCAGCGCCATTGAACGGGATAGCTATATCCAAAAATTGGCGCGGCTGCTGCAAGTGGATGAGCGCAGCTTACTCAGCGAACGGCCGGTTCGCCGGCGAGCGCAAGCGCGCCGCCACACCAGCGCCCCACCTCAGGCTAAAGAGACGACAATCACGCGTATTTCAGACGAAAGCACTTTCAAACTGGAATCGCATTGCCTAAGCATTATCATCCGCACGCCAGACCTGCTCTATCGGGTTAACCGCGCCTTGCAAGAGGCTAACTTGCCGCGCTTGTCTTCAAACGACTTTGAACATACTGACCTCCAAGAGATGTTCCGACTTTCGCTGGAAGCCCTTGAACAGGACCTGGTTGAGCCATCCAGCTACACTTTGCAGAATCTGCCGCTGCCTCTGCTCGACCGGGCGGACGAGCTCCTGGTGAATAGCAAAGAGCTGGATCCTAATACCGACCGCGTTTTTGAGGACCTGCTGCGCGGTATTCTGCAGCTGCGCCGACGAACCTTGCGCAGGACCAACGAGCAAATGCGCTTCCTGCAGGAAACCGCCCAAGATGAAGGCGATTTGAAGGCCAGCGAATACGCTCAAGTGATGGTACAAAACACTCTGACCTTGCAGCGCCTGGATAAAGCCCTGGCCTTTGGGCGCAACTTACCTACCGCAACGTAAATGAAGAAGCGACGTAAAGAACCCATAGAACCAACTGAACTCGAAGAGGAGGCTCCCGAGGAGGAGCTTGTATCGGAAGAGATCGAGCTAAACCCTGAATTGCCAGACGATGAAGAGGTTCTGGATGCCCTGCGCGATGACCTGCAGAAGCTCGAACAGAGCGTGCGGGACAAGCGGGATATCTCGGGCGAAATGGGGGACGACCCGGTTCGCCTCTATCTAAAAGAGATCGGGTTAGTCAGTCTGCTCAATACAGACCGCGAACACTGGCTGGCCACTCGAGTAGATGCGGCTAAACGACTGCATGCCATCCAGAAGAAGCACCCCGTGGCTATTCGCGGCAATGCGGAACCGCGCTCCATTTATCGTGCCATCTATGCGGAATTGATCCGGGCTCGCGAGAGGGTGAACGAAGAAAGCCGCGCGCGAGGCTATGCCGTCCCCGAATTGCTCCCCATCCTGCAAGAAGCGGTGCGCCTGCAACGCACTTGGGATATCGAAATACCCTCCTACATGCGCAGCTATTTGGATAACGGCCTGTGGGGCAAGGATGAGCACTGGAATGCAGTGGCGCGCAGCGCTTTCATTATTTTCATGGGCTTTTACGTCCTGCCCATCGAACTGTTGGAAAGACTACAAAAACATTTAGACAGCCACGGCGACCTGCTTTCACCTCGCACTTTCGCCGGCATGCTGCCTTCCAACGAAGAATTGCTTGTCGCCATGGCGGCGGTGGAAACCCGCTCGATGGAAGCCCAGATCGCCATCATCAACGCCAACCTGCGCCTGGTAGTCAGCATCGCCAAACGTTATGTAGGCCGCGGTTCTTCCTTTGAGGACCTGATCCAGGAAGGTAATATTGGCCTGCTGCGGGCTGTGAATAAGTTCGATCCTACACGCGGCTTCAAATTTAGCACATACGCCACCTGGTGGATCCGCCAGGCTATCACCCGTTCAATTGCCGATCAGGCCCGCACCATTCGTATCCCGGTGCACCTGCTGGAGTCGATCCAACGCTTGATGCGCCTGCAACGCGAGCTGACCCAGAGCCTGGGGCGCGATCCCAGCCTGGAGGAGTTGGCGCTGGAGAGCGGCTTCCTCGATGAAGCGGATGTGATTGCCATCAGGGAAGGCATTAAGAGGGACGAGGGTTTCCCCGCCGACCTGCGGCGCCGTTGGGTACGCGCGACCAGCAAGGTGGAGCAAACTTTGCGCAGCGCCGAGGAACCCATGTCGCTGGAGAGCCCTGTGGGAGCGGGAGACGGCAGCGAGCTGGCTGACTTCATCCAAGACGAAGATGCGCTGGCCCCCATGGACGCAGCCGCCCGCGAAATGCTGCGCGAGCAGGTCCAGAACGCGCTGGCCGCCCTCACTGACCGCGAGCGCGAGGTGTTGGAGCTACGCTACGGCCTGGTGGATGGCAAGGACCACACCTTGGAAGAAGTGGGCCAGTATTTCAACGTCACCCGCGAGCGCATCCGCCAGATCGAGGCGAAAGCCCTGCGCAAATTACGACACCCCACCCGCAGCCACCAGCTGCGCGAATATTTGGGGGGCAGCTAACGACGAGTTACGGCTTACACGAAACAAGCTGAAAACGATCGTAGGATGGTGGATGAAACAACAAAAAAGGCACAGTGCAACTGTGGTCTAGCAGTGGTTAGCAAATCAGGCAAACTAATTTTCTAATTTCAATCTACAGACCTAATCCCCACCCCGCTCCTCCTGCTCAAACGCGCTGTCGAATTCGTCTTCCAACTCGTCCTCATATTCGTCCATCGGCCAGTCCAGCTCCAACGGATCCAGCCAGACTACCTCGATTTCCGTATCGCATGATTTACAGGTGACCCTTGCACCGATCTTGGGAGCACCCTTCACTGTGAGCTTGGCTCCACAAGAGGGGCATACGGATTCAGTCATTAATACAATTTCCTTCCAAGCGTGGAATTGTCATCGCAAGCGGAACTTTACCTATAAAAGCAGTAAAAAGTATTGAAAAGCTATGTAAATTGTGTTTCAGTTTTAGGGAAAAGCCTCTGCTGGTCCGGTTCAGGCTCAAAGAAATATCCGATCCCAGCCTCGGTGAGGATGTAACGCGGGCTGGATGGGTCAGGTTCCAGCTTGCTGCGTAGGCGGCTGATCAGCCCGCGCACCAGGCTCTGGTTACCCTCGCCCCCATAGCCCCACACGTACTCCACAAGGTTCTCGGATGGCACCACCCGGCCGGGGTGTGTCATCAGTGCATATAGCAAACGGAACTCCAGTTGGGTCAAACGTGCCGCAGCCCGGTCGCTCACTTGCACACTGCGCTTGGATGGGTCCAGCGTAACGCCCGCCTGGCTGAGAGCCGGCAAACTGAAGTAGGGCAGGCCGGAGCTGCGACGCATCAAGGCGCGCAATTGAGCCACCAGGAGCCGCGGGCTGAAGGGCCGTGCGAAAATCAGGTCAGCGCCTGCTTCGATCAACATGATCTGGCGACGCTCATCATTGCGCTCCAATAACAACACGATAGGCGCCTGGTTTTCCAAACGTAATTGGCTGATGTATTCGGGGGTGAGTGCCTTGTCTTCTACAAAAGCAAACAGAAACAATTCTACCGGGCGGTCTTGCCAGGCTTGCGCTACGCGATCAGCTTCCGAGATCAGGCGCACTTCAAAACCTGCCCGCTCTAGGATTAAGGTGAGGATTGCAGCTTCGTCTGGATCAGGAGCGAATAATAGAGTCAGCATAATGGCTGCGTACTACATTTATAACACGGTCAGGGTGCAGTAGTGGTGGCGCGCACAAGCTCCAAAATTTCATGGGCCGATTGCAAAGTGCCCTCACTGATCTCACCCAGCATGTTGGCCAATTCCTGTACACGCGGTTGGCCTTCTAAATTTACTACAGTGGTGATGGTGCGCCCCTCCCGGATGATCTTTTCAACTTTAAAGTGCTGGTCACCATATGCAGCCAGCTGGGGCAAGTGGGTAACACACAAAACTTGGTGCTGCCGCGCCAGTCGCCATAGTTTTTCACCCACCATCGCTCCTACCCGGCCGCCGATACCCTGATCGATCTCGTCAAAGATCAGCGTGGGGGTCTGGTCGGCGCGGGCCAGCACGTTCTTCAAAGCCAGCATCAGGCGGGCCGTTTCGCCGCCGGAAGCGATCTTCACCAGCGGCTTCAACCCTTCGCCGGGATTAGGCGCTACCAGGAATTCAACGGTCTCATGCCCAAGGGAATCAAAAGCCAGTAACGCGCCATTCATTGGCAAACCCTGTGGATCGTCGCGTATTTTAAAATCCACACCAAAGTGAGCCGCGGCCATCTTGAGGTCATCCAATTCTGTTTCGATCGCGCTGGCCAATTGGTTTGCGGCCGTATGCCGCCCGGCTGAAAGGGCTGCAGCTTCACCAGCCAACTTCTCCAACAAACGACCCTCGCGGCTTTCCAGTTCGCCCAGGCGCTCTTCAGCGTGGTTGATATTGTCCAGATCTTTGCGCGCCCGTTCACCGAACACAAGGATCTCGGGAATGGTTTCCCCATATTTGCGTTTGAGATCCTGCAACAAAGCGAGGCGTTCTTCCACTTCCTCCAAACGCTGGGGGTTGAATTCGATCTGCTCCAGATAAGCGCGCAGGTCGCCTGCCAGGTCGGTGATGCCATCGAATAAGTCCTGCCCGCGACCCTCAAGCACAGATTGGGTCGGGTCCACCTTAGCCAACTGCCCCAGGGCGGTTAACGTAGCGCCCAACCGGTCAGAAGCGGAGGGTGCGTCGGTGTCGTTCTCATCCAGCGCGGCCAGCGCCAGGTTGGCGTTGGTCGCCAGGGATTCGGCATTAGCCAGGCGGGTGCGCTCGTCTTTGAGGGTCTGCTCTTCATCCATTTGCAGCTTGGCGGCTTCGATCTCTTGAGCCTGGAAGGTAAGCAGCTCCACCCGCCGGGCGGCGTCTTGCTCAGCCGCGCGCAGATTGGTTAATTCACGGCGCACTTCCACCAATTCGGCGTAGGTCGCCTGATAGTCCCCCAATTGAGTTTCAACACCGGCGTAGCGGTCCAGCAAGCCGCGGTGGGAGGGTACGCGCAAAAGGGACAAATGTTCCGATTGGCCATGCAGGTCGATCAGCAGTTCACCTAATTCCTTTACTAGAGCCAGAGTAGCCGGGCGGCCATTGACTCGCGCCACGTTGCGGCCTTCGCGACGAAACTCGCGCTGCATGTTAAGGTAATTTGGATCATCCAGTAGGTCTTCGCGTTGAAGGATAGCGTGCACTTCGGCTTTGATCGCTGTGGGGATCCTGAAGGTACCTTCCACGCTGGCGCGTTCCTGCCCACTGCGGATCAAGTTGGTATCCGCTCTGACGCCCAATAAGGTCTCCACGGCATCCACTAGGATGGATTTGCCCGCTCCGGTTTCGCCGCTCAATGTGATCAACCCCTCGCGCAGTTCGAGCGAGAGGTCTTCAATAATGGCGAAGTTCTTGATGCGCAGTTCGGTCAGCATGCTCAGCGGCGCCCGATCTGGATGCCCGAGAATCGGTAATACACGGTGGAGGTGGCCAGCACCACGTACAGCAGCGGCCACAAAGAGCGTAGCAGGAATTGCACATTGCCAGCCAGCACCAGTAGCAAAGGTGGGATGACATAGATAGCGCCGCCGGCGGCCACGCCAACTGCCACCAACAGGAACAATCTGGGCGAACGGCGGCGGCCGGTAGCCGTGCGCACCACCTCGGCGATGATGCTGCCGGCCGCAGGCGCTAACAAGATGGTAAAGAACCCGATACGAGCGGCAATGAGACCTCCCAGTGTGGATAGCAACACCGCGACTACGAACCCCACGAAGTAGTCCTGCACCTTAGTAGTTTCAAAGATCCTTTGGTGGCCGCGCACGCACTCCCTGCAACGATAGCCAGTGGGGGTGCGCACTGCGCACTTGGGGCAAATATATTTGCTGCAGTTATTGCAGCGCAGGGAGGTTTCCGTACTGGGATGATTGGCGCAATACGTCGCAGCTGTTTCGTTCATTCGACTATGTTACCTATAGATGGATTGTTGTCCATTATGCGCAACAAGCGTGTATAGAAGTGGCTGGGTTCATGGAAGCGCAGGAAGTGCAGGCTGTGTTCACTGGCGCGCAAGTCCACCCAATCCCCCAGGCTCACGTCGATGGACTGTTGGCCGTCCACACTCAGCAGCGCCTCGTCACCCCGCGCCAGTTCCACGCGGATGGCAGCGCCTTCCGAGAGCACGATGGCTCGGTCCAGGCTGAGGTGGGCTGCCACCGGCACTAGTACCAAGTTGCGCAAGGTGGGTGGTAATACCGGGCCGCCCGCTGCCAGGGCATATGCGGTGGACCCCGTAGCGGTGGCAATGATCAGGCCATCCGCTACATATGTGGTGAGGGAGCTGCCGTCCAGGCTGGCAGCTAAATGCACCGGCCGCGCGATGCGGCCCCGGCCTACCAGAGCTTCGTTCAGTGCTTCCCAGGTCCCCACTTGCTGGCCACCACGCCAATACTCTACATGCAGCAACATGCGCGCTTCCAAGCGGTAATCGCCGCTAACCAACCGTGGCAGGGCTTCGCGCCACGCATCGCGTTCCAGTTCGATGAGAAAGCCAAAGTGGCCTTCATTGATCCCTAATACAGGGATACCCAGCGGCGCGCACAACTGTCCGGTGCGCAACATGGTGCCATCGCCCCCTACGGCGATCACCAGGTCGAATTCCCCGGCTTTTACACGCTGGGTTGCGGACTCATCGTGCATATACAGAGCGCTGGCTGAGAGCTTTAACTCACCAAGCGCAGCAGCCACCTGGCGCGCTTCGTCCATCGGGTCCCCTTCTGAGCTGCGCGAGAGCACCGCGATCTGCTTAAAAGCCGGTTTCTGGGTCTTTGACATACTTAATCTTACCGCCGTTAGCCACCCAGGCGTTCTTCGCACAGCTGGACATAACCGCAGGCGCGGCAGCGGGCGGCCACGTCATGCGAGCGGTGCATCTCTCCTGAACGGATTGCTGCCCGCATCTCCGCCAATAGGGTCAACAACTGGCCCTCCAGCTCCTGGGTGAACTCGACGGTAAAGCTTCGCTGGGGATAACGGATAATCCCATGAGCGGGACGCTGATTAAAGTTGCGCTCCACCAGAGCGCAATAGGCGGCCAACTGGAATATATGCGATTCGAATGGACGTGCCGGAGTTCTCCCCGTCTTCACTTCCACTGGGATCAATCCCTGCCTGCCTTTGATCAGGTAGTCAGGTTTGCCCACCAGGTCCAGGTCTTCGGCTAGTAATGCCTGCACCAGCCGCCGTTGATCACCGCTATCTTCATATAAAACGCGCCCTTGCGGAACTCCCAGTCTACGGCGTTGTCGTATAGAGAACCACAAGAGAAGGAGAGCGAATGCGAAGAGGGAGAGGGAAAAGAAAATAAACATAGTTAGGGAGGTTCTTTGGAGATATAGATCAGAAACTGGGTAATAGACATTTAATCTCCAGTTTCTTCTACATCAATTCCATCCACAACATCACAATAGAAGCCACGAGCAGAGCGATGGCTATCAAGCGCACCCAGACCATTACGCGCAGGCTGCGGCTATGGCTGGCGTGCTGCCTAGCGCCCAGGGCTAGCTCCAACGCATTAGCGCTCTGCGCTCCCTGCATCCGGTACCACCAGGCGCGCCGACAGTAGAGGTACTCCCCAATTTCGGAAGCCCTGATCCAGCGCCGGTCCACTAAGCATGTCCCGAGAAAGCTACTAACTGAGAAGTGCAACTTTCAATAGTTAGCAAGTTCGATTTTTATCCTATCCGGGTCTTCAAAAAATAGTTTATCTTTAAAGTTCTCTTCTTCATAAAGTAGGCCAACCCCTTTGGACCGCAGCTCAGTTTTTAGCTGGTTAAGCTTTTCTGTTGTTACCGCGAAGGCAAGATGGTTTAACCCAACATGCTTCCTATGGTAGGGAGGCACCTTGTGTTCTTTTTCGACTTGCACTAACGTAATATAAGTGCCATCCATTGTCCAACTCTTCCCCTGCGGCCACGCCTGATATTCTTCATAGCCTAGTTTTGCCAGAACCCATCCCCAAAACTCCGAGGAAATTGCGATATCAGAAACATAAATCTCAACGTGATGAATCTGGCCGTTTTTCATATTTGCAGACCTTCTAAAGTGAACATCGTCGTCACGCGCTGCCAGGTTTGTTATCTTTTCCCAGTTGCTCTTCCAGGCGGCGCAGACTGTTCTCCAGCCCTTTCTGGCGCAGGCTGATGGTCATATCGCCGCGGGTGCGTTCCACCAGGCTGCGGCAGATGTCGGTGAGGCGGCGCAGGCCGCGAGTGACCGCATCGGGATAGTCCATGGTCACCAGCACCGCGTAGATCTCGTCCATCTCGCCCAGCAAACGCTCGGCTTCATCCGAATGGCCATGGCGTAAGATGTCCAGGCAGCGGCGGCGTAGTTCTCCCGCCGCCTCAGCCAACCCTTGTAGATAAGTGGACGATTCAACGTTTAAGTCAGCCGGGCCAGGGATCGGACTGCCCTGCACCAGGGCAGTCACCAGGCTGGCCTCGACGTATTCCTTGAGCGCGTCCTGGGTGTATCCAGCAAAGTACAGATCGGGGAAATGCTTGAGACCTGCTACCAGAGAAACTGCCAACTGGCGCGCCGCATCCAGTTCGGCGGCGGCGTTGTCGCGCTCGTCACGGTGGATGGCACGGATGGCCTGGGCGCAATGCCGGGTAAGTTGGCGCGTTTGCGCCAGTGCCGCATCGCGCGCCGCGGTCTGGGCGTCGAAGTTGGCACGGATGCCTTCCGCGATCTTCTCCAGGTGACTCATGCCAAACCCTCCGGTTTCGGCGGGGCAGGCGGGGGTTCGGGCGGTTGTAATGAATGGAAGAGGTCGTCCGCCAGGGTTTTACCCTGAGGGACCTTTATCTCACCGAAGGTGGTTTCGTACTTGGCGATGTTGTCGGCCAGGGCTCGCTGTAACAGCTTGGCGCTCAGCGGCGACATCATCACCCTGGCTTTGACAAAGACATCCACTTCTCCGGGCAGCATCCTCCCGAAGTCGAAGACCAGTTCAGAGGGAGAGTGGGAAATACGCACTACGTTACTGTAGATCGCATCCTGCCCAACGGGTAGCACTAAGCGAGGGCGAGGTGGGATGGCAGGTTTCCCCGTCGCGCTTTTAGGTGTTTGTTTTGGGTCAGCCATTGGACTCCTTACCGACTATCTTTGCGAGTCAGCGTAGCAAAAGCTGACAAAGCAATCTCCCAAACATAAAGGAGATTGCTTCGCTCGCTATGTGATCAGGTTAGAACGGGATCTCGTCTTCAACCATGCTGTCTGGTTCAGCGGGAGCGCCTTGGTATTCGGTCTGACCCCCGTCATCGCCATCACCGCGGCCCAGGAAGATCACGCGCTCGGCCGTGATCTCGTACGAAGTTGCCGACGTGCCATCTTGGCGCGTCCAGATGCGCGGGCCGCCGGTTGTTTTGTCCGGGGTAATGCGGCCGTCCACCAGCACCTGGCGGCCGGATTTCAGATACTGGTTGCAGATCTCAGCCTGTTTGCCCCAGGCAGAGACTCGGAACCACACGGTCTCTTTGATCTTTTCCCCATTGGAACTGGTGTATTGGCGGTTTGAAGCCAGGGAGAAGTTGGTGACGGCCTGCCCCGCGGGGGTGTAGCGCATTTCCGGGTCACGACCCAGGTTACCTACGACTGTTATTTTGTGATATGACATGACTAGCTCCTTGTTGTTTGGTCATTACAACGCGTAAAATTTGCTGGCGATACAGCCAGCACACAGGTGAAAGCCTTGCTATGCAGTTGTTGGGTAATGGGGCTCCTTTTCGGATGAGTGCTTTAGTTTAGATTCCCGGGCGAACACCGCCCGGTGCTTGGTACCGTTCACTCACCGGCTGATTTTTATAATAGACCATCTGTGCGAAAAAGTCAAGAACAAAAAGATTTTATGGGGTGGTTTCACACACAATCTCTGGGCGCTAGGGGATGGGAGAGCTTACATCGACCCGAACCTGGAACTCTTCAAGGCAGCCCCTCAGCAGTCTGAGGGTTATGCTGCTGTTCCTGGCTATCCCTTCGCTGATCTCCATGGTGAACACGCTGGGCATCGGAGTTATTGAGCACTCGCCAGATCGGCATGCTGTGCGCCATTGGCGCCACCCGCAAACAGGTCCGCGCCGCGATCTTAGCGGAAGCACTAATCCCCTCAGGCTTCGGCACTCAGTTCGGCATAATAACAGGGTCTTACTCGGGCTATCTCGCAGTATAAACCATTGGGTACTAGTAACAATAAATGAATGTTGAAGGGTAGAAAGTTAAACCAAAAGTGCGGAGAACATTCTCCGCACTTTACAACCAATTTTGGTAGTAATTAATTACTCTGTCTCGTAACTAAACAAGCTCCTAGCGATACGACGCCAATCGCTTGGCGTATGTTTCTCCACGGCGTTGGTTGTTGCGCGGCCGACGGGCAGCCGGAGCAGCGTAGGCGGGCTCGCGTTGTGCGGCATATGGTGCAGCCCCGTAATCGAAGCCATCCAGCTTGCGACGCTCGATCGGTTTCCCCATCACTTTTTCCAGAGCACGCAGAGCGCTATTGTCTTCTGGCGTCACCAGGGTATAAGCATCCCCTAGTCGTTCGGCACGGCCAGTGCGGCCGATGCGGTGGATATAAGCATCGGTGGTATCCGGCATGTCGTAGTTGATCACGTGTGAGATATTCTCCACGTCCAGGCCGCGGGCAGCAATGTCTGTAGCGATCATTACCTGAAAGCGGCCGGCCTTGAAGCCCTTAAGCGCAGATTGGCGCTGGCCCTGGCTGCGGTTACCATGCAAGCTGGTCACACTGAAGCCTTCTTGCTCCACCTGGCGCGCTAACTTCTGGGCGCGGTGCTTGGTGCGGGTAAAGACCAGCACGGAATTAGTATCAGTGCGCTTGAGTAGTTCGACTAGCAGCCGGGTTTTGGAAGCACCGGGTACTGGGTACAGCGCGTGTGAAACGGTGTGCGCCGGGGCGCTGATTCCCACCGCTATCCGCTTGGGATTGCTCAGAGACTCTCGCACTAGTGCTTCTACTTCTCTGGGGAAGGTGGCTGAAAAGAGCATGCTCTGGCGCTTGGCGGGCAGCAGTTTGAGGATGCGCTTCACATCGGGTAAGAATCCCATGTCGAACATGCGGTCCGCTTCGTCCAGAACGAGCATCTCCACTCCGTCCAGCTTTGTGGCGCGCTGCGAAACCAGATCCAGCAGGCGGCCTGGGCAGGCCACTACGATATCCACTCCGGAGCGCAGAGCTTTGATCTGTGGGTTGGCTCCGACACCGCCGTAAACCGTGGTCGAGCGCAGCCCGGTGCCAGCGGCAAGGCCGCGCACGGTCTCGTGGATCTGCTCGGCCAGTTCGCGGGTGGGGGTGAC
>JBBDXQ010000015.1:0-8242 GCA_040902265.1 Anaerolineales bacterium
TCGCTTTTCGTGCTTGGTCCATGCTGCGGGGCAGACGAAACGATCATGCCGCCCGTGTCAAAATTTGAGTTCCTCGTCGAGAACGACAGCGGCCTCTTTCTGGTGCTCAGCAGCCCCATCTACGTTCCCTGACGTGGACAAACTCCAGATAGAAAACAGGCGCAGCTGGCTGCGCCTGTTTTTTATTATCTCTAGAACGGTTTGGACATCATCAGCCAAAGGATCAGCGCGAAGCCGCCCATGCCGATGATCAATGTCTCGCGCGGGCGGGTCTTGGCGATATGAGCCTGGATCTCGGCCAGCGGTCGGGCTTTTTCTACCGGCTGAGGTTTGCCCTGGATCATCCATTCCATGCCGAGCATTTTACGCAGGGGATGATACACGCCTGACCCCTGGAGGAACATCCAGATAGTGAGGGCAAGCAAAAGCACTAAGGAGGCCCAGACCCAACCTCTGCCCCAGGCGGAGGTTAGGAAGGCCAGGCCGATACCGGCCAGCAGCAACGCGACCAGTGAGAGCATCATGGTAGGCCAGGCCGCGGCAGAGATATCCAGCATGGCTTTCATGCGTTCGGGTTCTTTCTCTTTCTTGAGCTGGAAGGCGACGAACATCGACCCTCCATGCCCCAGCAGGAACGAGAAGCCGGCAAGCACATGGATGTATCTGAGCACTTCATATAGCGATGGCATGGGTCTGATCTCCTCTTAAGCGAAATATGACGAGCCGCATTAGAACACAAGATGTGCAAAGTCCCAAGCCCAACGGCTGAGCCTATCGGGTTGGATTGCTCTGCTAGAATCGCGGGAATGGCAGCCACCCAAACAAGCAAGCGCTCCATCGGCCAGCAGCTGCTGGCCGCCCGCCAGCGCTTGGCTGGCCGCAGCGAGAACCCCAGCCTGGACAGCGAGGTGCTGCTGGCGCAGGTGCTCGGCAAAGAGCGCGGCTGGCTGCTGGCGCACCCCGAAGCCGAGGTGGATGTGGCCCAGGCTGGCGCTTTTGAGGCCGGCCTGGCCCGATTGGAGGCCGGCGAACCGCTGCCTTACATCCTTGGAGAGTGGGAGTTCTTTGGCCTGAAGCTGAAGGTCAGCCCCGAGGTGCTCATCCCGCGGCCGGAGACCGAGCTGCTGGTGGAAACCGCGCTGGCCTGGCTGGCCGCTCACCTCGGCCGGCGGCTCGCCGCCGATGTGGGCACCGGCTCCGGCTGCATCCCGGTGGCGCTGGCGACCCACGCGCCTAATCTGGATGTGGTGGCCGGCGATCTCTCGCCGGGCGCGCTGGCGGTGGCGAAGGCAAACGTAGAGCGATACCACCTGCAGGCCCGCGTGCAGCTAGTAGAGAGCGATCTATTGGAAAAACTGACTGGACCTTTCGATGTGATCAGCGCCAACCTGCCTTATATTCCCGAGGCGCGCCTGCCCGAGCTGGCCGTTTCCAAGTGGGAGCCGCAGCTCGCCCTGGGGGGCGGGGAAGATGGCCTGCGCTTCATCGAGCCTTTTCTGCAGCAGGCCCAAACCAAAACAACGCCGAAGGCGCTGATCCTGGCAGAGATAGACGCTAGCCTGGAAGGCGCGGTAGTGCAACTGGCGCGTGGCTTGTGGCCGGATGCGCAGGTGGCCGTGCGCTCGGACCTGGCCGGCTTGCCGCGCCTGTTAAGGGTGGAACTATGATCACCGAGAGGATAGCCGCGGATGCACCCGACACCATCCAGCATGCCCTCGAGGTGTTGAATGCAGGCGGCGTGGTCGCCTTCCCCACCGACACGGTGTACGGGCTTGGAGCGCCGGCCTTCAGCGTGGAAAGTGTGGCGCGCTTGTTTGCGATCAAAGGCCGTCAGCAGACCAAGGCGATCGCGGTGTTGATCGCCGAGAGTGGTGACTTGAAGAAGGTCGTCGCCGAGGCTAGTGAGCAGGCGTTGCGCTTGGCAGATCGCTTCTGGCCAGGTCCGCTGACCCTGGTGCTACCGCGCCACCCCAGCCTGCCCGGCGTACTCTCTCCCAATGACACCATTGGAGTGCGCGTACCGGACCATGCGGTGGCGCGCGCCCTGCTGTCAGCGGCCGGCCCCATGGCGGTGACTTCGGCAAACCTGGCGGGCGGGGCCAACCCGCGCAGTGCCGAAGAGGTGCTGGCGCAATTGGGCGGTCGCATCGAGCTGGTGCTGGACGGCGGATCGACGCCTGGCGACCAGCCTTCCACGGTGGTGGATTTGACCGAGGCGCAGCCGCGGGTGCTGCGGGCGGGGCCGATCAGCGCGACGCAGATCTCCGCAGCGCTTTTGTAGGGACAGATTTCTAAACCTGTTAATGGTATGGATGCTGCCACGCTCGACGCAGCACATACTTTCGAAACACAAACAGTGGCTGGGATGTCTAGTCAGGGCGTTTTAATATTCCGCTAACCCGAATCTTAGCTATTTATTAGCTTGGGTGGTTAGCATATTCTCAATAGATGAGATCTCCTCCTCACTACTGAATCGCACCCGAGCAGCCAGCCGGGTGCGGTTTGGTTTTAGCAGCTTTCTCCAGCTTGATTTCAACTTGTCTAAAAAAGGGGAGCATTGTTCAGTGAATGGGGGAAAGAAACTCGATCCATGCATTTCGCAGAATGGGTTTTTGTAAGTGTGGGTCTCAGACCTGCCCGTTAAATGTTGTGCGGGGATAGCTCCGGCTCAGAACGACGCGGGGTGGGGCTTTTCACTTAGAAATTACAAATCGCGGTAAGCTCTATCTCCTGCCCAACATTCGCCTTGGAGGAGCTATGAAACGCATCCATACTTTGCTGGCGGTGCAATCCGTTCTCGCCATCCTGGTCTCAGTCAACCGGCTTGGTCCCTGGACCCTGGGTTACGTACTGCCCAACGAGTTCCTGCGCTGGGTGGACCTGAACAATATGCTGGTTCTGCCGTTGATCAGCATCGTGGCTTTTTACCTCCTGAAGAAAGTGATCGAGGGCGATTCGCCAGTGATCAAAGGCCGAAACCATTTGCTGGTCAACCTATTATTCATCGTGGGGGTTTACCTGCTGGCTGCCAGCTACGGGAATCACGAAGTCACCAACTATATGCATGCCCGCTTCTGCCTGGAGGACTCCAGCAGCGACCTGTGTCGCATCGTAATTTTCAACGACGATGAATTCAGCCATTGGGTGTTCTTCACGGGCTTTGTGATGGTGAATGCGGCCTTGCTTTTCTTGCAGGCGCTATTTACCCAAAAAGAGAAGGTATCGCGGGCTGATACCTTGATCCTGATGTTCAATGCCCTGTTCCTGGGCGCCGGCATCCTGGCCAACCTGGGCTTCGAAGAGATCGGTTTGGACCTGTTCGTGGTGGCTTTGCTGGCCATGCTTTCAAGTTTTTTGCTGTGGAAGCGCGGCAAGCAACCGTTGTTCATCTACTATACGTTCGCGTATTGGGTGGGTTTGGTGGCGAGTATTGCGTTGCAGGTGGTGAGGTGATGGAAGTAATGGATTGAAAAAACCGTTCAAACACGCGCTATTGTGCCAAGCCCCAGCCCGGCTCGATATCGATGTCCATGCCATCCGGCTTGCGCGTGATGGCATGGCGGAAGTAGCCGGCCGCGGCGATCATGGCGGCATTATCGGTGCAAAGCGGCAGCGGCGGCAGGCACACGGGCAGCGCGCTGGCCGCCAGGGCTTCGCGCAACGCCTGGTTGGCGGAGACGCCGCCCGCTACCAGGATCTCCTGGGCGCCGAATTCCTGGGCGGCACGTAGGGTTTTACTCACCAGCACATCCACCACGGCGGCCTGGAAGCTTGCGGCTAAATCTGGTACTGGCAAGTAATCAGCTAGCCTTGCGTCCCTTTGCAGTTGGCCTTCGTCAAACTCTATGGGGCGTCCCTTTGACAGATCGCGCACCTTGTGCAGCACGTTGGTCTTCAAGCCGCTGAAGGAAAAATTCCAGGTCTCGTCCAGCCAGGCGCGCGGGAAGGCGAAGGCGGCCGGGTCGCCACCGGCAGCTGCCTTTTGGATGGCGGGTCCCCCCGGATAACCAAGGCCCAGTAGGCGGGCTACTTTATCGAAGGCTTCGCCGGCGGCGTCGTCCAGCGTGCCGCCCAGGCGCTGGTAGCTAAGGTGGTCGCTCATCAGGATAAGTTCGGTGTGGCCGCCGGAGACTATCAAAGCTAGTAGGGGAAAAGAAGGAGCCCCCTGCTCGCTTTGCGGCTCCAGCTGCACCCAGGCTGAATAAATGTGGCCTTCGAGGTGGTTGATGCCATACATAGGCAGGCCGGATCCCAGTGCCAGGCCTTTTGCCATGTTAAGCCCGACAATAAGCGAGCCCGGTAACCCAGGGCCGCGGGTGACGGCGATGGCATCCACATCGGCCAGTTCGAGGTGAGCCTGGGCCAGCGCCTCTTCGATCACCGTATCGATCACCATGATGTGCTGCCGCGAGGCGACCTCGGGGAACACGCCGCCGTACTTGGCGTGCAGTTCCACCTGCGAGGCGACCACGTTGGAGAGCGCCAGGCGGCCATTTTCGACGACTGCGGCGGCGGTCTCGTCGCAGGAGGTCTCGATGCCCAGGATGCGGGCAGGTTGCAGTTTCTTGCGGCGGGCCATGTCCTTATTATAGAACAGCGGGCTGTTGATAAGGGGATATGGAGGCAGAGATGATGGGGAAGTATGGAGATGGGGAACAGGGTATGAGACCAATGAAATCGCCTCTACCGATGGAGAGGCGTCGAAGGACGTAAATCCCGGCTGCGGTCCTTATATGCTGGAAGAAAGTCAGTTCAGGATTTCAACGGGACCACTAAATCCAGCGGGTATTCGGCCAGAATCTCGGGTTTGCCATCCTCGCGGATGAAGATCGCATCTTCGATGCGCATTCCCAGGCCGCGCTCGGGATAATACAACCCGGGCTCGATGGTGACCACCGAACCGCGGTGCAGGATGTCGTTAGGTGTAGCGTCCCGGCCGAAGGCGGGGCGCTCGTGCACTTCTAAGCCCAGGCCGTGGGCCAGCCCATGCACAAAACCGACCTTAGTGGTTGCGTCCTCAGCGATAGTGGGGTGGCCGCGCTGTTTGAACAGTTCACAGGTGCGCGCTTGGTAGGTAGAGCACTCTGTATCCGGCTTAAGCTCTGCCATAATGGTCTGGTATACATAGCGCACATCTTCATAAAGTGCCTGCGCTTCGTCACTGGCATGCCCGATGCACCAGGTACGGGTGAAATCGGCCCAATAGCCGCCGCCAGCTTCCACGGGGAAAATGTCAAAGACGATAGGCTCGCCCAAGCGAAGCATGGCCTCGGGACTGCCGATGCTGTGCGGTACGCCTCCCTCAGCGCCTGGTGCAAAGATGGTTCCATGGGGATTATCCAAGCCGCGCTCGGCCAGCCACAAGTTGATCTTGGATTTCACCACACCCACGGTAACGGGATGGCCATCATTGTCGATTAATACGCCATCCTTCGCATGCTGGCGACCAAGGTACTCAGCCACCCGGCCAACCACCTCAGTGGTTTGCTTCTGGATACGACGCATGCGCTCGATCTCGGCCACGTCCTTGGTGGCGCGTGCTTCCAGCAATACGGAGGAACCGAACTCGCCAACGAACTCGACGTCGGGCAGCAGTTCACTGAGCGCGGAGAGCAAGCCAAAGGCGCGGCCGGCATCCCGCTGGCCGTAGACCGCCACCCGGCCGGCGGTGAGGCCGGCGTCATTGAGCATGCGCTGATAGAGGCGGGCATAAGCCAACTCGTGGTCGCCGTTGCAGGCTTGCAGGATCTCGTTGAACTTGTAGTCGGTGATGCTGCGCGTCTGCAGGCTGGTGGCGGCGGCTTCATCGCGTTCCATGGCATGGCAGAAGAGCAGCGGTTGGCCGCCGCGCTTTAGCGCCAGCAGCGCCTCGGTGACATGGACTACTCCGGTGAAATACACCATGGCGGGGTTGTGCAGCGCATCACCAAAAACCAGTAGGGCGTCCAGGTTGCGGTTTTCCATCAGGGCAGGCAGATCGGATTTCATGGTCTCTTCCTATATAAATTGGTTAATGAGTCATTTGCCAGATCGGTCAATGGAGCCTACGGCTCCCAACGCGCGCGTTCGCGCAGACGCAGGAACCATTCGATAGCCAGGAAGGCCAGGGCCAGGATGAAAGCCAAGGCCAGGTTCAGCACGCGGCCGGCCATCAACCAGGCCAGCGTACCGGCATACACGCCAACCCAAAGCGCCTGGCGCAGGATGACGCGTACGGTTGCGGGCGGCTCGCCGGGGAAGCGGTGATTGAGAAATGAAGTGATGGGCAACGCAGTACCGGTGAAGGCCACCACCACCAGGAAGAAGAACAGCCAGCGCGGCCACAGCAGCGGCTCGATGAAGTTCAGCAGGGTGAACAAGCCACCCCAGCCTACGGCTACGAAGAGCAGCGTGGAAGGTAAGAAAGATAGCGGCGAGGGGGTGTGGGCTGGGATCATTAGGTGGGATGATTATAAGCTGGGCGATGCAGCTAATTGCGAACCTGGTTCGGAATCCCGCTCCCCTTCGTTATCCTTCTTACATCTTGTTTCTACTCTATAAGTCTGCTTTAATAGAACCGGAGGCGCAATGAAAACATACAAATACATCATCGTAGGGGGAGGCATGGCCGGCGACTCAGCAGCCCAGGGTATCCGCGCCGTTGATAAAACCGGCAGTATTGCCCTGATCGGTTCGGAAAATTTCCCGCCCTATATTCGACCTCCGCTTACCAAGGGTTTGTGGACTGGCAAGAAAAAACTGGAAGATATATGGCGCCAAACCGCCGGACACCAGGTGGATCTCTATCTGAATCAGCGCGTAAAAACCATTGACCCCCATAAAAAAGTGGTCACCGATGACCAGGGGTTGCAATTTGAATACGAACGGCTACTGCTAGCCACCGGCGGCCGGCCGCGCCAGTTGCCATTCGGCGAAGGACTGATCCGCTATTTCCGTACGCTGGACGATTTCCAGGCGCTGCATGAGCAAGCCGCCAGGGGTGGCCGTTTCGCGGTCATTGGCGGCGGCTTCATCGGCTCCGAACTGGCCGCGGCGCTGGCTATGAACCAGCAGCCGGTCACCATCATCTTCCCCGGAAAGGGCATCTGCGCCAACATCTTCCCGCCCGGGTTGGTGGCACATTTGAACGAGTACTACCAACAAAAAGGCGTGGAGGTATGGAACGGCGAGAAGGTCACCGATGTGCGCCCTAGCACACAGGGTATGGTGGTGGAAACCAAGAGCGGTAAAAAACTGGAAGTCGATTTTGTGGCAGCCGGACTTGGCATTGAGCCGAACGTTGAATTGGCGGAGCAACTTGGGTTGAATGTGGATAATGGCATCCTGGTGGGCGAAGACCTGCAAACCAGCCAGGCGGATATTTACGCGGCTGGCGATGTTGCCAACTTCGCCAACGATCTGCTCGGCGGCCGCCTGCGTGTGGAGCATGAGGACAATACCAACACCATGGGCAAAGCTGCCGGGCGCAACATGGCAGGCAGCGCGCAACCTTACGATCACCTACCCATGTTCTACTCCGACCTGTTCGACCTGGGCTACGAAGCCGTTGGTCGCCTGGACTCGCGCTACGAACTAGTCGAGGATTGGAAAGAGCAGCCATATAAGAAAGGCGTTGTCTATTACCTGGACAATGGCCATCTGAGAGGTGTGCTTTTATGGAATGTGTGGGATAAAGTGGAGGCCGGGCGCGATCTTATCCGCGCTGTGGGCTCCAAAGTTGGAAAGGAACTACTCGGAAAGATCTAAAAGACGTCTTTGCTGTTTAGCTGTTCTGGTCAAGGTTGATGTGCCCTCTATATCTCTCATGGGAGTGCATTTACTTTTTTCTAGCTGCACCTGGAGGCTATAATCAGCCCGGTCTCCCATGGCACAACAAATCGTCGAGTGCATCCCCAATTTCTCCGAAGGTCGCCAGCCCGAAGTCGTGGCGGCCATTGTGGAAGCCATCCAGTCTTTGCCCGGCATCATCCTGCTGGACCGCAGCTCCGACGCTGACCATAACCGCAGCGTGGTCACTTTCGCTGGTCCACCGGAAGCCGTGGAAGAAGCCGCATTTCGGGGGATCGCCAAGGCGGCTGAACTCATAGACATGACCAAACATAAAGGGGAACATCCGCGTATGGGAGCCGCGGACGTTGTGCCTTTTGTGCCCATTGCCGGCGTCAGTATGCAGGATTGCGTACTGATCGCCCGGCGCCTTGGTCAGCGGGTGGGCGCCGAGCTGGATATCCCCGTTTACTTG
>JBBDXQ010000016.1:0-8224 GCA_040902265.1 Anaerolineales bacterium
AAGCCATCCAGATCCATAACGGCGTGCCGCAGGGGCTTTCCAGTGCGATCTTCACCAACAGCATGCGCACCATGGAGCGTTTTCTCTCAGTCGGGGGCAGCGACTGCGGGATCGCCAACGTGAACATCGGCACCTCCGGCGCTGAGATCGGCGGCGCTTTTGGCGGCGAAAAGGAAACGGGCGGCGGCCGCGAAAGCGGCAGCGACGCCTGGAAAGCCTATATGCGCCGACAAACGAACACGATCAACTGGGGCGAACAATTACCCCTGGCCCAAGGCATCAAGTTCGGCGGGGAGTAGCCATCTAGCTCTTATTTTGCGCGGTGGAGATACCGGGCTCACCCTAACTGACCAGATCTTGTGCGGGGAAACCAAGGAGGCGCGCCATGTATCCGATGATGCTCAGCTTAGGATGACCTCTTCACGATTCGGGTGAGCACAGCGAGGTGGCTCGCTGTGCAAGACCCATATGAGTTGTACTTGTACCGACGAGACACAGGTCCAGTACAACTTGACAAACTTAGGCCTGGTTCTCCCCCTCATACCGTCTTCATATACTCACGGTACGCCGACAAAGCCTGTTCCACCAGAACGCCGAGGTCGCGCTGGGCGGAGCTGCCCGGACGCACGGATGGTTGGGAGGCGAGGCGAATAATAGCAGCTTGCAGGTTATCCAGTGCAGCTGATTGCGAAGCTTGAGGAGTGTGTGGGTGCGGGCGAGCAACTCTTCCTGGGACTTTAACTGTGGTGACTTGCATAAGGCGCCTCCATGGCGATCAAACGTTCAATTTCAATGCGTAGTTCAGCAAGTAGTTCAGCCTTCACGCGGCCTGCCAGCCCGTCGACTTCAGCCCGTAATTCGGCGATAGCCTGGGCTTGGGTTTTGGGTAGCGGACTGAACTTCTTCCATCCCCCTTGCTCAGCTTGACGGCGGTAGACAGCCCAGTCTTCGTGTTTCATTATGGACTTAGGATAATAGAACATATGGTCTATGTCAAGAGGGAATGGCGGTTGTCAAGGCATTGGATAGAATTAAAGGGGAACATATCCAGGGAAGGTTACAGGCAGGTAAGCAGAACCATAACCTGCCTTTCACCAAATTTATTTACGGTATTGGGGTTATTTTCTTATAGAGGGCAGGAACCAGATACCGTCGGCTTGGTCGTAATTATTATTGAGTGGTTCTACACTTAGGACGAAGCGTACGATTGCGTCCGCCAAGGAACTAAGATCAATATCGACCTGAGTCAGATCGTCATCGTTTTTCTCTTCCCAGGAGCCTAATTCCTTTTCGACACCGTTCTTGTTGATATAGCTCAGCGTGAAGCGGACGTGACACTTCGGGCTATCCCCATGGCAACCGAGAGCGGCTACGAAGCGGTCGCCAGTGGCTACCTTGAATTCGGGGAAGATCCCGCGTACGTAGCCGTTAGCAGCATGATTGGGCTGCACCCATAAGCCCGGTTCATCCTCATGACGGGTCTCAAGCACCGGTGCCAGGGTAGGGATCACGTATCCTTGTGTCCCGCTAGCGTTACCCGGGCAGGGTAGCGGGCCGGCCGTATTCCTCCAGGTTGCCATGCAAGCGTTGGCGGCGAAGTCGTAGCGATATGAACCATTTACCTGGTTAGAAACCAGCAACCCGAGCGTGATCGGACCTTTGGCGTTGGCATTTAATCCGAAGGTTTCGCCTTTATTGCTAAAAAGCATCCACTGGCTGCCGTATTCACCATTTTTCTTGGGCGAGCGCATTTCGACGGCCAGGTCTATTGTGTTTCCGGGCTTTACGAGCCCGGTAAGCAGGTAGCTGTTTTTCTCGGCCATGTTGGTGCCGGAGCTAAAGATGAGCTTGTAGGTATTGTTCCATTCGCAGGTGCCGGTGTTCTTGAGGCGCCAGATCTTAGTGAAGGGTTTATCCGGCGCCATGAAGGTGCCACGCGGCACGGTCACATGGGCAATTAATTCAGCTCGATTGCAGACAGCCTGCGGGGTGCTGCTTGGTTTTGGGGTCAGCGTTTTAGTGGGTGTATTAGTGACCAGTGGAGTATTGCTGGGTGTGGCCGTGTTGGTATATGTAGCCGTTACGATCCAGGGGGTATTGGTGGGCAAGGCAGTGTTCGTATGGGTGGCCGTGATGACCCAGGGCGTTTGTGTAGGAACCTGGGATTGGGTGGCGGTGGGCGCGGAAGCGGTCAGAGTCGACGCGACCTGGGTATACAATGCATTTAGATCGACCGTGGGAGAAGGCTGCACCGAACGTGGCAAGCAAGCGCCGAGCAGGGCGGACAAGAGGACAAGAGCGCCAAGTTGTAAAAAATGCCTCTTCATAGTTTCACCCTTCATTAAACACTAACGCTAATGGGTCAAGTTAGGTTCCCCGATGAAGTGGTCAAACCTGACACGGGTGTGAGCGTATCCAATGGATTAATGCTTTCTTGCGGTTATAATGTCGTTCTTCGGGGCGTGGCGCAGACCGGTAGCGCACTTGCATGGGGTGCAAGGGGTCGGAGGTTCAAATCCTCTCGCCCCGACCTAAAAGAACTGCTATTGCAGTTCTTTTTTGTTAAGGCGAAGCTCACCACGTGTCGGGTAGAATCGTCAAGGTCACTCATTTCGCCTAAAAAGTTGAGGGTTCAATTATGAATACGAGTCAATGCGGCGTTATCTTTCTAGTTGCGCTCAGCCTGATGTTGGCGTCCTGCAGCCCGGCGGCTGCCGCGCCTACGGCTGTCCCGGCCACCGCCGTCCAGGCGACCACTGCACCGCCCACCTCCGACCCAGCCTCAGCCACTCAACCGCCGACACAGGCGCCCTCAGCAACGCCCTGGCCCCCAGTCTTCGATATTAACAAGCTCGGTGACATTCGCGAACTGGATAGCTTCATCGTAACGATCAATCTCAAGAATACGGTCAATGGAGACCTGACCGAAATAAACACCACGATTGGATACATCCGGGAGCCATTCAGCGCTTACGCCTGGCTTGACCTTGGAACTGATGACACAAAAACTTATGTGGTTGGCGGAACGGTCTACGATGTGAATAACTTCGGGAACTGGTATCTTTCTACACAAGCCAACCAAAACCTTCTTTACCAGGCGGATATACCAGCGAGCAATACCGGCGGACTGGTCGGCGCGCAATTCGCCGAGCAAGTGGAATTTGAAGGGATTCCCGCTTTTCACTATATTTTAGATAAAACAGATAATCCGCCAAATGAATTAAACGTGAAATCAGATATTGAAGGCGATTTCTACGTGGCGGTTGACGGAAACTACGTGCTCTTTTCGCACAGCATGAGGAATACTTCCCAGGGCGACTTTCATCAGGTGTATGAGATCACGCAGACTTTGTCTTCGATCAACCAACTGAGTGAGATCACATTGCCCGCTGACTTTTTGCCCATGGAGGCAGCGTTAGCCTTGCCGCAAGACCTGGGTCTGCCGCTTCCAGGGGGCAGCGAGATGACCGGGATGATTCGGTATAACAGCGGGGGCATCGGAGTTGACTACTATACTTATTCTGCTTCGGTAAGCAATAATGACGAGTTCCTGGAGTTTTACCGGAATTTAGCTGCGACCGATGGCTGGACGGTTTCTCACGTCGGTAAGGTGAAGGTACACTACGAGTGTGAGTATTCCCGAGACTGCGTAATTATCAATAAAGGGTCTACACAAGTCATCCTTTTCTATAAGAGTTACACAATTGGGGCGGACTTTGATTGGAAGCATGTCTATTCCCCATTAAACTAATGAAAAAACTCTTGCCATTCTTGTTATTAGCCCTCGCCTTGGCGGCTTGCCGCCAGGCTGCCGCGCCTGAAATTGCCGAGGCTACCAATCCAGCCGCCAGCTCACCCTTCGCGCTCGAAGCAAAAATAATTCCGCCGGGGGATTATGAGCTGAGTTTGGGTGAAGCGGATGATAGCCGCAAGGTGATCGTGCATATCCCGCCCGGCTACGACGGGAGCGTGCAGCTGCCCTTGCTGATCGTGCTGCATGGCGGCGCGGGCAGCGGGCAGCAGATCCAGAGGCATTCTCAAATGGACGCCGATGCTGATGAATATGGATTCGTGGTAGCCTACCCAAACGGTAGCGGCCGCCTACAGGACGACCTGCTCACCTGGAATACTGGCCATTGTTGCGCTTATGCCCTGGCGAATCAGGTGGATGATGTTGCTTATCTAGGCCTGCTTATCGACCGGTTGCTAAGCCACTATTCCCTCGATGCGCAGCGGGTTTATCTCACCGGCATCTCCAACGGTGGCATGATGGCCTACCGGGCTGGGGCCGAACTGGCCGACAAGGTCGCTGGGATCGCTCCCATCGCCGGCAGCCTCGGCGGGCGCATTAGTGAAAACGATCTTGAGATCCGGCCCGCGGCACCTGACTCGCCGGTCTCCGTGATCGTCTTTCATGGCCTACAAGACCAGCATGTGCTTTTTGCAGGCGGCGTGAGCCTCAAGGATATCGACGGCAGACGGGTCGACCTTTCGGTTGCGGAATCGATCGATTTTTGGCTTGAGGCGGACAGCTGCAGCCGGCAGGTTGAGACAGAAACCCAAGCGGATGGCAACATCGTGATTGATAGCTATGTCGATTGCGAAGCTGGTACGGAAGTAGTCCTGGTGACTATCGTGGATGGCGGCCATGCCTGGCCGGGAGCCAGGCAACGCTTAGTCGGTGACGACCCCACGCAGGATATTTCTGCAAACCAGATAATGCTGGAATTCTTTTTAGCTCATCCGAAGCAGTAAAAGCGGTTAAAGGTTCAAGGTGAAACCCTCAACCTAAAACCCTCAACAGATTTTTAGAAAATTCCCCAGTCAGCGCCAGCGCCTTCCTCCATATAGGTGAGGTCCCACATTTCTGTGCCCATTTGGATTGTGGTCTCTATGTTCAGCGCTTCGGCAGCTTTTTGGCGGGTCATCTCCAGCATGGCTGGGGCATAAGGGCAGAAAGGCGTAGTCATGATCATGGTAACCAGCGCCTTTTTTTCTTTTTCGTCGACTTGAACATTGCGAACCAGGCCGAGCTCGATCACATTTAGCCCGATCTCAGGATCCACGACTTGGCGCAATGACGCCTCCACTGGTTCGGTGAGGGTGGGGTGGGTGCTTTCGATCTCCCAGATAGCTTGCTTGTTGGGGTCTTGTGAGGCAACAGGACTCATGCTAAGTTCGCTCCAATTAGTTAGGGATAGTTTCTTTCATGGCATCCAGCGAGACCATGTATGTGCAATGGCTGTCGCCGCTCAATAGGCAGCTGGTGCGTTCGGGGTCAACTGCAAGCACTTTGGCGATCAAGGCTTTGTCAATTCCACAGACCTCGTTGTGGGCCTGGCCTAGATGGAAGTAGGGACAGCCAATCTCTTTGATGAGGATGTGGTCCGCGTGGCGCTCCACCTGGATGGTGAAACCCTCGTTGGTCAACCACTTTTCAACCAGCGCCAGGCGAGCGTCGATGCCCAGGTCGGCCAGGTCAGTTTCGCCGGCATATTCCGCGGCTAAGGTATCGGCCATGCGGCTAAATAGCTGGTTATATGTCTCTTCGGGAAGTTGCTGTTTGAGCTCGGAGAGCAGCTGGTTGGTGAAGCGAATGGTGCGTGCGGGGAAGTGCTCGCGGCCGGCCTCGGTAAGGGAGTACAAGCGCCGTGGTCGTCCGACGCCGTGGCGCTCCTCGGAGGACTCCACCAAGCCTTCCACCTGCAGCTTGCCGATGTGATGGCGCACGGAAATGGGATTGATCTTAACAGCTTCAGCCAGGTCGTTGATCGTGCAACGTTGCTGGCTGAGCAATTGTTGGAGAACTAAATTGCGTGTGCTGCCCATAATTTATGCCTAGCAGTATATCATCCGTCAATTTAATCGTCAATATTTTAGAATTTCCTCATAAATATTGACAGGGTTGGCAAACCTGCTATAATTTGCAGGACTAAAATAACACCCTGGTTGAAGACTGCGAAAGCGCAAATACGGCGCTTGCCAGGGGAGTTTCAAGCCTGCTTAGCACGCTAAAGAAACTCCAAAACTAATAATAATTGGTGGCGCCGCACAGGTCTGCCATTGCTAAACAGAGGAGAATATCCGCCCCATGTCCGATCTAGTCATCCGCGAGTTGCACGTAAACATCGAAGATAAGGAGATCCTAAGGGGTCTCGACCTTACTATCGAGCAGGGCAAAGTGCATGCCTTGATGGGACCAAACGGAAGCGGCAAATCCACACTGGCATATACGCTCATGGGGCACCCGGGCTATACCGTGACCAAAGGAGAGGTGCTTTTCAAAGGGCAGAACGTGCTCGAGCTTGCACCTGACCAGCGCTCGCACCTCGGCTTATTCCTGGCATTCCAATACCCCGTGGCCATCCCTGGGGTGAGCGTGGCGAACTTTTTGCGCACTGCGATCAACTCGCACCGCAAGGCCAAGGACCCCGAGGACAAGGGCATGCCCATTCCCGAATTTCGTAAGCTGTTGAAAGAAAAGATGGATCTATTGAAGATGGACCACAGCTTTGCGGGCCGTTACCTGAATGAAGGCTTTTCCGGCGGCGAGAAAAAGAGCGCCGAGATCCTGCAGATGGCCACGCTGCAACCCGAGATCGCCATCATGGACGAGACCGACTCAGGACTGGATATTGATGCCCTGCGGAACGTGGCCGAAGGCGTGGAAGCCCTGCGCGGCCCAAATTTTGGTGTGCTGGTGATCACACACTACCAGCGTTTGCTCAACTACATCAAGCCGGATGTAGTGCACATTTTGCTGAATGGCCGCATCGCCGAAACCGGCGGCCCGGACCTAGCACTTACGCTTGAAGCGCACGGCTACGATTGGGTCCGCGAAAAATATCAAGAGGCTGAGCCTGTTTAGCCAGGATGTGAGGTAGTAATGGTACTTGAAAATAAGACGATCGAAAAACATAAAGACGACGCCGAGCTCTTGGCCGGCATCGATGATTACAAATACAACTTCATTGACGAGTCCAAGCCAGTGTTCAGCACCGGCAGAGGACTGAGCGAAGATGTGGTCCGCCAGATCTCAGCGAAGAAGGAAGAACCGCAGTGGATGCTGGACTTTCGCCTCAAAGCGCTGCGCCACTTCGAACAACGCCCCATGCCCACCTGGGGCGGCGATCTTTCCACGATGAACCTTGACGAGATCTATTTCTATACCAAACCCTCCCAGGCTGAGGGTAAGACCTGGGATGAGGTACCTGCCGACATTAAAAAGACCTTCGAGCGCCTGGGCATCCCCGAAGCCGAGCAGAAATTCCTGGCCGGTGTAGGCGCTCAATACGAATCGGAGATGGTCTACCACAATATCCAGAAGCACCTGGCCGACCAGGGTGTGATCTTCAAGAGCATCGAGCATGGGCTGCGCGACCACCCGGATATGTTCCGCGAAGTCTTTGGCAAGATCATCCCGATCGAGGACAACAAATTTGCCGCACTCAATTCAGCCGTGTGGTCCGGCGGTTCGTTCGTGTATATTCCCAAAGGCGTAAAGGTGGAAATGCCGTTGCAGGCATACTTCCGGGTGAACCAGGCCGACCAGGGCCAGTTCGAGCGTACTCTGATCATTGTCGACGAAGGCGCTGAAGCCCATTATGTAGAAGGCTGCACCGCACCAATTTACACTACCGATTCGTTTCATAGCGGCGTCATCGAGATCGTCGTGAAGAAGGACGCCCGCTTCCGCTACACCACCATCCAGAACTGGTCATCGAATATGTACAACCTAGTGACCCAGCGCGCCCACGTATATGGCAACGCCACGATGGAATGGGTGGACGCCAACCTGGGAAGCAAGCTGACCATGAAATACCCATCCTGCTATTTACTGGAGCCGGGCGCCCACGGGGAGATCCTTTCCATGGCCTTCGCAGCGAACAAGCAGCACCAGGATACCGGCGGCAAGGTGATCCATTTTGCGCCCAAAACCACCAGCAAAATCACCTCGAAATCCATCAGCAAGGGCGGTGGTCGCGCTTCATATCGCGGCCTGCTTAAAGTTCACCCAGGCGCTGAGGGTTCCAAGTCCAACGTGGTGTGTGATGCCTTGCTGCTGGACGATGCCTCCCGCTCGGATACATACCCCTACATTGAAATTGACGCTGAGGACGTGACCATCGGTCACGAAGCGTCCGTTTCCAAAGTCGGCGAAGAGCAGCTCTTCTACCTGATGAGCCGCGGCATGACCGAGGAACAGGCTGCCACCATGGTGGTC
>JBBDXQ010000017.1:0-8109 GCA_040902265.1 Anaerolineales bacterium
CACTCATACCCACTTCAGTGCCGTAATAGATGATGGGCGGGCCAGGCAGCTTGAACTGCAATTCGGCGGCCATGCGCAACTTTTGCTTATCCTCACCGGCAATATAGAGGAAGCGTTTCATATCGTGGTTATCCAGAAATGTCGGCAATAGCAAACCCGTGTTTCTGAAATATTCAAGGTGCCGGCCCAGGAAGCTGTCAAAAGACTGGCGGGCAAGGGTGTCATATGCATAGGTGCGGCGGATGGTGTCGTTGAAGGCGAAATCCAGTAAGCCATCCACTCGCCCCGTATAACGCAGGTAATCGCTGGGTGGCTCTACCACTTCACCAAAGCAAAAACTCTCCGCATTGGTCTGCTTGCAGGCCATTTGGAATTCAGTCCAGAATTCCGGGCCAGGGCCGTTGGCGTGATCCAAGCGGAAACCGTCCACCTCGAACTCCGTCAGCCAATATCGGGCAATGTCGATGATCCATTGGCGGGCAGCCTCGTTGGCCAGGTTTACTTGCGGCATGCTGCGAACTCCAAAAAACGTGCGGTAGCCTATCTCAGACTGGTCAAAAAGGAAATGCCCGCGATACTGGCTGTCTGGCTTGGTGAACGCTTCCACAAAATGGGGATGCTCATGTGAAGTATGGTTGGCGATCAGGTCTAATAGGATCTTGATGCCGCGCCCGTGCGCTTCCTTGATCAGAGCCTGCATGGCCTGCGCTCCCCCCAAGCGCTGGGAAACCGCCTTGTAATCTGTGACATCGTACCCGTGGTAGCTGGTGCTGGGCCAGGTGGGGCTAAGCCAGATAGCGGTAGCACCTAGATCCTGGATGTAATCCAAACGATCGCGGATGCCCCACAAAGTCCCGCCGCAATAGTCACTGAGGTTTTCCGTTTGGGTCCACTCATGTCCGTCGCCGGGATGAAAGCGATCAGAGAAGATGTGATAGATGACCGCCTGGCGCGCCCACTGGGGGACTGAGTAACGGTTGACATGATATGCGAAGGTCTTACCCGCGGCAGGATCGGTGGGCATAGCAGGGGGGAGCGGGGTATGGCTGAAATGAGCGCGAGTAGCTACTTCCTGCCGAATCTTCGGGTCAGGCCAATCCGCAAAGGTTGTGGCCATTCCCTTCTTGAGACCGGCAATACAGTAGCGGACCAAGGTGCCTTCTGGCTGAGCGGGGATCTCTCCGCGCCATGTTTCCTTGTATCCCCAGGTTATCGTGTCCCAATCCACATGAATGCGGGCTAATTTTGCAACTTTTATTCTTGGCTCAACTCCGTTGGATGTGATCGGTTGGCTCCCATCCAAGGTGTAATAACAAACTACTTCGTCAAAGTCAGTGTCTGCCCCGATCAAAGCGAAAACAGCTACAGGCTGATCTGGTTTGGGATTGACTGGGTCAATAGCATAATTGTGCTGGAGGCCAGAATGGTGGGCACGGTGGTGGATGAGTTTAAGCTCATCGGAAATCAATGTGCCGAAGATTATGTCTTGCATTGCTTTCCTTAGTTGAAAATGGGAGATAGATAAGCCTAGGAACTTATCCCTTAACCGCGCCGGCGGTCAGGCCGCTGACAATGTAGTCTTGCAGGATGGCATAAATGATCACGGTAGGAACAGCCCCGATCAATGCCCCGGCTGCGAAGACGCCCCAGTTTTGGCCGAAATTCTGATCGACGAACAAATACAGACCAACCATTAAGGTGAATTGTTCGGTGCTGCGCAACAAAACGCGGGCAAGGATGAATTCATTAAACGTACTCACAAAGGCCAGCACGCCTACCACCGCCAAGACAGGGCGCACCAGTGGAAAGATGAGCGACCAGAAGGTCTGCCAGTGACTTGCACCGTCCACCGCGGCGGATTCGTCAATGTCGCGCGGAATCGTATCGAAATAACCTTTCATCAGCCAGATATTGATGCCCATTTGAGTGCCGAGATAGACCATAATCAAACCGCCATGGCTATCGAGGCCAAACGTGGGGAAATACTCCCCGATCTGCCGCAGGAAAAGGAAGAGCGCCACCATGGTGAGCAGGTTGGGGAATACCTGGATGAGCAAGATAGTCAGCAGAAGCGAGCGGCGGCCACGGAAGCGGAAACGCGAGAAGGCGTACGCCGTGAGCATAGTGATGAACACCGCCAACACGGAGGTAATCGCGGCCACCTTCACTGAATTCCACATCCACAGAAAGAACGGGTGCAGGGGATCATTTAACAGCTCATTGAAATTAGCCACCGAGGCATTGGGTGGAATGAACGCCTGGTTGGCCATGTTCGATGTGGGGTTAATCGATGCGGAGATGATCCACACGACGGGAAAGAGTGCAAAAAACAGGACAAATATGGTAACCAGGATTTGGCCAACGCGGCGCCTGCGGCGCTGTTGGCGCGTTGATCTGCCGCCGAATGACCTTGGCGGTGCGGCCAGGGCTCGGATGCGTTTGGCGATACTTGCCTTCTTGGGAATCACCTGTTCAGACATTTTCTGAAACTTCCTCCCACATGCCCATGAAGCGATATTGGAAGATGGTGATGGCAGCCACGATCATAAAGATCACAATGGTGATTGCATTGGCATAGCCATAATCTGCGCCGCGGCCTGATTCAAAGGCCAATCGGAAAGTATACGAGATCAGAATATCCGTGTAACCAGCCGGCGTGGCGGTGTTGGGTATCGGTGGCCGGCCTTCGTTGTATGCGTAGATGACGGTGAAATTATTGAAGTTAAATGTGAACGACGCTATCAACAACGGCCCTACGGCGACCAAGAGCAATGGAAGCGTGATCCTCCAGAAGCTCTGCCAGCGGGTAGCGCCATCCACTTCGGCGGCTTCATAAATATCCGTCGGAACGGATTGCAGCGCCCCACTGCAGATCAGCATCATGTAAGGGAAACCCAGCCACAGGTTGACCAATAAAATGCCGACTTTGCTCCAGATCGGGTCAGTAAACCAGCCCGGAGACCAGCCGATCAGATCGATCATGTTGGTGGCGATGACCCCAAAATGCTGGTTGAGCATCCCGCGCCAGATCAGGATGCCGATCACACCTGGCATGGCGTAGGGGATGATAAGCAGTGTTCGCACAAGCTTGCGGCCGCGGAACGTGGGATCGTTGTAGACCAGAGCAAGGAACAAGCCTAGTGCAAAAGTAGACACAACTGACACAACCGCAAAAACTACCGTCCAGATAAAAATCTGAACGAAGGGGCCGCGCAGAGCCGGGCTGACCAATAAACGCTCAAAGTTGCTAAAACCAATTGTTACCTGGTAGCCTGGATTAAGGGTGGTTCCTTCTGCGGATTCAAAGAATCCCGTCTTGTCGTTGGCCGGGTAAGTGATGCCGGTTAATGAATCGGTGATGGCATCGCGTTGCTCAGCATAAACATAACGCGGCTGTAGCTGACTGGCCTCGCGGATCGAACTAATTTTCACCGTGAGCGGCGGCTCACCAAATTCAAGCGGGGCTAATGCGCTATCCAAAATTGGCAGAATATCAGGCAACCCCAAACGGGTGTAACCTTCAATGGTGGTTGGGATGCCGTTTTCGTCCAGAGAGCCAAGGCCAGGGGTATCAGTCGTTACCAGGGTCAGAGGTTCACTCGCCCGTCCCAGATAAGCGTTGCCATCCGCAGCCGTAAGCCACAGTAGAAACTCTCCATCCGGGGAACGAAAAGCTGTCCAGTTATATACCACCCCACCTTCCGGCAAAAATGTATCCTGGCCAATGCGGCGAATAGACTGCACTTTGGTGAGGAGATGGCCGTCGCTATAGTTTGTAAAGGCAGTGTATACAGTGAAGATGATCGGATACAAAACAAACAGGAGGATGATGGCAATGGCACCCGACATCCAGCGCAATGGGAAAAAACGTTCCCAAAGATTTATGACATTTACGACTATGGTGGTGAAGGTGATGAGCGCGGCCAGTGGCCAAAGCCCATCATGAATAAAGGTGTAAATTAATACTATGGAAAATGAATCGATGATCACCAGCGCTGCCAAACGCAACGCGAGGCGAGGAAGAGAAGTGGTGAGGGAAGCCAGGGAAGATTTCGCTTCCCTGGCTTCAGAACTCTTACTCTTCATAGAGCAGAGATTCTAATCCTCTTTCGGATTCCTTATTGGATGGCGTCACGTACCTGTTGGGCGGCTGTTTCAAAGGCATCTGCCGCAGCTTGCTGTTGCGTGATGGTCAACGTGATGGCGTTGGTCCAAGCCTCCCACACCGAAGACATCTCGGGGATGGCTGGCATGGGCAGGCCTTCAGCTCCGGCAACACCAAAGGCAGCCAAGTCGGCGTTCGTGTCGGCATCGCGCACGGAGAGATAGGCAGAAGGTCGATCGCCCGCCTCGTAGAGCGCCTGCATGAACTCAGGCGTGGAGAACACTTCGCTCAACACGGTCTGGGCCAGCAACAGGTTCTCGCTGAACGCGCTAACCATAAAGCCCTGCACGCCCAGGAAGGGGCGGCCAGCTTGCTCGCCGCCAGAGGGGAAGGCGTTGATGGTGTAAGCCACACCTGAATCTCGGATCATAGACAGCGCCCATGGTCCGGTGCCTATGCAAGCCACCTGGCCACCGGTGAACATGGCATGCATTACGTCATAATCCACATCCGGGACGAGGTAGCCGGCTTCAGCCATAGACTGCAGAAAGGCTCCAGCAGCCAAAGCGCCTTCACTGTCAAGACCTACGTCAGAGGCATCGTAACCCGCGTCAGTTACTCCAAACACGTATCCGCCGAAGGAATTCATCACCGGGAAGTAGTGATAGGGGTCGTTTGTCTGGATGGTCCAGGCGGTGGTCTCACCACCAGAAGCGGCTTCGAGTTCTTCAGCCAAGGTCATCACCTCAGCCCAGGTAGTCGGGGCGGGATCAACCAGTTCGGGATTGCAGAAAAACGCAATGTTTTCCGTGGCGTAAGGGACACCGTATTGCTGACCTTCATACGCGAACGCGTCAATGGCTGCGGGCAGAAACTCACCGTCATTGGCGCCCAAGTCGAGCGGGGCAACCAGGCCATTGGCAACCAACTGGCCAAGCCAGTCGTGAGCGCCGATGATGATATCGGGGCCTTCACCAGCTGGACCAGCAACGGCTAACTGATCACGGATATCTCCAAAGCCCATTTCCTGCACAACCAGGGTGATGCCGTAGTCGGCGGCAAATTGGTTGCCAAGCTCGGAAATGATCGTGGAACGGGTCTCATCTGCCCAAACCACGAGTTCGATCGCGGGGCCAGCGGGTTCTTCGGGCACGGCGGTGGGCTCAGCAGGCGCTGAAGTGGGTTCCACGGGAGCCTGAGTAGCAGCAGGAGTGCCGCAGGCAGCTAGGAGCAAACCCGACACCACCAGTAAACTAATTAACCATAGAGAGGTCTTTTTCATTTTTTTACTTTCCTTTTTACCAGATAGGTCTAACAATTATTTGAACTTCTCTTCTTCTTTTCGCTTTCTTCTGTTATTGCTTAGCGTTAGTGCCTCCTTTCGCTACGCATTATTCAACCTCCAGATATTTCGCCATGCCGTGTTGGAGCTTGTCCAACAGGCCGACGAGCGTTTTGCGCTCGCTCGTGGTCAAAAAGCTGAAGCGAGCCTGCAGGGATATAGCGTGTTCTTTATTAGCCTGGTTGCGCAACTTCTCCCCCTTGCGAGTAAGTGTCACCAATTGGGCGCGGCCATCACTGCCATCATGCAATGATCTCACCAAGCCCATCTGCCCTAGAGCGACAATGGTGCGAGTGATCTGGCTCTTCGAGCGCAGCAAACGCTCACTGAGTTTGGTCAGCCGCAATCCTTTGGCCGGATCGATCAGATTGAGCAATCGATACTGTGTGGTGGTGAGTCCGTAGTGGTTTAGAACCACGCGGTCTCCATAATCCAGCTGTACGTACACGTCATGCATCAGACGGTATGGATGTTTACGTTCTCGGAGATCCGTGTAGGGGATGGCCATGCAAATGCCGGTAAACCATTTAGTTGCGTTCGCAACTACTTTTCAATTCTACTGCAGGCCGCTAGAAAGTCAAGAAGTTGCCATGGTTTTCGCCAATGTAACCGCTTACAGGACTTCGTATATATTAAAAAAGGGAGTCCGCGTATCAGGCAAGCTTGAGCCGCATCAGCTGGCGGGGCAGCCCCGCACTATGCGCGTGTGTCTCCACAACATGCTGGAAGCCAGCCCGCTCGAAGATGCTGGCCAAACCCACATAGGCGAAGGTGCCACTAATGCCCCGGCCGCCGGGATCTACCGGGTAGGCCTCGAGAGCGGGAGCCCCATAGGCGCGGGCACAGTCGATTGCGCCTTGCAGCAAGGCCTTGGTGACTCCCTGCCTGCGAAACCCCACTTTTACAGTGAAGCAGACAATCGACCAGACTGGCAGGTGGTCTACTTTGGGAATGGTGCGCGAGCGCACCAGCCGCCCCATCTGCTCCCGCGGCCCGAAGCCGCACCAACCCACTAGCTGGCCGTCTTGGTAGGCCAGCACTCCGGGCGGCGTGGCGCCAGCCAGCTGGGAACGAAGCGCCGCCTGGCGCTTTCGCTGCCAGGTCTGGATGCTCTCATCCTTTGACGCGCGACCGTACTCGCGGGAGGTCTGACGCCAATATTGGCAAGTGCAGGGGATATTTGCGAAGAATTCCTTTACATCGGGCCAATGCTCAGGTGTAGCGGGGACTACGCTTAAGGTGGGTTGATTAACCCCAGCGGATTTCATTAAGCGCCTATCTTTCAGCCAAGCGAGTCATTGGAATGGCGTTAAGCAAGGATAAGGGAACCAAGTTTCAGTTCCTGACGGGTCAAGTGCTCCCACGGGGAGTCGAACCCCGGTTTTGGCCTTGAGAGGGCTTGCGACGCCAAACTGCGGCGTCGCGTTGGAGATTGCTACCCAGCTTCGCTGGTCACGGCTTCGCCGGGTCACGCAACTCCACATTTTGCTCTGTGGTTTTCCATGGTGCTCCCACGGGGAGTCGAACCCCGGTTTTGGCCTTGAGAGGGCCACGTCCTAGGCCACTAGACGATGGGAGCTTGCAAACGGGGAAACCGTTCATGGAATGGTTTCCCCGTTCGCGTCGGAATTTTATCATGCTGCTTTTTCGATTTTCGCCATCGGCTATAATCCAATTAATTCGCCCGACCCCGTGAGGATCCCTTTCTATGTTCGATAAAAATAAGCTGAAAACGATGCGCGCGCATTGGGATCAATGGATCGAAACCACGCTGAAAAGCAGCCGCGCCCGCCTGCCTGAGCGCCGCGAGCGCTTCGTGACCACCTCTTCCGAGCCGGTCGAACGCGTGTACACCCCATTGGACGTGGCCGAGCTTGATTATTCCCGCGACTTGGGCCTGCCGGGCGAATACCCCTACACGCGCGGCATCCACCCCACCCTGCACCGCAGCAAGCTGTGGACCATGCGTATGTTCGCCGGCTTCGGCTCCGCCGAGGAAACCAACAAGCGTTTCAAATATTTGCTCAACCAGGGACAGACCGGCCTTTCGGTCGCCTTCGACCTCCCCACGCTGATGGGCTACGACACCGACGCCCATGAAGCCGAAGGCGAGTTCGGCGTATGCGGCGTGGGCATCTCCTCCCTGAAGGATATGGAGCTGCTCTTCGCAGATATTCCGCTCGACAAGGTATCCACCAGTATGACGATCAACTCGCCGGCCGCGGTTATTTGGGCGATGTATATCGCCACTGCCGAGAAGCAGGGCGTGCAACCCGAGCAGCTGCGCGGCACGCTGCAGAACGACATCCTGAAGGAGTACATCGCGCAGAAGGAATACATCTTCCCGCCGGAGCCTTCGATGCGCCTGGTGACCGACACGGTGGAGCACGCCGCCAGGCACCTGCCGCAATGGAACCCGATCAGCATCTCCGGCTACCACATCCGCGAGGCAGGCAGCACCGCGGCGCAGGAGCTGGCCTTCACCCTGGCGGATGGGCTCGAATATGTGCGCTGGGGGTTGCAGCGCGGCCTGGACATCGACGACTTCGCCCCGCGCCTGAGCTTCTTCTTCAACGCGCACAACGATTTCTTCGAAGAGATCGCCAAGTACCGCGCCGCCCGGCGCATTTGGGCGCGCGAGATGCGCGAGACCTTCGGCGCC
>JBBDXQ010000018.1:0-4788 GCA_040902265.1 Anaerolineales bacterium
TGAAACACCAACGCTAGAACCCACAGCCTCAGAAACATCGATTCCTACAGAAACGCCTACAAATACCGAAGAACCAATTAGCACAGTAGAACCTTAACCCATGTTATTAGTGCATGACAAAAAGGATCGTAAGCAAATGCTTACGATCCCTTTTGATATCACTACCCTCAATCCCAATAAAATTAAATAGGTCAGTTAAGCTTCGCCTCAACAAGCCAATTTACTGGAGTTCTTATTGGGATTCCAAAAAATGACTTGATTTGGTCCTAGAGGACTGTTTGGCTGGTATTGCAGTAGTGAAGCGTTTTTTACCTTGACAAACTAGCCCTTTTGTTCTATTATCTCCCTGATATTAGAACAACTGTTTCCGGAGGACTAATTATGGCTAGAGCAAAGAACAAGGACAACGCCACGGACGCCCAGAACGGGCATCATGAAGAGCAAGACCCGCGTCTCAAGACCTTGCAGCGCACGCTGGACGAGATCATGAAGCGATTCGGCGAAGGCGCCATCATGCGCCTGGGTGAATCCACGATTATGGCCGTCGAGGCCATCCCCACCGGTTCGCTCTCACTGGACCTGGCGCTGGGCATCGGCGGCATCCCGCGCGGCCGGGTCACCGAGATCTACGGCCCGGAATCCTCGGGCAAGACCACCCTGTGCCAGCACCTGGTAGCGGAGACGCAGAAACGCGGCGGCACGGCCGCCTTCATCGATATGGAGCACGCCCTCGACCCCAGTTATGCTGCGCGCTGCGGCGTCAACATCGAAACCCTGCTGGTAGCCCAACCCGACACCGGCGAGCAAGCCCTGGAGATCGCCGAGGCCCTGGTGCGCTCCGGCGCGGTGGACCTGGTAGTGATCGACTCGGTGGCCGCGTTGGTGCCCCGCTCGGAGATCGAAGGCGATATGGGGGACGCCACCATGGGCATGCAGGCCCGCCTGATGTCACAAGCGCTGCGCAAGCTCTCCGGAGCCATCAAGCAGACCAATACCGCAATGGTGTTCACCAACCAATTGCGCCAGAAGATCGGCATCATGTTCGGCAATCCCGAAACCACCAGCGGCGGAATGGCGCTCAAGTTTTACGCCTCCGTGCGCATGGACGTGCGCCGCATTCAATCCATCAAGACCGGGCAGGACGTGGTGGGCAACCGCACGCGGGTGCGCGTGGTGAAGAACAAGGTCGCACCGCCCTTCCAGACCGCTGAATTCGACATCATGTACAACGAAGGCATCTCCAAGAGCGGCGACTTGCTGGATCTGGCGGTAGTCTTCGAGATCGTCGACAAGCGCGGCTCCTTCTACAGCTATGGAGACGAGCGACTGGGACAAGGCCGCGAGAGCTCCAAGGATTACCTGCGCGACCATCCAGAAATGGCAGAGGCCATCGAAACACTGATCCGAGAAAAAGCGCTAGCCCAAGCTCCCAGCGTGTATGTTGAGAGCGATGACCAAGAATTTGAAAACGCTGACGCTGTCGGTCAGCTAGAGCCCGTAGAAGCCTAGCCAGGATCACAAATAAAAAGAGAGACGGGCGCGCTGCGCCCGTTTTTTTTGTCATTTCTAAGGAGGGCGGAGCCGAATCTGCGCGAGGATTAGTTTTGCGCGGGAGTAGCTGCCATATGCCTTTGAGCGCACTGGTAAACAATGCTTAGAAATTTTATGTATACTGAAGGCTATGTTTGAATCAACAAGTCTGGTTATAAGGAAACTGACCAGGGGTTCATTATTATTAGGCCTGGGTGGAATCCTGCTTTTGCTAGCCGCCTGCACGCGCAGCGCCTTGCCACCAGACCAAGGCCTCTTCATCCCGCCGACCCTGCAGGGCAACTCCACCCCGCTGGTGCTGGAGACCAGCACCCTGCTGCCGGCCAGCGCCACCCCACCCTGCGACAACAACCTGGTGTTCCTGCGTGATGTGACAGTGCCCGATGGCCAGCATTTCCAGGCTGGGCAGCCCATCGACAAGACCTGGGAGGTGCGCAATGACGGCACCTGCCCGTGGATCCGGGGTTACTCCATCAACCTGGTGGACGGCCATGCCCTGGGCGCCATCGACCGGCAGGCTCTGCCCGAAACCCAGCCCGGCGAGACGGTCAGCATCACTATCCAGTTCCGCGCCCCGCAGGAACCAGGCAACTACCGCAGCTCCTGGAAAGCCCACGACCTGGGCGGCGAACCCTTTGGCGTGCAAGTCTTTATGGAAATTATTGTGGAGTAAGCCAAGAGGAGATCGTAGTCTGCGAATATTGTCATTCCGCTGAAGGCCTGACAAGGAATCGCCTAGCTTAATTCATCCCTGTATTAAAACCTGCCGAGAAATCCTTTAGCTTAACTTATCAAATAATATCGAGATCGATCCAAAACGCGCAATGCAACACCCCACCAATCCTACTGCCGCCAAGTTTCAACGCCTGCTGCAAGAGCTCGGCCTCAGCGGCCAGGTGGTCGAATTCAACGAGACCACGCGCACGGCAGCAGATGCGGCCGCCGCCATCAGCTGCGAGGTGGGCCAGATCGTCAAGTCGCTGGTCTTCAAAACGAACGACGGCCACCAGGCTGTGGTCGTCTACACCAGCGGCGCCCACCGGGTGGACGAGGCGCGCCTGGCAGCCTTGGTGGGTGAGCCGCTGGGTAAGGCAGACGCCGACTTCGTGCGCTCCGTCACCGGGTACGCCATAGGCGGCGTGCCGCCTTTTGGCTTTGCGCGGCTGCCATTTACTTTTGTCGACCAATCCCTGCTGGCCTACGAAACCATCTGGGCGGCGGCGGGCACCCAAAACGCCGTCTTCCCGTTGACGCCAGCCGACCTGGTGCAGCACACCGGCGCGCAGCCCGTATCGCTGACCAAGGAGACAACTTGAACCGAATTATGCAAAGTTATTACCCGCTCTTCGAGCAATACCAGGCGCTGCGGGGCAAACTGATCGAACTGCTCAATGGAGCGCGGCGGCTGGAGCGTGCCGGTGCGCATCAACCTGGAGATCTACAAGGAAGCCCTGCTGATCTTCTACGGTAAAGCCTGGGTGCACCTGCTCGCGCTGCGCAAGCCGCTGCCGGAACAGTGGGTGCATTGGATCGGGTGAGACAGATTTGGTGCCTGACGGGATGAGCTGCCAGGTGCGTATGAATGGTTAGGTACGCTATCGAGTTATACAACTATTTGCAGCTTAACTTACATCTCCGACATCACATCAAAAAACAACCTCACAGCTATTGGCTCAAAGTGTGTACCGGAAAGGGACTTGATATGTGCAGTCACTTTCTCCTCTGACCAAGGTTGACGATAAGGGCGGAATGAACGCAGGGCGTCCCACACATCGACAACCGCGAAGAGTCGCGCTACATATGGAATTTGCTCGCCCTTCAAGCCACGCGGATAGCCGGTTCCATCCCATTTTTCGTGATGGCAATAAGGAATGTCCAGAGCTGGGCGCAAGTAAGTGATCGGCGAGAGCAATTCAAAGGCAAATGTGGGATGCTTACGCATAACAACCCATTCTTCGTCTGTCAGTTTTCCTGGCTTGAAAAGAATCTCGTCTGAAATACCCATTTTTCCAATATCATGCAAGAGGGCGCCATACCGGGCGTATTCCAACTCTTGTTTGCTAATTCCCGCGGCGCGGGCAAGTTTCATTGTTATTTCCGTCACGCGTTGTGTATGCCCTTCAGTTTCATTATCGCGTAAGTCCAGCGCGTGTGACCAGCCTTCAATGGTGGAATCATAAGCCACGATCAGCTGCGCGTTGGAGGACCTTAATTCAGTGAAAAGATTAGCGCCGTCCACTGCGATAGCTAATTGACCAGCCAGGATCTTGAGCAGTTCCAGCCAATCGTCGTCAGGCGCAAGCGGCGTGCGATGAAAGACATCAATCACACCATTAACCTGGCCTTTAGCAATAAGCGGGGTTCCAATATGAACTACAAAACCTTCGTCAGCGATAAGTGGAGCGCGCACAAACTTGGCGTTTTTCTCCAGCAGGTTAGTGATCACCGTGCTTCTTTTTAACAAAGCGCTTCGACCGAATTCCTCGCTTAGCCGCAGGCGTGAACGCTCAATCGCTTTACCGCGAAAGCCGAGCCCAGAGGAAAATTCCAGGTACTGGCTGTGCTGGTTGAGAAGTAAAACAGAGACGGCATCTACATTTAACTGGGTTTTGACCTTTTCAAGGATGATGCCCAAAGTGAGGTCAATTTCGAAACTACCTGCGATGGCTCGGTCAATTTCGTGAAGAGCGCGGATGTTTTGCAGGTGTCGGTCAGTTTCCTGGTTGGCAAGCACTAACTCTGCGGCCCGCTTTTCCTTCTCTTCGTTTTGAAAGTGAAGTTCCTTGTTGGCAAGAGCTAGCTCCGCGGCCCGCTTTTCCTTCTCCTCGTTTTGAAAATGAAGTTCCTGGTTAGCAAGAACCAACTCCGCGGCGCGTTTTTCTTTCTCTTCATTTTGAAAAGCAAGCTCTTGGTTGGCAACGAGTAACTCCGCGGCCCGCTTTTCCTTCTCTTCGTTTTGAAAGTGAAGTTCCTTGTTGGCAAGGGCTAACTCCGCGGCCCGTTTTTCCTTTTCCTCGTTTTGAAAGGCAAGCTCTTGGTTGGCGAGGGCTAACTCTGCGGCGCGCTTTTCCTTCTCCTCGTTTTGAAAGGCAAGCTCTTGGTTGGCGAGGGCTAATTCTGCGGCGCGCTTTTCCTTCTCTTCGTTTTGAAAGTGAAGTTCCTTGTTGGCAAGAACCAACTCCGCGGCGCGCTTTTCCTTCTCTTCGTTTTGAAAGTGAAGTTCCTTGTTGGCAAGAA
>JBBDXQ010000018.1:4888-7960 GCA_040902265.1 Anaerolineales bacterium
CCAACTCCGCAGCCTGTTTTTCTTTCTCTTTGTTTTGATTTAGTAGTTGATTATTGTGCTTTGGCATGATCCTAAGTCCATTCCAAGTCCGCCTACTTTAAAGGTCTGCAACGTACCTATATTAGCTGATTGCTCTCTCCCACGCAAATAACCAATAAGCTCTTATTGTACCTACCTGATCACCAAACTGGTAAGCATCTCTTACTGGCGGATGTCAGCCTAGGGGTGTATCTCGCGTTGAGAGAGCAGGACCCCACCCTGCAATTGCTTTTCCAACCAGCATAGCCATTTTTGAACCAGCCAAGGCGGGCCCTACCCTTAAAAAGAAGGGACAGGTTTGTGACCTGTCCCTTTTTAATTTGAATCCTTGAAGATAGTTTAAACGGTGCCTTCTTCCCAGGAATTCAAATACTTTTCCTGCTCAGCGGTCAGGGTATCGATCTGGATGCCCATGGCCTCCAGCTTGAGGCGGGCGATCTCGCGGTCGATATCTTCGGGCACGCCATATACCTTGTTCTCCAGCTTGTCGGCGTTCTTGGCCATGTATTCGGCGCTGAGCGCCTGGTTGGCGAAGGACATATCCATCACGCTGGCCGGGTGGCCTTCGGCAGCCGCCAGGTTCACCAGGCGGCCCTCGCCCAGCACGTGGATGGCGCGGCCATCCGGAAGCAGGTACTGGTCCACGAAGGGGCGCACCAGGCGCTTTTCCTTGGCCATCTTCTCCAGGGAAGGGATGTTGATCTCCACGTTGAAGTGGCCGGAGTTGGCCACGATGGCGCCGTCCTTCATATCTTCGAAGTGGTGCTTATCCAGCACGTTGATGTCGCCGGTGACGGTGACGAAGATGTCGCCGATCTTGACCGCCTCGGCCATCGGCATCACTCGGTAGCCGGTCATCACGGCTTCCAGGGCCAGCATGGGGTCGATCTCGGTAACGATCACATTGGAACCCATGCCGCGCGCCCGATCGGCCAGGCCGCGGCCGCACCAGCCGTAGCCAGCCACCACGAAGTTCTTGCCGGCCAGCAGGATGTTGGTAGCGCGGATAATGCCGTCGATGGTGGATTGCCCGGTGCCGTAACGGTTATCGAAGAAGTGCTTGGTCATCGCGTCATTGACCGCCACAACCGGGAATTCCAGCATGCCATCAGCCGCCATGGCCTTCAGGCGGATGACACCCGTGGTGGTCTCTTCGGTGCCGCCCACGATATCTTTCAGCAGGTCTCGGCGGTTCTTATGTAGTTCGCTCACCAGGTCGGCGCCATCGTCCATGGTCATGTGCGGCTTATGGTCCAGGCCGGCGTTGAGGTGGCTGTAATAGGTGGCCTTATCCTCACCCTTAATGGCGAAGACGGGGATCTCGTCGTGCGAGACCAGCGAAGCGGCCACATCGTCCTGGGTGGAGAGCGGGTTGGACGCCACCAGCACCACGTCGGCGCCGCCAGCTTGCAGCGTGCGGGCCAGGTTGCCGGTCTCGGCGGTGACGTGCAAACAAGCCGAGAGCCGCAGCCCCTTGAGCGGGCGCTCCTTGGCGAAGCGCTCCATGATGGAACGCAGCACCGGCATTTCGCGCTCGGCCCAATCGATGCGCCGGCGGCCGCCTTCGGCTTGGGAACTATCTTTGATGTCGTATTTGTCCATGCGTACTCCGTCTTGGTGAATAGGGATCAGTGATTAGGGATGGATGATGGTTTGGAATGCAACAGGATATCCAGTTTGCCGCCATCATCGTAAAACTTACGATAGCGCGCCAGGAATTCCTGGGTGGTGAAATGATGGGCTTGGGGGCCTTCGTTCTCCAGGCAGTAGGTGGCAGCCAGCGAACCCAGGCGGGCGCACAGGTCCCAATCGAGACCCAGGCGGTACCCGGTGAGGAAGCCACCGCGGAAGGCGTCGCCGCCGCCGGTCGGGTCCAGGATCTGGTCGGTGGGCACGGCCTCGACGGTTTGCTGCCCGCCGTCGAAATAGACCGCAGCGCCTTTCGGGCCGAGGGTGACCACCATGAACTCGAGATGAGCCAGGATGTCCTCGACGGTCATCTTGGTCTTATCCTTGATCAGCTCGAATTCATATTCATTGACGAAGAGCGCATGGGCGCTCTCCACCCCACGGCGCAACACAGGTCCCTCAAAGCGAATGATCTGCTGGCTTGGGTCGTACACGTAAGGAATGCCCAGCTCGGTGCACTCTTTCACATACAGCTCCATGGCAGTTGGTTCATTGGGGGAGATAACCACCAGGTCGGGTTTTTCGCCGGCCAGCTCATGCAAAGAAAGCTCGGCGGCGTGGGCCATGGCGCCGGGGTAGAAGGAGGCTACCTGGGCATTGGATCTATCGGTGGTGGCGAAATAGGAAGCGGTGTATTTACCGGGCACCACTTTCACATTCAGCGTATCGACCCCCTGCCCCTCCAGCCAGGAGCGGTACTCCTCGAAGTCTTCGCCCACGGTAGCCAGCACCCGCGGCCGGCCACCCAGCAGGGCCAGGTTATAGGCGATATTGGGGGCGATGCCGCCGCGGCGGCGCACCAGGGTTTCGACCAGGAAGGACAGGCTGATTTTCTCTAGATGCTCTGCGAGGAGGTGTTCTTTGAAAAGACCTGGGAAGGTCATCAGGTAGTCATAGGCGACCGAACCGGTGATGAGGATATCCATTGCTTGATTTCTTAGCCTCGACACTAAAAGACGCCCTGCGTGAGAGCGTCTGCTGTGAAGCGGGGCAAGTTTAGCACGGGAAGTTGGGAATGTCAAAAGCAAAGATCTGTGCGACGTCCAAAGTCCCACGTCCAACGTCTGACGCGTAAGTCCACCCACCATTCGTCATTGCGCGCAAGACCCACTTATGCGAAGCTGGGGAGCGATCTCCCGCCCCGCCTTGCGACACGTCCGACGCCTAAAACAATCCACAAGCCCCACCTCCTTTGCAAGGGCACTCCGCGACCGATACAATCCCTCTTTATTGTCATTGCGAGCGAGCGAAGCAGTTTTTTTCCCGAGTAGGAAATTGATTCGTCGGGTTAGACCCTGCGCTCAATGACGAAGAAGGTCGTTGTATAATCCGCAGCAGCTATGG
>JBBDXQ010000019.1:0-7875 GCA_040902265.1 Anaerolineales bacterium
GTGCGATTTTCATTGGTACTTTTGTCACTACCCCACTCACGACTCCCACCTAGTCGTTTAAAGCTTCTTTAGCTAGTCCAGGTTAATGTACAATTACACTTGTTTCTACAAATTTATCGGAGGCGATATGGCTGAAGTTGATCCGCAACAACAAAAGAAGGAAATGTTTGGGGAGGGAACCCCAGAATCCAGGTTCATTACCTGGACCCGCCGCATTATTATTAGCCTGCTAGCACTCGCTGTTACCGTTTTATTGCTCTGGTTCCTGCTGTTGGCGCCTAAGGCAAGCCAGATCAGCCAGCTGGAAGACCAGCTGGCCGCTTCCCAGGCTCAGGTGAGCACTCTGGAAGCCAGTGTGGCAGACCTCGAAACTTTAAAGCCACAACGCGAGGTCCTCAGCCTGCTGGTAGACGCCAACAGCGCCCGCTATGAGCTAGCCCGTAACCATCCAGATGAGGCGGCCGCCGCCCTGCTCAATACCGAACGCACCCTTGCTCTGCTTGCGTCAGAATTGGGCGAAGAATTAGCGGGGACCATCTCCACCTTGCAGGAACGGCTTGACTTGGCGAAAGCAGCCATTGAAGACAATAGAAGTTTTGCTGCCCGTAGCGACCTGGAAGTCTTCGTGAACATTTTGCTGCAGTTGCAGCGCAGCCTGCATACCCCCTAACATGCCCTGGTACTTTTATCTCCTGCTCACTGGAGCTGGGTTCCTCGCCGGCATCATCAACACCTTGGCCGGCAGCGGTTCCCTGATCACGCTTCCAGTGTTGATTTTCTTGGGGTTACCTGCCCCCGTAGCCAATGGCACCAACCGCATCGGTGTTGTCTTGCAAAATATCGTGGCTGGGCTCAGCTTCAAACGCAGCGGAGTGCTAGATGTACGCGGCGCACTGATCCTCAGCATTCCAGCTGTATTCGGCTCCCTGGTTGGCGCATCCATTGCTGTCAACCTGGACAAGGATTTGATGGAACGCGTCATCGGCGCGGTGATGGTGCTCATGCTGTTCGTCATGTGGTTACGTCCCCAGCGCTGGTTGGAGGGCACACTGCTCACGCTGGAGAAAAGAATCAGCTGGCAGCAGGCACTGGTGCTCTTCGCCATTGGCATGTATGGTGGCTTCATCCAGGCAGGTGTAGGCATCTTCCTCCTGGCGGCCCTTGTGCTTTCGGTAGGCTACGACCTGGTACACGGCAATGCGGTCAAGATCCTCGTTATCCTGGTCTTCACCATCTCTTCGCTGCTTGTTTTCGCGAACAACGACCAGGTGGATTGGGCGGCTGGCTTGCTGCTGGGCGTTGGCAACATGGGCGGAGCCTGGGTTGCCGCGCGCCTGGCTGTCAAGCGTGGCGCCGGTTGGGTGCGCTGGGTGGTCATTGCCACCGTGGCCTTCTCTGCTGCCTATCTTCTGGGTCTCTTTGACTTCCTCATCGGCTTGTTCGCCTAAAAGCCTGCTAATATTCCCCTAAATCCCGCTAAAAGAAGGTTTGCATGGAATGGCTGACTGACCCCCAGATCTGGATCGCGCTGCTCACCCTGACTGCCCTGGAGATCGTGCTGGGCATCGATAACCTGGTATTCATCTCCATCCTGGCCGGCAAGTTACCTAAAAAGCAGCAGCATCGCGCCAGGCAGCTGGGGCTGTTCTTAGCCATGGGGACCCGCATCGCTTTGCTGCTTTCTATCACCTGGATCTCGCGGCTTACTATTGGCCTATTCACCCTTCCACTTCTCAACCAGGTGGTCACTGGTAAAGATCTGATCCTCCTGGTGGGCGGTTTATTTCTCATTGGCAAAAGTACATTCGAGATCCACGATAAGCTCGAAGGGACTGAAGGCCATCGCCAGGCCAAAGTCTATTCATCCTTTACCAGCGTGATCACTCAGATCGTGATCCTGGACATCGTTTTCTCTTTGGATTCCGTGATTACCGCCATAGGGATGGTTAATAACGTTGCGGTGATGATCAGCGCCATCATCATTGCTATCATCGTCATGGTCCTTTCAGTTGATAGCATCAGCGGCTTTGTCGATCGCCACCCCACCATCAAGATGTTGGCGCTATCCTTCTTATTACTCATCGGCTTCGCACTGGTTGTGGAAGGTTTGCATCAAGAGATACCCAAAGGATATATCTACTTCGCCATGGGTTTTTCGGTATTTGTAGAGATCCTTAACCTGCGCCTGCGCACCCAAGCTAAAAAGCCAGTCAAGCTGCATCGTACCTTTAATAAGAAAAGTAAGACCGCATGAACCTCTGGCTGCGCATCAAGCGCCGATTTTTTCGCAAGGTTGCCGCCTTACTCGCGTATTCGATAACCCGCCTTGACATTAGCGGCGGAGAACGTCTCAAAAACACCGAAGGTACTGTTATCGTGGTTAGCAACCACCTGGGTCGCTTGGACGCCCTGCTCACCATTGCCTTTGCCAGCCGGGATGACATAATCGTGGTGGTCGCGGAAAAATATCGCCAGATCGGGATTGCTCGCTGGCTCGTAAAACAGCTGGATCTGCTGTTTTTAGAGCGCTTCGAGTCCGATCTGGGCACATTGCGAGAAGTATTGCGCCGCCTGCAGCGCGGCGGTTACCTGGTGATCGCTCCCGAAGGGACCCGCAGTCCGTCTGAGGCCTTGCTCCAGGGCAAACCAGGCGCTGCCTTTCTGGCCGCAAAGACCAACGCCAGCATCATCCCTGTTGGTGTTACCGGTACTGAAGACCGCGTCGTAAAAGAAACCTTGCGTAAATTCCGCCGCCCTAAAGTCCACGTGGTTGTGGGAGAGCCATTCAGCATCCCTTCCCTACCCAAGCAAGGTCGCACCGAATTCCTTGAACAGCAAACCGATGAGATCATGGCTCGCATTGCCTGCCTGCTTCCCGAACGTTACCGTGGAATATATGCCAACCACCCAACTGTTTTGCAGCGAGGCAGTTTAGGATAAATAAAAACAGAAGAGATAGCCTTTATGGCTATGCGCATATAGAAGATGATTCTGTAGATAGGAGATCTAATGCAAGCTAGTGGCTCAACCACCATGAACGCTTCCCGTGAAAAGGTATGGACTCACCTGACAAATCCCGACTTCGTGGCCAAGTGCGTCCCCGGCTTTGAGAGCATGGAAGTCGTTGAAGAAAACAAGAAATACAAAGGCACCGGTTCTGTTGGCTTGGGTAACCTTAAAGTGCGCATCTCAGGCGATGTCGAATTCGTCACCCTGGAAGCTCCCACCCGCGCCGTGATCAAGGGCCGCGGCACAGCTCCCGGCAGCGTGGTGGAAGGCACAGCTGAGATGAAGCTGCGTGATGGTGAGGACGGCAGCACCATCATGGATTGGACTGTTGACGTGAACGTGATGGGCACCATTGCCAGCCTGGCTTCGCGCATGATGAACAGTATGGCTCAAAAACTGAGCGGCCAATTTTTTGATTGTGTTAAGCAGCAACTGGAAAGCTAGCCAGGATGCGCGAGCTGTTGCCAGGTCTGGAAAACTGGCTAAAAGATGGCGAGCGAGTAGCCTTGGCTACCGTCATCTCTACCTGGGGTTCTGCCCCCAGGCGCCCAGGCTCGGTAATGGCCGTCAGCCACAGCGGCGGTATGCTCGGCTCAGTAAGCGGTGGCTGTGTGGAAGGCGCCGTGTTCCAAGCCGCCCTGGAAGTTATTAAGACTCAACGTCCACAACGTCTGCACTTTGGCGTTGCCGATGAGACCGCTTGGGACGTGGGTCTGGCTTGCGGCGGCCAGATCGAAGTCTTCGTTCAACCGGCTGAACCCTCTCTGCTCAATCCGTTGCTCACCAGGCTAAAGGCTGACCAGGGGAGTTATCTTACAACGGTCATATCCGGTCCAGCAGAACAACTCGGCGCCCAGGAACTGGCCGACGAGCAGGGCTCGCCGATCGTCGCCAGCCATGGCCTGCTGAATTCTTCAGCCGCAAGCTCTATAAAACACGCCGTTATCCTGCCGCAAGAAGACCGGGAGCTGTTTGTCAATCCACTGCTCGCCTCGCCCACTCTTGTGATCATCGGCGGGGTCCACATCGCCGTAGCGCTCGCCAGCATTGCCAGGACGCTTAACTTTCACACAGTCATCGTCGACCCGCGCAAGGTTTTTGCCAGCGCGCAGCGCTTTACCGAAGCGGACGAATTGATCCAAGCTTGGCCTCAACAAGCTTTTCAGCAGCTCTCGCTTACTTCATCCACCGCGGTCGCCTCGCTTAGCCATGACCCGAAGATAGACGACCCTGCCCTGCTGGCTGCTTTGGCCAGCCCCGCGTTCTACATCGGCGCGCTGGGCAGCCGGCAGACCCAAGCTAAACGCCGCCAGCGCCTTCTGGCTGCTGGGTTGAGTGAGGATCATCTGTCTCGCCTGCATGCCCCCATTGGAATTGAGATCGGAGCCGAAACGCCAGAAGAGATTGCTCTGGCGATCATGTCGCAGGTCATCGCAGCCTATCGCAAGTAGCCTTTCATTGTGGGCTTGCCCGCAGATTAAGCCCCGACTACAATAAACAGCTCAAGCGCAATGAAACCTGCCCCCTTCGAATACTTCGCACCTGATTCTTTGGAAGCCGCCCTGGACTTAAAAGCCCAGCACGGTGACGAGGCCAAGGCCTTGGCCGGCGGGCAGAGCCTGATCCCTGCCATGAACTTTCGCGTGGCGCAACCAACCATGCTGATCGACCTAAACCGCATAAACGAATTGCGCTATATCAAAAAAAATGGGTCTTTGCACATCGGCGCTATGACGGTGCAATCCCAGGCCGAACACGATGATCTCGTGGCTGCCCATGCCCCTCTCCTGCACGAAGCCCTACCCAACATCGCTCATTCTCAGATCCGCAATCGCGGCACAGTTGGTGGCAGCATCGCCCACGCCGACCCAGCCAGCGAATTGCCGGTTGTTTGCGTGGCCCTTAACGCCCGCATGCTCGCCCGGAGCAGGACAGGCGAGCGCTGGATTGAGGCCAGGGAATTCTTCGCCGGACTGTTTGCTACCACCCTGCAACCTGATGAACTCTTAGTGGCGGTCGAATTCCCAGCGCCGCCAAAGCATACCGGCTTCGCATTTATGGAGCTGGCCCGGCGTTCTGGAGACTATGCCATGGCTGGCGTGGCGGCATTGCTTACCCTTGGAAGTGACGGAAAATGCGAACAAGCTAACCTGGTTTACCTTAATGTGGGAGACGGCCCCGTGGAAGCCCATCAAGCCTCCGCCGGTCTAAAAGGGTTAAAGCCAACAGCCGCGCGTTTCACTGAAGCTGGCCAGATCGCCAGCCAAAAGGACCTGAGCCCTTTTGGCAACCTGCACGCCACAGCGGATTACCAGCGCCACCTCTCGGCGGTGCTTACCGAGCGCGCCCTGGCAAAAGCCTTTGACCGCGCCAGCCAGATCAAAAGATCCTAAGCTCATGGCCAAAACCCATTCAATTAACCTTTCGATCAATGGGAAAGCATACCGAAACGAAGTTGAGCCGCGCCTGCTGCTTTCAGACTACCTGCGCCAGGAGGCCGGCCTCACCGGCACCCATGTAGGCTGCGAGCATGGCGTGTGCGGTGCCTGCACCGTCCTCCTGGATGGCAGACCAGTACGCTCCTGCCTCATGTTTGCAGTGCAAGCCGAAGGTCACCAACTCATGACCGTCGAAGGGTTAAGTTCGGATGAAAAAGACCTGCATCCCTTGCAGCAAGCTTTTTGGGAAGCTCATGGCTTGCAATGCGGCTTCTGCACTCCAGGATTCTTGATGACCCTGTTGCCTTATTTGCAGGCTAACCCCAGCCCCAGCGAGGAAGAGATCCGCTCCGCCGTTTCAGGCAACCTGTGCCGCTGCACCGGATACCAACACATTGTGGATGCTGCCAGGTTGGCTGCCGAGAAAATGCACACGCCATGATCCGCTACGCTCGCAAGAAAACCGGCGTTCAGCAGCGTTTGGACCAATTTGAAGAGGTCCACAAAAAGAAAGAGCCGCGTATCCACGCTTTTCTTCCAGAGGATGGCCGCTTTAAACGATTGCGGCGCGAGGCAGCTGGTTTGGAACGCATGTTTAGAAATCAGACGAAACGTCCCGCCCTATTCGGCCTGCTCCTCGGAGTGAAGGATATTTTCCATGTGGATGGTTTCCCCACGCAAGCCGGTAGCCGCCTGCCAGCTCGCCTGCTGCGCGGGCCGCAAGCTGCAAGTGTTACCGCGCTCAAGAAGGCCGGCATGCTGCTGGCCGGGAAGACTGCCACTACCGAGTTCGCCTACTTTGCACCTGGGCTAACCCGCAACCCACAAAACACGGAGCATACGCCTGGCGGGTCCAGCAGCGGTTCAGCCGCGGCCGTGGCTGCCGGCCTGGTGGACCTTGCCTTGGGCACACAGACTATTGGCTCGATTGTCCGTCCGGCTTCTTATTGCGGTGTGGTGGGCTTTAAGCCAAGTTATAGCCGCATCTCAACTGAAGGCCTCATCCCCTTAGCCAAATCCCTGGATCATGTCGGTCTTTTCGCGCAGGATGTGGCGCTCATCGCCTCCGCGGCCGCCGTACTTTGTAGTCACTGGAAAGCTGGCGACGCGCCTGCCAGAAAACCTCAGCTTGCCGCGCCGACTGGGGCATATCTTGAACGCGCTGGTGCTGAGATGCGCTCCCATTTTGAGGACCGCGTGGAAGGGTTTGAAACCGCCGGTTATCACGTCATGCGTCTGGACCCGTTTACTGACTTGGAAAATATCGTGGCGCGTCATCATCTGATCCTGGCTTCTGAAGCAGCCCAAGCCCATTCCTCCTGGTACGAATCTCACCGTTTTCTGTATCACCCGCATACTGCTGCTCTGATCGAGAAGGGATTTGTTATTTCAGAACAGGAATTGAAAGCCGCTTTGGAAGGTGCGTTAAATTTCAGAAATACTCTGAGCACCTTAATGGAAATTAACGGCATCGATGCCTGGATCTCGCCCGCAGCAATCGGTCCTGCGCCAAAAGGTCTTTCAAGTACAGGGGACCCGATCATGAACTTGCCCTGGACACAGGCTGGCTTCCCCTCCCTTGGATTACCTTCTGGATTCAATGCGCAAGGATTGCCTCTGGGAATTCAAGTGTCAGCCGGTTTTGATCGCGACGAAGACCTGCTGGTCTGGGGTCTCCAGGTTGAGCAAGCATTGGGAGCGATGTTATGAGCGTAACCCTGAGCCAGGTGCGTCCAGGTGCCTACTTCGACTCGGTAGTCCTGATGCAGTTGCAGCGTAACTTGCTGGCCCTGCCCGGCGTACAGGATGCCGGCGTAGTCATGGCTACCCCGGCCAACCTGGAGTTGCTGGCCGACAGCGACCTGCTCCAAACCGAAGGTAAGAGCGCTAAACCAGAAGACTTGCTTATCGTGGTACGCGCCGCCAGCGGGAAGGAAGCAGAGGCCGCCCTTGCGCAAACTGACGAATTGCTCAAGCGTCGCCGCTCGACCGTGGCAGGTTCTTTCCAACCGCATAGCCTGGCAGTCGCGTCCAAAAGCTTGCCATCTGCAGCCTGGGTGCTGATCTCCGTCCCTGGACGCTACGCCGCCAAAGTCGCTCACGAAGCCCTCGATTTGGGGAAGCACGTGTTTTTGTATAGCGACAATGTTTCGCTCGAGGACGAGATCACTCTTAAGAAAAAAGCCGCGGAGAGAAACCTGCTATTGATGGGTCCTGATTGCGGCACAGCCATCGTTAATGGCATCGGCCTCGGCTTCGCCAACCGTGTCCGCCGCGGCCCTATCGGCCTTGTGGCGGCTTCCGGTACCGGGCTGCAAGCCGTCACTGCCCAGGTGCACAATTTGGGCGGTGGCGTCTCGCAAGGCATCGGAACTGGCGGAAGGGACCTGAAATCCGAGGTCGGCGCCGTCACCATGCTGCAAGGTTT
>JBBDXQ010000020.1:0-7787 GCA_040902265.1 Anaerolineales bacterium
CCATCGGCCGCGGCCGTTCAACAGAAGCTGATTCGGCCTGGGGAGAAGTGGCAGCCAAAGAAGCCATCACCACGGGGCGCAACTCCCTCTTCCAACCGGAGATCAAACCGCAAGAGGACCGGCTCCAACAGCGCTTCTATCTGGGGATGCCGCTATTATTGGGCGGTAATTGCATTGGCGCGCTGGTCTTCATCCGTTTCGGCGGGCCTGTGTTTACCGACCAACAGATCCACCTGGCGGAATTTATTGCCGCCCATGTGACCCAGGTACTGGAACACAAACGGTTGTTGGACCGCGTCGCTAACCTGGAGGCCGAGCGACGGCTCACCCGCCTGCAATCTGAATTCATTGCCACCGTTTCTCACGAACTCAAGACTCCCCTGGGGTTCATCAAAGGCTATTCCACCACGCTGCTTCGTAAAGACGCCAATTGGGACGCGGCCACCCAACATGAATTCCTCGCTATTATCGACGAAGAAACCGATCGCCTTACCGAACTCGTAGACAATCTATTGGATTCCTCTCGTTTGCAATCCGGCACTTTCGACGTCGAATTCAGGACCCTGGACCTGGCCACTCTGGTCGAAGACAACGTCAATCGCCTCTTGATCCGCTATCCCGATCTGGTCATCCGCTGGAAGGTCAAGGAGACAGACAGCCTGGTGGATGGCGACCCGAAACGATTGAGCCAGGTGCTTGATAACCTGGTCGGCAACGCGGCCAAATATGCTCCCAACAGCCCACTGCTGTTGTCATTGGAAACGTCTGCAGACCAGGTGAAGCTCTCCATCCAGGATAGCGGCCCGGGGATCCCACCAGAAGATATCGCACATATCTTTAAACGTTTTTATCGCTCCACGGGTACCAAGGAGACAGTGCGCGGCAGCGGTCTGGGTTTGTATATCTGCGAGCAGATTATCAAAGCTCATCATGGGGAGATCAACGTGCACTCTGCCAGTGGAGCGGGGGCAGAATTTATCGTTACTCTTCCTCGGCAAAAGGTTCCTCAACCCGCTTAAGTCAGGAGATATTATGGTTTCTCGTATCCTGGTTGTTGATGATGAACCCCGGTTTGTGCGCCTGGTGGAGGCGAATCTCCAGACCAAGGGGTTCGAGGTACTTAAAGCCACCAACGGTAAAGAAGCGGTTGATTTGGCTGTGGCGGAAAAACCCGACCTTATCCTCCTGGACGTGATGATGCCTGAGATGGATGGCTTTCAGGCCTGCGAACGTATCCGCGAATTCTCCACAGTTCCTATTATTATGCTAACCGCCAAAGGGGATGAAGAACACCGAGTGCGCGGGCTCAACCTAGGAGCAGATGATTACGTCGTCAAACCTTTCTCAGCCAACGAGCTCATCGCCCGGGTCCAAGCAGTTCTACGCCGGGCACAACGCACAGCTTCGGATTTCTCGGAACCCACTTTCACCCGCGGGATGCTGACGATCAATTTTGCCCGGGCTGAGGTGAGCACCAACGGCCAACTTGTATCACTTTCGGCCACGGAATATCGTCTTTTGCTGCAGTTTGCCCGCCGAGCCGGCAAGACTCTCAGCGCTGAAGAGCTCTTGCGGAATGTTTGGGGCCCAGAGTATAGTGATGAGAAGGAAATCCTGTGGGTGAGCATTTCCCGTCTTCGTCAAAAGCTGGAAAAGGATCCCAAAAATCCGCAATTGGTCGTCACCTTGTCCGGCGAAGGGTATATGATGCCATAGGGAAATGGGTAAGGAGGCAACCATGAATAGACCCAACCAGCCAAAGGAACGCGGCTTTAGGCCTTTAGTTAACACCACGCAATTTCCAGTAATTATCCAAACCACCCACAACCGGATCCATGGCAACCTGCATACCCGTGAAAACGAACGCATTAAAGACGCGCTAAACTCAAATGAACTGTTTATCGCCATCACCAACGTCCAGATCTTCAACATCGATGGAACGGAAGAGCTGAAGAAAAGCGATTTTCTGGCGATCAATTGTGCTAACATTATTTGGATCATTGAAATCAAATCTCCCACGGGACCGCTGAACACCTAAGCACTTTCGCAGGGAGCAGAAACTATGAGCCAGGACCAAGCCATCCAACTCCGCTCCAAGATCGTCGGCGTGCTATTGCGCGACGCCCGTTTGGCCGCGGGGAAATCCATGAAGGAGGTTGGGGCTGTGATCGGCGTATCCAGCAGCACGATCAGCTCCATCGAGCAAGGGTCAAACTCCCCATCGCTGCCGGAGGTGGAACTGCTGGCTTTCTTCTTGCGTGTCCCTATCACACATTTCTGGTCCGAGGACATCGTGTCCGAGGAGCCGCACCCAACCCAGAATATTGAAACCGAAAAGCAACTGGCCTTGCGCCACCGCACGGTTGGCGCCATGCTGCGCCAGGCCCGCGCAGAAAAAAACCTTAGCCAGAAGGACCTGGCGGAGCGTACCGACATCTCCACCAGCCGCATCCGCCGCTACGAGAGCGGCGAGACCCCAGTCCCCCTCCCGGAGCTGGAACAGCTGGCCAATACTCTCGGCTACCGGATCGAAGATTTCACCGACACGAGCGGCCCAGTGGGGGAATGGATCGCTAACCAGCGCGCCGAACAGGAACTTGGCAATCTGCCTCGCAGTCTCAAGGAATTCATTGCCGAACCAGAGAATCGCAGCTATCTTGAATTAGCCCAGCGCATCCGTGAAGTTTCAAAAGAAAAGTTGCGCTCGCTGGCTGATGGCCTGAGGGATTTACTGGACTAATTAGGTCTCAAGTTCAATAAAGTATAATAAGCATGATGGCTGTTCCCGCAGTCCTCAGCCCCCGCTCGGCAATAGAAGAGGACCGCAGCCGGTTAGCTAACCTGCTGCATTTCGAAACCTACGTGCACCGTCACCTAGATTGGCGGCGGCCAGTGGATTGGCTGGGGCAGAAACCGTATCTGGTCGTAGAAACTAGTGAACGCTTGCTGGCTGCCTTGGCTTGCCCGGCTGATCCACCCGGAGTTGCCTGGATCCGCTTGTTCGCCTCAGCTACCCGGTTTAATGCAAACGAAGCCTGGCAAATATTGTGGCCGCAAGCGCTTGCACAATTGCGCGAATTGAGCGTTGAGCATGCCGCGGCCATCCCCATGCAAGATTGGTTCCGCGAGATCCTGGCTGCCAGCCAATTCAGCTTTACACATAATGTAGTTGTGCTCGATTGGCGCCCGGACGCAAAAAGCAGCCCGGCTGAGCCAGGAGTTGGCCTGAACATCCGGTCAATGACCGAAAAAGACCTGGATGGAGTGGTGGCTGTCGACCAGCAAGCGTTTACACCGCTTTGGCAGAATTCCAAGGAAGCGGTGAGCATGGCATTTCAGCAGGCCAGCCTGGCTAGCCTGATCGAGGATAACCAGCGCATCATTGCCTTCCAGATCAGCACGCGCGGCTCTCGCGGTTTGCATCTGGCCCGGTTAGCTACTCATCCCGAATTCCAAGGTCGCGGCCTGGGCTTGGCCCTCGTCCGCCACGTACAGCATCAATTAGTGCTGCGCAACGAATCGTTACTCACCGTAAATACCCAGGATAACAACGCACCTTCCCTGGCCTTATACAATAAGCTGGGGTTCAGTCTTACCGGGGAACAATTTCCCGTGTACCAATTTGAATTAAACTAAGCGCTATGACATATATAAACTTAGAAGGAAAAACTGTCATGATCGCCGGAGCAGCCGGTGGGCTGGGTTCAGTTGCCAGCGCCGCCTTCGCCGCCGCGGGCGCCAACCTGGCACTCTTAGGCCGCGATGCAGGCAAATTGGACGAGCTGGTCTCAAGTCTGGATATCCCAGCCAATCGCGTTCTGGCGCAGGCGTGCAATGTTTCCTCGCCCGAAGAAGTCGAAGCCGCGGTAAAGGCCGTCGTTAAGACATTCAAGAGCCTCGATGTCCTGGTCAATTTGGTTGGCGGCCGGATTGGCGGAAAAGGCGTCTTCGATACCGAGACGGGTGAAATCAAATCCATGCTCGATCAGCATTTGTTCGCCAGTTATACACTGATCAAGTCAGTGGTCCCGCAAATGGTAGAAGGCAAGTGGGGTCGAGTGCTGTCTGTTTCCTCTCCCAATGCCAGCCGGCCGCCCGGCAATAATGCGCCTTATGCCATCGGCAAGGCTGCCATGGAAACGCTGATGCTTTCACTAGCCGCCGAACTAAAAGGCACAGGAGTGACCGCCAACCTGATCCTGGTGCGCACCATCGACACCGCCCACAAGCGCCGGATTAACCCCTCCGAAGAAAACTGGAATTGGACTAGCCCCGAAGAAATTTCTGCTACACTTCTCCACCTCTGCAGCGAGGAAGCGGGCCTGATCAATGGCGCCCGAATCCCGCTCTACGGAGAAGCCTACTAACATTGGAGGATTAACGTATGGAGAGCAGCAAACGCCAGGCACGGTTGGACCGCCGCCGTACCCAACAGCGGCAGTCCCAGCTCAAGTGGCTGGTGTATGGTGCTATCGCAGCCGTGGTATTAATCGTGTTGCTGATCTTTGCACAGCAACTGGGCGGGCCGCGCTCGATTGCCTATACCCAAAAAGACGGGCTCACTCTGGGCTCCGCAGACGCTCCAGTGACCTTATTCGAATTTGTGGATTTCCAATGCTCATTCTGTCTGAATGCATACAACACCACAGAGCAACCGATCATTGAAGAGTACGTTGACAACGGCCAGGTGCAATACACCTATCACCTGGTTGGCCTGTTAGGCCCTGAATCGATACAATCCGCGGAAGCTGCCTATTGTGCAGCAGACCAAAATTATTTTTGGGAATATCACGATGTCGTTTTTGCACCAGTTAACTACTCCACCGGGAACACGGGTGGTTATACGGAAGACCGGTTGATCGAATTTGCCAGGAAAGTAAATGGCCTCAATATCGATTCATTTACTCAATGCCTGGCGAGTGATGAGAATCTGGCTAGGGTTGATGAGGCTTTTACTCTGGCCTCTTCCTTCGGCATCACGGGCACCCCAGGCTACGTGATCAACGGTGTGGTGTTACCCGGTTTTCAATCCCTGGAGGCTCTACGCCAAACTATCGAAAACGAGCTGGCCGCCGACTAAGCCAACTAGAATAGCTGTCCTCCAATAATTAAAATCCCCTGCAAGACAGGGGATTTTAATTATTGGAGGACAGTACTAAAAGGTGATCGAGATGCCTAGCGCGGAGAGGATGGCAACTATCAACGGCGCAAGGATCAAAGCTGGCAGGAAATTGCCAACCCTGATCGGCCTAAGTTCGAGCAGACTGCTGATTGCAATGCCCACCAATAAAACACCGCCTGTGGCGCTCAACTCAGCGATCATCGGATCGGTAATTATGGTTTGGGCCTGCTGGGATAAAAAGCTCAAACCACCCTGGAAGACCAAAATGACCAGGGTGGAAAACAGCACCCCGATCCCTAACGTGGAGGCAAAGACCAGACTGGCAAACCCATCCAGCACGGATTTAATGGCCAATAAGCGGAAATCGCCGGTCAGCCCGTCTTGAATAGACCCCAGGATCGTCATTGGGCCGATGCAGAAGACAAGCGAGGCGGTTAGAAAGCCGCGCACAAAGCGAGCGCTGCCGCCTTCAGCGCGGGAGGCGAACCGTTGTTGCACCCATTCGCCCAGCCGCGCCAACCCAGCTTCGATCTGCCACCATTCGCCCAAAACCCCTCCGGCCAGTAAAGCCACCAGCACGATGATGGCATTCTGCGTGGCCGCGAACGTGGTGAGGCCATAGGCCAGGGTGAACAAGCCCAGGCCGGCAATTACCGTCTGCCGCAAGCGGTCCGGCAGCCGCGCACCAAAAGCCAACCCCAGTGCGCCGCCCAGTAATACTGTGGCGATATTTAAGAGCGTTCCTGTCATTTTCTGCTTCGGGGCATTATACCGATAGCCAATTTGGGAAGAGCTTTATAATCCCTCGCATGTCCAAGGCAGACAGGGAGCTTAATTTAAAGCCGGCCTGGTGGATCGCCTATGGGGTGGTATGCGGTTTGGCGGCTGCCGGGCTGATCTTGCTACTGGTAACGCCCCGCCGCGGACAGCCGATCACATTGGTAGCTGCGCCAACCCTGGCAGACACTATAGTGGAAGCGGATGCTACTGCAATCCATAGCCCTGAGCCAACCAGCACCTTTCCCATCAATATAAATGTCGCTGCCGTCGGAGACTTAGACCAACTGCCCGGTATCGGACCTTCTTTAGCGCAAAGCATCCTCGCTTATCGGGATGCCAATGGGCGCTTTGACAGCCTGGAAGAACTTCAACAGGTTCCGGGTATTGGCCCACGCACGTATGAGGCGATAAAGCCGTTCATCACGTTAGACGACAATTGACTACAGTAAAGCGGTCGGCTTTTGCTAACCTAGCCAACCCGATGCAGGACCTGGCCTTCACTACTTAGCTCATTTTCGGCAGTTCGATGGTCTGCTGCTTTTGGTATTTCCCTTTTTTGTCTGCATATGAGATCAGGCATTCCTCGTCGCCTTCGAAGAACAAGACCTGCGCAATACCCTCGTTGGCATAGATGCGCGCCGGCAGAGGCGTGGTATTCGAGATCTCCAGGGTGACGTACCCCTCCCACTCCGGCTCAAACGGCGTCACGTTTACGATGATGCCGCAGCGCGCGTAGGTGCTCTTACCCACGCAAATCGTGAGTACGCCGCGCGGGATGCGGAAATATTCCACAGTACGCGCCAGGGCGAATGAATTCGGCGGGATGACGCAGATATCACCCTTGAAATCCACCATCGATTTTGTATCGAAGTTCTTTGGGTCGACCACCGCCGAATACACATTGGTGAAGATCTTGAATTCATCCGCCACGCGGATATCGTAACCGTACGAAGACACTCCGTACGAGATCACACCTTTGCGCGTCAGGTTAGCCTCAAAGGGCTCTATCATGCTGTGCTCGCGAGCTTGTTTTTCGATCCAGTGATCAGGTTTTAGTCCCATGTTTTTCTCCTCGATTATTCGCCCTTAGGCCAAATGCTGGCATTGAAGATCAGGGTAAGAAAGGTTTCTCGTTCTTCTACCGTCATAAACCTCGGTTTGGCGAAATCTACGAACTGGATAGTGAATAATTCCGTGCCGATGTAGCGCCCTGCATATATCACATGCCGGGCGATCAGGGCCTGGTCCCCATATTCAACCACGCTGCGTTGGTCGAAGAACAGATTGCCCAGCCCATACATGATCACGGCCTCATCTCGCGGGAATTCCAAGCCATGCGTTTGATGCGCCTGGCTACCGCTCACGATGACTGCCCCCGCTTCACTGATGCGGGTGAAATCGCGGATCAAGGTCGGCTGCGGAATAAAAGTGTAGACCTCGTTGTGTTGGAAGGTGGCGATCACCAGGTAGCCTTGGGACACCAGATCATTGACCTGCGCGGACATCAGATCGTAGTCGCAAGCTACCGTCCCTGGGTAGTCTTCGCGTGCCGAGGCATAGCTGCCACCCTTGCCATTGCACCCGATAAAGGCGATCTGGTTGCCGTTGTGCTCCAGGGTCAGCGGCTGCCGAGCCTCCTCGATGTTCGCCCCACCGCCATAATAAGGCCAGCCGCGTTCCTGATAAAGCTCCAACGTATACAGCATGGCTGCCCGGGACCAGTCGTTGAAGTGGTCGCCAGTCAACTCGATGACATCCGCGCCTACCGCATCCAGCAACTCGATATAGCTCGGGTCGCTGCAAAATATCAGGTTGCGCTGCACTGGGTCTGGGGCTGGACAATCTACCGCGAATGGAACCTCGTTGCTAATATGGGTAATGTCTG
>JBBDXQ010000021.1:0-7777 GCA_040902265.1 Anaerolineales bacterium
AGGAGAATTCAAAGCGATGTACTGGCAGGGCTATTTATCTTCGGTGGGTTTCCAGCTAATTTAGGCATTGTATAATCATAAACCATGAGCAACGCAGCCTTGCGCAAACGCCTGGAAGAACTGCGCCGCACAGTAAACGACCACAATTATCGCTACCATGTGCTGGACCAGCCCGTGGTAAGCGACGCAGAATACGATAAGCTGCTGGTCGAACTGCGTGCCATCGAAGATGAACATCCCGATTGGATAACCACCGATTCGCCCACCCAGCGGACAGGCGCACATCCTTCCGCAAAGTTCAGCAAGGTGCGCCACCCCGCACCCATCCTCAGCCTGGGGAACGCATTCAGTGAGGCGGACTTGCGAGCCTGGTTCGAGCGAATAAGTCGGCTGGATGAGCGTGTGCTTAAGGCCAGCTTTGTTGCCGAGCCTAAGTTGGATGGGCTATCTGTGGTGCTGCATTATGCGGATGGCCTTTTCGTTCAAGGCGCTACGCGTGGCAATGGCGAGGTTGGCGAGGATGTAACCCTCAATCTTCGCACGCTGCGGTCACTCCCTCTGCGCATCCCGGTCGATAAATCCGGACCGAAGCCGCCCGCTGATCTCTTTGTGCGCGGCGAGGTCTTCTTCACCAAGGCTGAATTTGAAGCGCTGAATAAACGCCAGGCAGAGCAGGGAGGCCAGATCTATCAGACCGCACGCAACACGGCCGCCGGCACTTTGCGCCAGCTCGACCCAGCCATCACTGCAGCACGGCCGCTTCATCTATTTGTATACAACATCGTCAATGCCCGCGGCCAAACACCCAGCACCCAATGGGAAACGTTGGAGATGTTGGGCCAGCTTGGGTTCCCCATTGCCCGCGAGTCACGGCTGTGCATGGACATCGATGCAGTTTATGCCACGTACGAAGAATGGATCGCCAGCCGCGCTGAGCTGCCATATGAAGTGGATGGCATGGTGGTCAAGGTAAACGACCTGCGCCTGGCAGACGACCTGGGCTTTGTGGGCAAGGACCCGCGCGGCGCCATCGCGTATAAGTTTCCCGCGCTGGAAGTGACCACGACGCTGCACAATATCGGCGTGAACGTAGGCCGCACCGGCGTGCTGACCCCGTTTGCGATGCTGGAACCGGTGGAGATCGGCGGGGTCATTGTGAAACAGGCTACCTTGCACAATTTTGACTTCATCGAGGAGAAGGACATTCGGGAGGGCGACCGTGTCCTGGTGAAGCGCGCCGGCGACGTCATCCCTTATGTGATCGGCCCAGTGTTAGCCGCCCGCACCGGCAAAGAGAAAAAGTACGCGCCGCCTAAGACCTGCCCGATCTGTGGGCAGGCAGTGGAGCACCTGGACGGGGAGGTGGCCTGGTATTGCGTCAATGCCGCCTGCCCGGAGCAGCTTGTGCGTAATGTGGAGCATTTTGTAGCTGTGCTGGACGTGGTGGGCATGGGCATCAGCACCGTGGTGCAACTGATCGGGGCGGGGATGATCCAAGACGTGGCTGATCTGTATTCCATTCGCAGGGAAGACCTGCTTAAGCTTGAGGGGTTTGCCGAGAAAAAGGCCGACAACCTTATTGCGTCGATTCAAACTTCTCGCACGCGATCACTGGAGCAGCTCATCTATGCCCTGGGTATCCGCGGAGCAGGCGGGGTGGCTTCCCAACTCTTAGCGCGAAAATATCGAGACTTGGATCAACTTACCAAGGCAAAAGCACACGATATTGACGAAATCCCGGGCATTGGCCCGAGCATTGCCCAGGCCATTGTGGACTGGTTCGCCACGCAGACCAACCGGAATGTGCTCAAGAAGCTGAAGAAGGCCGGCTTCTGGCCGGTCTCTGAGCCGCCAAAAGCGCCCAGCGGTCCGCAGCCGTTCGTGGGGCTAACCTTTGTGGTCACTGGCACCTTAGCCAGCTTCAGCCGCAAAGAAGCCAGGGATTTCATCGAAAGGTTTGGCGGCAAAGTAACCGATTCAGTGAGCGCCAAGACATCTTACGTCGTGGTTGGCGAAGATGCCGGCTCCAAGTTGGATAAAGCCAGGCAATTAGGCGTGGAAACTCTGGACGAGAAAGGCCTGCGCGCGCTCACAAAAAAGCGCTAATTGGGTTCAGTTTGACAGCCCGCGCCGCCTAAGCTAAACTCATCCACACACCTTGAGCACCGGCATGAAATTCCCCCGAAATGATGACAACGTCTCTAAACGCATCAGCGCCATGCTTGAACGCGTCCAGCAAGCCAAGGACGCCGACTTGTATTACTACAATCAACCGATCACCGAGCTGCGCGGCGGGGCGCGCGTGCTGGTGCGCGGCCGTGAGATGGGCATGTTCGCTTCATACAGCTACCTGGGCTTGATCGGGCATCCTAAGATCAATGCGGCGGCCAAGGCAGCCATTGATAAATATGGCACCGGGACTCACGGTGTGCGCAGCCTGGCTGGCAGCCTGGAGTTGCATGTCGAGCTGGAGCAGACCATTGCTGACTTCAAACATGCCGAGGCGGCCATCACTTATTCTTCCGGCTATGTGACAAACCTGACTGTGGTCTCCACCATGGTGGGTCGCCACGATTATGTGTTCTCCGACAAGCTCAACCACGCCAGCATTGTGGATGGCTGCATGATGTCTGGGGCTCGCTTTGTGCGCTTCAAGCATAACGACCTGGACGACCTGCAGCGGCGATTAGAAGAAGCCCCGGCCAGCTCCGCCAAGCTGGTGATCGCAGATTCGGTTTTCAGCATGGATGGCGACATTATCAACTTGCCGCGCATGGTGGAGTTGTGCCGTAAACACGGCGCGTGGCTGATGATCGACGAGGCGCATTCTATTGGCGTACTGGGCGCTACCGGCCGCGGCATCGAAGAACATTATGGGATGGACGATGTCATTGATCTCAAGATGGGCACCTTGAGCAAAACCATCCCATCAGTAGGCGGCTATGTGGCCGGCCGAACCGACCTGATCGACTTTTTGCGGCACGCCAGCCGTGCTTATATCTTTTCGGCGGCCTTACCGCCTGCCCAGGCAGCCGCTGCTAATGCTGCGTTCCAGGTGATCCTCGAAGAGCCCGAGCGGGTGGAGAAATTGCGGGCCAACGCCGCACAGTTCATCCAGGGCATCAAGCAGCGCGGCTTCGATACACTCTACACGGAAACCGCCATCGTCCCCATTCTGTGCGGCGAAGACATGCTTGCTTATGCCATGACGCGTGAGGTGCAGAATAAAGACGTTTTTGTTTTGCCGGTGGTCTCACCGGCGGTGCCGCCAGGCTTGGCGCGTCTGCGTGCTACGGTGACAGCAGCCCACGAGCCGGACGAAATCGAGCACGCTATGGATGAGGTTGAGATCGCCGGTAAGAAACTAGGTGTGATTAAATAGCTTGTGGTTGCAAACGGGGAGACGATCTGTTAGTTTTCTAGATTAAGTCCCAGGTAAAAGTTGTAACCTGTGCACCGTCAGAAAAACTTATGATGTGAGATCTTCTGGTTAAGCGAGCGTGGATTGCATCAAGCCGCAGCTTAACTTAGGGACTTGAAAAAAAAAACCTCCTTTATGACAAAGAAAGCTCAGCTGATCCTCAAGCCAGGCCGTGAAAAGTCTCTGCGGCGTCGCCACCCATGGGTGTTCTCCGGAGCGGTAGCAGAGGTGCGAGGCGAACCACAACAGGGGGCAACTGTGGATTTAATGTCTGGAGACGGCGAGTTCTTAGCCCAGGCTGCGTATAGCCACCAGTCCCAGATTAGAGCGCGGGTATGGAGCTGGGAGCGAGAGCAGGTTGTCGATGCAGGTTTCCTGCGGGGACGGCTAGACCGGGCCATCGCGGCGCGGGCAGGGCTGGAAACAGAAAGCAACGCTTTCCGATTGGTGCACGCCGAATCGGATGGCTTGCCGGGCTTGGTGGTGGACAAGTACGGCGATGTGCTGGTGGTGCAATATTTGAGCTGGGGCGCTGAAGCTTGGCGAGAGGCTATCGCCGACGCACTCATGACCCTCTGCTCTCCAACCGCAATCTACGAGCGGTCAGATGTGGAGGTGCGCAAGCTGGAAGGTTTGCCTGCGCGGGCCGGTTGGTTGCGTGGGGAGCTCCGTAATGCAAGAGTGCGTATTACCGAACATGATCTGCATTTCAGCGTCGACTTTGCCGCTGGGCACAAAACCGGGTTCTATCTCGACCAGCGCGCTAACCGGTTGATGCTACGTGGGCTGGCCAAAAACCGCGTCGTTTTAGATTGCTTTGCCTATACAGGCGGCTTCGCGGCAAACGCGTTGAAAGGTGAGGCGAGTTCGGTGACTCTGGTTGAGGAGTCCGCCGAAGCCCTGGCACTAGCCAGAGAAAATATGGATTTAAATGACCTGGGGGAGGGTTGCGAAGCCATCCAAGGCGATGTGTTCCAGGTATTGCGCCGCTTTCGTGACGAAGATCGCCGGTTTGACCTGGTCATCCTGGACCCACCCAAGTTCGCACCCACCAAGGCGCAGGCCGAGCGGGCAGCACGGGGTTATAAGGATATAAACTTGCTGGCGTTTAAACTGCTGCGACCTGCCGGATTGCTTGTCACCTTTTCGTGCTCGGGTGGAATCGATGCGGGTTTGTTCCAAAAGATCGTGGCCGGAGCAGCCCTGGATGCCAGCGTCGAAGCCCGCATCCTTTGGCGACTGAACCAGGGCAGTGATCACCCGGTGGCGTTAAGTTTCCCGGAGGGAGAATATCTAAAAGGTCTGGTAGTGGAAATTGCTCAATGAAGAAAGCAGATCAACTTACCCCAACAATCCTGGAAGTTGACGAACTGCTTTCTTTTCAAAATCGGCTTTGCGGTAAAGGGTTTAAGCCAATTCAAGGATGGGAAAGTGGGGGAAGGGTGAGCGCAGGAGAAATCGGTTTCCCCAAGCCAATGTATGAGCAAGCAGTAATACGTTTCTTTGGAGCGGCTTCAAAAGCATGCTGGGTGGACCCAGACTATTCGCCCGATAGATCCGCACTAGTTGACGATCCGGCAAAGGCGGAAGACTTCAATCTTAAGGAGCTAAAAGCGATGCTCACCTACTGCGTGCGCGGTGAACGGTTTTTTGCCGGCCATTGGAGCGCAATGATCGAGCAAGGCTATATTTGTCGTTTGCTCCAGCGTCTTCGCCAGCTACGGAAATCACTGGATGAACGCTGGGTGACTGCTCAAGCCGACGCGCCTGAGTAATGTTTCAACCCAAAAAACCACACCTTGCGGGACACAAAAGCCAGCACAACGGTGAATACCAGGGTGCCCAGCAGCATCTCGGGAGTCAGGCGTCCAGTGAGCGCCTCTGCTGGCACAGTGACAGCGAAGGCGACCGGGATGAGGTAGGTCAGCCCCATGCGCAGCCATTCGGGGTAAATGCCAACCGGCCAGCGCCCAGCCTGGTAGATGCTTTGCAGCATCTCCATCAGTTCCCAGACGCGGATGAACCAGAAGGCCAGCGTGCAGGCCATCAGCATCACGCTGTAAAGAATGACAATGCCCATCACCAGAGTGCTTCCGAAAGCAAAAGCCACCCACCAGGAAGCTTGCAGGCCCATCTGGGTTATAGCCACAGCCAGCACGATGATCCCCAGCACGATCTCCACCATACGCCACACGGCAAACTGGCGCACGCTGATCAGCAGCTGAGCATCTTCCGGCTTGGTCAGAGTGAAATCCAGGCGGCCTTCGCGCACATCGTCCATGAAAGCCCAGATATTGGGGATGATGACTGTGCCCATGACGCCGCCCAACAGGTAGAACACCCCGTAGATGCCCAGCAGCTCCGCTTGGCTCCAGCCGCCCAGGGTCTGTGTGTAGCTGAAAACCACACCTAGCACGACCAAACCGGTAGTCAATGACAAGCTGGACTGGAAGAGTTGCAGGAAAAAGTTAGCCCGGTATTGCATCTCGTTCAAGATGCTGATGCGGGAGAACAAGCCGAATAGTTTTAGTCCTCTGATCATGTCAACTCCCTACCGCTGTAAAACGTTTGATGGCATGCTTCCACACAAACATGATGAGGGCATAGCCGCCACCTACCCAGGCCACTTGCGAGAGGAGGCCCAATCCGAACTCGGCCGGGTTCACCCTGCCGAGCAATACTTCGATTGGGAAATAAAAGGTCCACTGAAAAGGCAGGAATCCCGAAATGGTTTGAGCCCACTCAGGCATAATTTCCAGTGGCACCAGCCGGCCAGAGAACAGCAGCTCAGTGGCGAAGTACAACTCGAACAGCGCGTCGACCTTCTCAGTCCAGAAACACACCAAGCCTAGCACCCACATGAAACAGAAGCGCACAAAAAAGGCCATTAGCAGCGCCACGGGGAAGACCAGCACCTGCCATGGTTCCGGGTTGATCTCCGGCTGGAACAAAAACCAGAGAATAGCGCCCATTGGCAGCCAATAGAGGGTCTGCGGAATTTTGTACCCCAGGTAGTAGCCCAGGTCCACCTGAATGGGGTGCACCGGGCGCAGTAGCTCGGCAGCCAGGCGGCCTTCTTTGATGCGCCAATTGAACGCATAGGGTCCCAGAGTTAGATTGAACTGGCGCACCAGCGTCCAGATGATGTAGTAGCCGGCGAACTGGGCGGCAGTGTAGCCGCCGATCTCGCCGCCCTGGGAACGCGCCACTGTGCTCCACACCACCAGGTAGATGACCGGCTCTATAAGCACGTGCACCATGAACATGACATTGGCGGCGCGGTATTGCAGTTGTTCCATCACAGATTGGCGCGCGGCGACCACATACATGTCGAGATGATCCCGCAATCTAGTGCGACCTGCGTTTTGAGTAGGGAAAGTTGAGTCTGTCATGCTTGCCACCTTAGCTGGTAGCTTTTTCGTCTGGAGTAGCGAAAACGCTCTCGATCACATCTTCGATGGGCGGGTCCTCAACGGTGAGGTCGGTAACGGGCAGGTCGGCCAGCATGCGCGCAGTTACCTGCGGCGCGTCAGCTTTGCTGACCCGGAGTGCGATGCGATTTGCTTCCGAGCTGATCACTGCCCCGTACTTACTCATGTCTGGCGTTTTGCCATTCATGTCGCTGGTGGTCACCACCAGGGTCTTCATGGCGGAGAAGCGATCCACCAATCCGGAGAGCTGGCCGTCGTACAGGATCCTGCCGTGATGGATGATGATGACGCGCTTGCATAGCGCCTGCACATCGGCCATATAGTGGCTGGTAAGCAGCACAGTGGCTTTGCGCTCGCGGTTATATTCCTGGATGAAGGTGCGGATGCGACGTTGCATGGTCACATCCACGCCAATCGTCGGCTCATCCAGGAAAAGCACTTGCGGCTGGTGGAGCAGGGCGCCGACCATTTCAGCTTTCATGCGTTCACCCAGCGAAAGGTTACGCACCGGCTTCTTCACCAGATCGCCTAATTGCATCACCTCGATCATTTCTTCGCGGGCTTTCTTGTATTGCTCCTGCGGTATGCCATAGATCGCCCGGTACAAGTCGTAGGAGTCCAGCGCTGGGATATCCCAGTTGAGCTGGCTGCGCTGCCCCATCACCAGGGTGATCTGCTGTAAAAACGCCTTCTCGCGCTTTTGAGGCAGGTGGCCGCGTACGCTCAGTTCGCCGCTGCTGGGATATAGCAGGCCGGCGAGCATCTTAAGCGTAGTGGTCTTACCAGCGCCGTTAGGCCCTAAGAATCCGACGATCTCACCAGGCTCGATCTCAAAGCTGATGCCGTCCACAGCGCGCACTTCTTTGTTCTTACGCCTGAACAAGCTGATCACAGCCGCCTTGACCCCAGCCTCACGCTCAGGCAC
>JBBDXQ010000022.1:0-7663 GCA_040902265.1 Anaerolineales bacterium
ATAGACACAATCAATCTGTTTCTAAAACCTGTTCAGGAAGAAGCCTAGTTATACAGATCACGTCATAGTCGCGGACGCGGACTCGCTCGATGATGCCAAGAATTTATACGTAGCATTAACTCGCGCCCGGGTGTCTCTAACAGTTATTTCAAAATCGGCTATTTTGAAGAGAAATCGTTTATATGACTTTGATCTTTAGAAACCCATCTTTCCTAGCTTGAAAATCGGGTGCAATTTGGGTGCAACTGGGATAGAAATCCTGGAAAAAATGGACTCTGTGGAGGCATTTTTACCCGTAAATTGGGCTTATACTCCCCCTTACGCTAGCGTGCTTTTGACTCATAAGCCTTTTCTCTTGTCCTTTCTTCCATCTATGGCTTTCAAAGACCTCCACGACTTACGCATCAAACTGGCATATCTACTTTGCCCGTGAGATCAATTTAGCGCCTTTCCCCATACCCCCGTCCACTCCGGCACCCGGCTCCAGCCGTTGGTGCGCACGCGTTCAGCCATCTGCTCGCCGAAGAAGAAGCCGCACAGCTCCACAGCCCGCTCCAGGCTGCCGAAGTCGTAATCTGTGACCACCACCCAGCGGCTGAAGCCCTGCTCGCTTTCCAGCCACTGGTAATAAGCGGCCAGGGCCGCATTCGGGGCTGCCGCTTCCTGCACTCCCGTACCCAGGGTTTCCAGGACGATCAGCGCGCCGCCGGGCTTCGTGGCGCGCCGCATCTCTTCCAGGGCGCGCTCGGCTTCCGCTTCCCAGTCGTTTACCCAGCCGGTGAAGTGCCCGATAGCCCACCCGGCAATGCTGACGTCCGCCCAACCAGCCGCCAGCGGCAGGCCGCGCAGGTCGGCCTGCACCAGCCGAGGGAGCTTGCTCCCAGGCTTTGCTTGGGTACGCTTCGCGCTTATTGATGTTTGCCGCGCTTGCTCGATCAACATGGCCTGATGCACATCCAGCGCCACGATCTCGCAATCCAACCCAATAAGCAGCAGCGGCACCCGTCCGCTGCCGCTGCCCAGGTCCAGCACGCGTTTACCCGCAAACGATGCGATGCTTTGCAGCGCAGGCAGCAGGTTGCCGTCAGCGTCCTCGGCGGCGATCAGCGCGTGGTATGCGGCCGCCTGCGACTTGTAGATCTGGATGAAATGATCGTCGGCGGGCAGCACGGTCACTTTGAAAGAGAATCGAGTTGGGACAGCGCAGCGATGTGCTCCGGCCCGGTGCCACAACAGCCGCCCACCAACTGCGCCCCAGCTTCCAGCCAACGCTGGGCGTACTGGGCATAGACCTCGGGCTGGCCGGCTTCCGTCTCATCCCAATGCTGGTAATCCTCAGTGTGGCTGGGGTTGGCGTACACCGCGATGGGCAGGCTGGTCGCAGCCCGCAGGTTTTCCAGGGCTTTTTGCAGGCTGGGGGCTGCCGAGCAATTGATCCCCAGGAAGCTGGGCTGGTGCGCCTGCACCGCTTTCACCGCGTCGCGCAGCGCCTCGCCGGAAAACATAAGGCCGTCCGCCTTGCAAATAAAGCTGACACCGAAAGGTAGACCCGTGGCGTGCGCAGCTTGTGCAGCAGCCTGCGCCTCTCGGATGGTGCTGATCGTCTCCACCAGCAGCAGGTCCACCCCCGCGGCCGCCAGGTTGCCTGCCATCTCGCTATGTTCTGCCAAATAGGTCTCGGCGGGTAGCGCGTTGGCGATATAGCTATCCTCCAGTGGCGCCATGCTGCCTGCCACCCAGGCGCGTTTTCCGCTTTCACGGATGGCGATCTGGGCAATGCTCGCCGCCAGCGTGGTCAGCCGGGCCGCCTGCTCTGCCATGCCGGCTCGCTCCAGGTTGCGGCGGTGGGTGCGGAAGGTGTTGGTGATGATCAGTTCGGCCCCGGCTTGCAAATAATCCTGGTGCACTTGTTCGACCAGTTCAGGGCTATCCAGCAGCGCGATCGCAGACCACAGCGGCGTGCTAATGTCCACCCCGCGGCGTTCCAGCTCAGTGCCCATCGCGCCGTCCAGCAGCATGGGGCGCGGCTCGCTTAGCCGCTGCAGGAAGGAGTTCATCTGCTTCCTGCCAGCCTTCTGAGTCGCTCGACGCGGTCGCTGTCCTCTGCCACCCACAGGTCGTTGAAGTCGTGCCAGGTGTAGGCTTGCATCAGCTAATTATACAGACGCATCCCTCGTTTACTCGCTCACGGTGAACGAGCGAAGCGATCTCCCGCATGTTGAGTGTCCTCAAGCCAGTACTGAAGCTCAGGTGGATTGGGAAACTTGCCTCTTATCAAACTCCTTGATTTTTCTTTCACTTTCCCCCCCAAACCTCCCCTTTCTGCTAAATTATCATCCGTGGGAATACTGCTAAGCTTTCCTCCCTTTGTTATTGTGCCTATCTTGTCAGCTGCTTGCCAGGCTGGGGGAGGGCTTGTGCCTAATAATCGCCTGGCGCTGTCAAGCTATGTAGTTGTAGCTTCCCGCTTTTCCCGCCCCCCAGCTTCCTCAAATAATAACTTTTCGCTGGCCGCATGGCTTTACCGTGTATAACAGCCTGTGTCGCAATGTTACCCAGCACATATCACCCATCGCCTGGCGCACAAGAGGGGATGGCTTGCGTGACCTTGTACTTGGCAGTTTGCACTACCCCGTATAATCGGGCTTGCGTATGCTGAAAAACCTTTTCTCCCAGGAAAACATCTACGCCGTATTGCTCTGCCTGCTGGCCATTCTGCTGCTGATCATGACCGCCGACGCCAGCCCATTGTGGATCTACCAGGGCTTCTGACAGCATGACCCTGACCCAGATCTTCATATTCGCCACCCTGGGCCTGGCCGCTGGGCGCTTCTACAAGGCGCTCAACCGCGGCTGGTTGCTCTTCGCCGCCAGCCTGCTGGCCGTTTTCTGGTTGCAGCCCGCCTCCCTGGTGCGCAACCTGGCCTTCCTGCTGCCCGCCGCCAGCCTGGGCCTGGCTGCCCTGGTGTGGGTGCTCACCTTGCCAGGCGAGTACCGCGCCAGCAAAGAAGACCGTTGGGCCGCCGGGTTGCTTGGCGCATCGATCCTCTTGCTTGCTGCCCTTCGTTTCATCCAGCCGCTGAGCAGCATGCTGGCCCTGCGCCCTCCGCAGCTGGAACTGGCCGCGACCTTCGTGATCGTTGTCGGGCTATTTGGCTTTATCGCCTACAAACTGGGCCGCGGGCGCGGCCTGGCGCTCAATTTCGCAGTCTTCGCCATCATTCTCGTCCTGGTCCTGCTCAAGTCGCCGCCGCTGGCCACAGCGGCCAGCGCCTGGCTGCGCAGCTGGGCTGGGCAGGACCCGGCGCTGGCCTCCTCCTTCGATTTCGGTTGGTTGGGTTTCTCCTATATCGCCTTTCGCCTCATCCACACCTTGCGCGATCGGCTAACCGGGCGGCTGCCCCAGGTTTCGCTGCGCGATTTCGTCACCTACATCGTCTTCTTCCCCGCGCTCACGGCGGGGCCTATCGACCGCCTCGAGCGCTTCCAGCCCCAACTGAGCTCCGAGTTCCACCTGGGCTCGCAGCAGCTTTTGGCTGCTGGGCGCCGCCTGGCGGCTGGCTTATTCATGAAATTTGTGCTGGCTGATGGGCTGGCCTTCTTCTCGCTCAACCCGGCCAACGCCTGGCAGCTGGAATCTGCTGGCTGGGCCTGGTTGCTGCTGCTTGCCTTTGCCTTCCGCCTATATTTCGATTTCGCCGCTTATACCCACATCGCCATCGGGCTGGCCCTGCTCTTCGGCGTGCTGCTGCCGGAGAACTTCGAGCGCCCCTATCGCAAAGCCAACCTGACCGCATTTTGGAACAGCTGGCATATCACCCTGGCGCTTTGGTTCCGCGCCTATTACTTCAACCCGCTGACCCGCTGGTTGCGCACCCGCCAGGTGTCGCTCTGGCTCATCATCCTGGTTGGCCAGCTCTCCACCATGGCGCTCATCGGCCTGTGGCACGGCCTCACCTGGAACTTCCTCGCCTGGGGCTTGTGGCACGGACTGGGCTTGTTCATCCACAACCAATGGACGCAATTCAGCAAGGCGCGCGGTGTGGTCTTGCCTGCCGCCTACGCGCAGCCGTTGGGCGTGGCGGCCACCTTTGCCTACGTCACCATCGGCTGGGTCTGGTTCGCGCTGCCCGCGCCGGCCGATGCCGCACGCGTCTTCAGCATCTTGTTTGGAGTGCAATGAGGGTCACGTCCAGCATCTCCATACCGCGCCTGCTGTTCAAGGCCGCCATCCTTTTTGTGGCTGTAAATTTTTTGTTTTCAACGGTCAACCTGATGCCGGCTATCGGCCAGCTTACTGTCTATAACTGGCTGCTTCCCGGCCGGCTGCGGCTGCCCTATGGGGACGACCCGCCGCGCGCCTACAACCTCAACACCTACAGCCTGGAAGCCATGTTCGCTTCGCATACCTTGGCGGGCAGGCCCAAGGCCGCGGACGAATACCGCGTGCTGCTGATCGGCGACTCTTCGGTATGGGGCTTCCTGCTGCAGAACGAAGACACGCTTAGCGCCGCGCTCAACGCTGCCAGCTTGCGTGCCGCCGATGGCCGCCGCGCCGTCTTCTACAACCTCGGCCACCCAACCATCTCGCTCACCAAAGACCTGCTGATCCTGGATCACGCCATGCGCTATGACCCCGACCTGATCCTGTGGCCGGTCACGCTGGAAGCCTTCCCCTCCAGCAAGCAGACCTCATCGCCTCTGGTGCAAAACAACCCCGAGCGGGTGCGCGCCCTGGTCGATCAATTCGATCTGCCTGTGGATCGCGCTCATCCCGATTTTGTGCATGAAGATTTCTGGGGGCGCTCGCTGATCGGCCAGCGCCGCAACCTGGCTGAACTTCTGCGTCTGCAGTTGTATGCGGTCATGTGGGCGGCCAGCGGTATTGATATGCACACACCTGAAAGCTACGCATTACGCGCCGTGGACCTGGAGCCTGACCAGCAGTATGCAGGCTGGCAACCGCCCAGCATGCCCGCAGAAGCGCTGGCTTTCGAAGTGCTCGCCGCGGGTGTCCGCCGCGCCGCTCAGACGCCCGTGCTCATTGTCAACGAACCCATCTTTGTCAGCGATGGCGCTAACAGCAACGTTCGCTATAATTCCTTCTACCCGCGCTGGGCTTATGATGCCTATCGCCAGCTGCTGCAAACTCGCAGCTTCGAGCAGGGGTGGAGTTATCTGGATCTGTGGCAGGCGGTTGACCCGCAGGAATTTACCAACACACCCATCCACCTTTCGCCGCAGGGTACGCTACAATTTGCTGGCGCCATCATTCCCGCCTTGGAAACTCTGTTCGACCTGCAACCTTAATTCGTATGCCCAAACGTTTCGCTATCCTGCTGACCTGCTTATTCGCCTTGCTGCTGTCCGCCTGCGCTTCCGGCGTCCCAGCTGGGCAGACAAATAGTGCACCGGCCCTGGATAAAACCGCCAGCACCACTCCCTTCCAGGTCACGCGTCCTTCCGCCACCCTCACTGCTACCCAACAACCCACCGCTGAACCTACCGCATTGCCCACACCGGTTCTCTCCCCCACGCCAGACATACGGCCGCAGCCGGACGCCTGGCGCTCCTGGCCGATCGTGCCGCAGCTCAGCCCCTGGTTGGCGGAACTCTACGCAGCCGGCCTGGACCTGGGCAACGACCCACACCGCTTTTCGGTCGCTGGAGACTGCCAGAACATCCCCGAAGCGTTCATGGGTTTGTACGATAACGAAACGCGCGTCACCTTTCGCGCCAATGAGCAATACTTGTGGGACACAGTCAACTATTTCGCCGGTTCATGGAGCCGCAACGGCCTGGCGGTGGATGGCGGCTTCAATTTCCCTGCGGTCTTTTCGCCCTTGCGCGCCGACGCGGCCGTCTGCGATGCCAACGAAGACCCCTTGGCTTGCGAGCTGCGCAGCTATAAGCCGGCCTTTATCTTTATTTCCATGGAGTTCGTTTATACCGGGCGCACCTCCGAGAATTACGAACTCTATTTGCGCCAGGCGATCGAGTATGCGTTGCAGCAAAATGTCATCCCCATTCTGCTGACCAAGGCCGACAATGTGGAAGGCAACCACGCCATCAACCTGGCCACTGCCCAGGTGGCCTATGAATACGACCTGCCGCTGATCAACTGGTGGCGCGCCGCCCAGCCTTTGGAAGGGCACGGCATCGACTGGGAGCGGGACGCTGACTCTGTGCCGCAAGGCTTTCATATTACCGAAGAGCAAGGCTGGAGCACCCGGTCGTATATCGGCTTGAAGACTCTGGACGCCTTCCTTCGTTCCCTGCAAGTGTTGCACTCCGGAGGATAAATGAAAGCAGAAGCTAAAGAAGAATTTAAAGAAGAAGTTATCGCCGGGCTGAACGAATACATCACCAAGGAAATCCTCAAACGGCCCGAGCGCACTCTGAAAGCCGATGAGCCGCTGATCTCCGCTGGCCTGATCGATTCGTTTTCGCTGGTGGACTTGTCTTTATTTGTGGAGCAGACCTGGGGCGTGCGCTTGGACGATACCGAGCTAACCGCCGAGACCTTCGATACGCTGGACCAATTAGCTCAGCTGATCGAAAAAAGAAAGAAATAAAAAAAGCCTGCCCAGCAAAAACAGGCAGGCTCCTTTATTTTTTAGCTAACTAGGGGAGATAGACAGAAAAATTATCGAAGAGGATCTCAACGCCGACCTCATTGAGCGTGCCGGTGTAAACGCCGCCTTCGCCCAGGGTCAAGGTATCGTCAGTCCCTTCCGCCACCAGTTCGCCATTGACGTATAAGCTGATCGTCGACCCGATGCAGTCCAGACGGAGCTGGTTGCTGCCGTCGTTGAGCGTCAGTGATCCCGCTGCTCCGCCATCGATCAACGACCAGTCATCCGCCAGTCGCTCATAGATGGCATAGATGCCATCATTGCCGATCAAGCCCAGGTAAAAGGTGATCGGGTCTCCAGAGAGCCGGCAATACACGCCATATTCGTTCACGTCCGGGCCGGCCAGTTTGGTGGCGTCGACTTCCACACTCATGTCACTGAACGACTCATCATTGGGGCTATCCGTGGTGGACCAGCCACCGGGGTTGGCCGGAGGCGCCACCAAGTAGCCGCCATCCTGATAACGGGCTTCCCCAAATTCATCCACGCCTACGAACCAACCGCCGCTTGGATCTTCAAAGTCGTCGAAAAAGGCGGGTTGCTCAGCGGCCTCGGTTGGCTCTTCTGTTGGCGCTTCCGTCGGCGGCACTTCTGTTGGGGCTGCTTCAGTTGGCGCTGCTTCCGTTGGGGCAGGTGCCTGGGTCGCTGTAGCCTGGGCGGCAGGGGCACAAGCTGCCAGGGTTAATAGCAATAAGACCGGTATGGTTTTACGCATTTCTTCTCCTTTAGACGAATACTAAGAATGGCTGAGATTGTATACCCGATTGCGATAAAAGGACATGCCGCTTCCCGTGAAGTTCATCAGTTGTTCAACTAGTCGAAAAATTCGCCTAAGTACTTCTCGCGGTTGTCGTTGCGCGCATGCTTGCCGCTGGAAGTCTTCACGATCCAACCGCGTGGCACGAAGCGCAGATCCCCCAAAGTGACTTCGGTTTCTTTCACCATGGCGGCGCGCAGCTCTGCCTCGGCGGCGGCCTGGTCGCCGCCTTCAGCAGGCTCGCAAACCACCACGATCTTCTCGGAGCCCA
>JBBDXQ010000023.1:0-7568 GCA_040902265.1 Anaerolineales bacterium
TTGGGCGATCACGAAAGAAGTGCGACCCTTCATCAGCTTATCCAGGGCCGTCTGGATCTGGGCTTCGGTCTGCACATCCACGCTGGAAGTGGAATCGTCCAGAATGAGAATGCGCGGGTCGAGCAACAAGGCGCGGGCAATGGCGATGCGTTGCTTCTGCCCGCCGCTAAGAGAAGTTCCGCGCTCGCCCACCGCAGTCTCATAGCCCTGTGGGAAGGATAGGATGAAATCGTGAGCTGCAGCCGCCTGGGCGGCGGCGATCACCTCCTGCATCGTAGCCTCGGGTTTACCGAAGGCAATATTGTCGCGGATGGAGCCGGTAAACAGCGTAGTCTCCTGCAACACGATGCCGATCTGCTTGCGCAGAGAAGCCAGGGTTACCTCGCGCAGGTCGTTGCCATCGATGGTTACGCGGCCTTCGGTCGGGTCGTAGAAGCGCGGCAGCAAATTGATGATCGACGTCTTGCCGGAACCGGTAGCTCCCAAAAGGGCGACGGTTTGGCCAGGAAGCGCTTCGAAACTCACATGGTCTAGGACCGGGTCGCCGCTGCCAAAGTAGCGGAAGGTGACATCTTCGAAGTTAATCACGCCTCTGACCGCGGGTAGCTTGGTGGCTTCGGGTTTATCGGTCACGTCGGACTTTGCGTCAAGGATCTCGAAGACGCGGTTAGCGGAAGCCATGGCCTGGCCGAATTGAGTGATGATGAAACCGAATTGCGCCAGGGGGAAAAACAGGTAGATCAGGTAAAGGCTGAATTCCTGCCACTGGCCGATGGAGAGCGTGCCGCTGATGATCTGCACCCCGCCCGCATAAAGCGTAGTGGCCTGGCCGAGGCTGGCCACCAGGATGATGAGTGGGAACAGGAAAGTAAAAATACGCGAGATCTTGATCTGCTGGTTCATCACCGCATCGGCGGAATTATCGAACTTGACCTGTTCGTCGCGCTCGCGAGTGAAGGCTTTCACCACCTTGATGCCGGCCAAATTCTCCTGGAGGATGGTATTTAGAGCAGACAGCTTCTGCTGCACCTGGGCAAACAATGGCTGGGTGATAACGCCGAAAATAGCAAATAGGATGACGGCCACTGGAAGGATCCAAATGGTCACTAAAGCCAACTGGCTGTTGGTGGTAAACAGGATGGTCAGCGTGGCAGTGACCAGCAGGAGAGCGCCCACCAATTGCACCAGGCCCTGGCCCAGGAAGAGTCGCACCTTTTCTACATCGTCGGTGGCGCGAATCATCAGCTGGCCGGTCTGGTTGCGGTCGTGATAGGAGAAGGACAGGCGCTGGATCTTGGCATAGAGCTCGTTGCGCATATCGAAGGAAACGGCCTGCGAGTTACGCTCAGACCAAAAAGCTTGCAGGAAAGCGAACAAGCCGCGCAGGGCAGCGAAGGCCACAATGGCAACTGCTGCCCAGAGAAGCACAGTGGGTGCATTTGCTTGCTGGGTAGAGAGCCGGGAGACCAAGCCTGCCTGGCTCAGCGTGGCAGGATAATTCAGGACTTCCAAGATGCGCGGCAATACCTGCGACACAATAGTCGCCGGGACCTGGGCCAGGCCATCCAGCACCTGTTGGGCCACGACGCCCTGGGTGACCGCATCGATAATATTACGCAGCAAGCGCGGCACGGCCAACTGGGCCAGGCTGGCGATCACCAGGAAGAAATAGGGAAGCCAGGCCTGCCAGCCGATGCGGAACAGGTAGCGAATAGAACGCCCAAAGACGCCCTTTGGCATGGTTGGCCGTTGGCCTTTAGTTCGGGCGCGGGTTATGCTTTGAGTTGCCTGCACTGGTAGTTCCTTTCGGTCTTATCGGCGATGCGTGTTTGGTACCTGATGCAGGCTTATTCTTCGCGAGTTGCGGCTCGCCCCTGAGGAAGAGTTTGAAGCTCCTCGGGATCATCAAATAGACCCAGGAGGACTTCCAAGCCACGTTCAACCTCATTCAGTTCGGCTGAGCTTAGTTTGCCCAACCGGCTGGCCATCATGCCCACCAGGCGCTTATGCTCATTGACCAGCACCTGCTGCCCTTTGCGGGTAAGCTTGATCTGCATCACCCTGCGATCGGCGGCTGAATTGGAGCGTTCCATCCAGCCACGCTCCACCAGGGTCTGTACCGTCTCAGACATACTGGGCAAGGTCACATCCTGGTGCTGGGCAAGCTGGCTGATACTGCAGCGCTTGGACGAGAGCACATGCAGGATGCGGAATTGCGCGGGTGTGAGATTGTTGGAGCCGCGCCGCGCTTCGGCGATGGTAGTGCGCATCACTGCGGGGAAAACTTCCCAGAACTTACGGGCGGCGGCCAGGGCGTGTGGGTTCATTTAGCAAGGCTCCCTAATAGTTAGGAGTACTAAGTATATTGATTTTTGCTTATCTGTCAATATGAACAATAATTTACGAAAAATCAAGGCTCCAACCCCAAACGCAACAAAGTGCTGCAAAAATACCTCGATGGCAAGCTGCTTGCAACTTCCTTAAAGAGGTGGCATACTAAATTTTCGAGGAGACCTGTGACAACCATCCCCCTGCGAGATTACCTGAGCGGCATCGAAGAACTGGTCGACGCCGGCCAAATCGATGACGCGTTGGCCCATTGCCGCCAGATCCTGAAGAGCTATCCCAAGCATGTGGATACCTACCGCATGATGGGCAAAGCGTATTTGGAAGCCCAGCGGCACAGTGAAGCCGGGGATATCTTCCAACGCGTGTTGTCCTCCAGCCCCGACGATTTCGTGGCGCATATCGGCATGAGCATCATCCGCGAAGAGAGCGACGACCAGGACGGTGCAATCTGGAATATGGAGCGCGCCTTCGAAGCGCAACCTTCCAACCGTGCGGTGCAGGATGAACTACGCCGCCTGTATGGAAAGCGCGAAGGATATGCACCGCCCAAGGTGCGGCTCACGCGGGGTGCCCTGGCACGTATGTATGCCCACGGTGGCCTCTACAACCAGGCGATCACTGAACTACGCGGCGCGCTAGCTGAGGACCCTCAGCGACCCGACCTGCAGGTGTTATTGACCGAGATGTACTACAAGACCAACCGGCAGGCAGAGGCCATTGAGGTCTGCAGCACACTGATTGAAAAGTTACCCTATTGCCTTTATGCCAACCAGGTGATGGCTGAGATCCTCAAGAGCAATGTGCGCGAAGTGGAAGCCCAACCATACCTGGAGCGCGTGGAAGAATTAGACCCTTACGTTTCGCAAGTGAATTCGATGACACCGGCCGCCAGCGTACCCGCGGATAGCGTGACTGTCGAGCAGTTGGACCTGGTGAGCTCATCTGCAGCCCAGCTGTTGCCCAAAGCCTGGACCGGCGCGCTGCAAGCCTCAGACCTGGCCGCTCCCGGGAAAGAAGAGTTGCCCGATTGGCTCTCCTTTGAAGAAGATGTGGAAGCTCCAGCGACTGCTGAAGAGGAAAGCTCGGTGGCCACAGAAGGAATCGCCGAGAAAGAAACCGGGCCTTCTGTTTTGGGCAGCCTGGAGAGCCTGGACCCCGCCCCACCCAAGGAAGAAATTCCAGCGGAAGAACCAGCTCCCGTTCCGCCATTCAGCAAAATACCGACTTCAGCCTTGAGCGACGACCAAGTACCGGACTGGTTGAGAGAACTAGGCCCGGCGACAGGGACACTCTCATCAGACGATATCGAAGAAGAGAGCGGAACCAACAGGACAACGGATGAACTGAAGGAAATTGAAGACCCGGCTGCCGAGGTCGCAGCCGAGCCTGCACCTGAAGCGCCTGAACTGGAAATTAGCGCTTCTGAGCCTGCAATGGATGACGACAGCCTGGGTTGGCTCGAGCGCCTGGCAGCAGACCAGGGAGCGGCTGAAGAAGAGCTGCTTACCACTCCGGAAGAGCGCGAGCAGGCCAATCCCGATTGGGCGCCGCCTGAAGAACCGCCGAAAGAAAAAAGCGGGACACTGGCCTGGCTTGATGAAATGGAAGCTGAGGCGGAAAAGGGTACAAAACCACAGGCAGATGGGGTGCAGGATCCTACGGAAGAACCGGAAACATTTAGCGCGCCAATTGAAGACCGCACCACGCCGACCTGGCTGCGAGATCTAAGCCAGGCAGCCGAAGGTGGCGAGCAGGAAGCTGAGAACTTGGAACCACGACCGCTGGAAGACGCCCCGGATTGGCTGGATGAACTCCGCCCGGAAAGTGAACCCACTGGTAGTGAAAAAGCTACAGATGAAGCAACCCCCGAACCGCCTGAGGAATGGCAGAGCAGCGCGGACCTGAGCAAACTGGATTGGCTGGACGATCTGGGCAAACCTGGGGGGCAACCAGCGGAGAGCGCATGGGTACCTGAGGCAGAACTGCGCGGTAGTCCTGGCGCGCCAGAGCCGATGGCCGAAGCAGCGGAAGCGGCGGCAGTTGCTGAAGCAACCGAGGCGCCTTTTGCCAGCCCGCGGCGCACTGCGCGCTTGCAGGCCGAAGAGAATGCCGACTCGTGGCTGGAGCAAGCTCGCCAGGCGCTCAACTTCGGCAAGCTGGACGACGCCGCCGATCATTACGGCAAGCTATTGCGCAGACGACTGCTGCTGGATGAAGTGATCGCCGACCTGGATGCAGCTGTGCATCGCAGCCCGGCTGATGCTACCCTGTGGCAAACCCTAGGCGACGCTTACATGCGCAATAATCAATTACGCGAAGCCCTGGACTGTTACACCAAGGCAGAAGACCTGCTTTAGCACTGCAATTGGAGGATCTTTGGAACACAGCTTGGTTTTAGTGAAGCCTGACGGCGTGCAGCGCAGCTTGATCGGTGAAGTCATATCCCGGCTGGAGCGCCGCGGCCTGCGGCTGATAGGCGCCAAATTCGTGCAGGTGAACCGCGAACTGGCTGAGCAGCATTATGCTGAACACAAGGGTAAAGGTTTTTATAACGGACTCATTGAATACATTACGTCCAGCCCGGTGATGGCCATGGCCTGGGAAGGCCCGGACGCGGTGGCCGCCATCCGCCAAACGATGGGCAGCACCAAGCCAACCGAAGCAGCGCCAGGCAGCCTGCGTCACGATTTCGGCCTGCAGATCGGGCGCAACCTTACGCATGCCTCCGACAAGCCAGAGCGCGGCGCGGAGGAAGTGGCCTTGTGGTTTACGCCGGGGGAACTGGTGGCCTGGGAACGCGAGATCGATCGCTGGGTATTTGAGTGACGACCTGGCTTTCAATATGCCAAAACGTAAAAACCTCGATGTGGACACCGAGGTTTTTTATTGCATATGCAGCAGAACCCTGGCTTCGGACCACAAGTCTTCGAGACGATAATAATCGCGCTGGGCGTTAGAAAATACATGTACCACCACCGAGCCATAATCGGCCAGCAGCCAACCCTCCTCCGGTCGCCCTTCCTGGTGGCGGGGTTTGAGATCATACCTGGTGCGCGTCTCCTCCACCACGGCGTCCATTAGGGCGCCGATGGTGCGATCACTGGTGCCCGAACAAATCACGAAATAGTCGGTGAGCGGCGGCAGATCGTGCAGGTCGAGCAAAAGGATATCTTCCCCTTTTTTATCTTCCAGGGCATCGGTAATGCTGTGGGCTAGCTCTAATGGTTCCAAACGAAATTGCGTCTCCTTATTGACCACCGCCAAGCGGGCTTCGAGAAAGCGGATTATATACGGAGCCACCCGGCTTTAGGTCACTGTGAAACAGAGTGATCGAATCGAAAAGGCCGGCCGAGCCCGGCTCGATCCTGGCGGAAGCCATCACTTCGCCAATGCGTTTGAGGTTAGCCAGACGGTGCTCGCGGCGCACACGCGCCAGGGTGAGGTGGGGGCTGAATTCACGTTCCTCGGCAGGGTACCCTATCTTTTCCATTTCCGCCTCGATCCTCTGCTGCATTATCTGAAGTCCTGCGGGACTTTTGATGCCAACCCAAAGCACCAAAGGCTTTTGCATGTTGGGGAAAACGCCAAAGTCAGAAAATTCAAACGGGATGGGGGCTGTTCCTGTAGCTTGGGTTTTGAGCACAGCCGAGATGCGAGGAAGGTCTTGTGTGCGCGTGAGGCCCAGAAATTTGAGGGTTAAATGGATATTCCCAGTTTTCACCCAGCGTAATGGCAAATCGATAAGCCGCTTTTGCAGGTGAACTTTTTCTTTATCCAAAGCAACCTGCATCGCTTGGGGCAGTTCTAAGGCAATGAAGGCTCGCACGACTGACATAAGGCGTGATTTTACCTGCTGCCTGACTGCCCGGAAACCTGTAGCAGTCGATCGTAGTCTTCGGGCTTATCGACGTCAATGGCTATCGACGCGTCGAGCCAGGGCAGCCAAACCACCGGGTGCCTGGAGAAAATTGCCCGGCCACCTACATCGCCCTGTAGAGTAATGAAATCGGCAAAAGTGTTGCGATCGAAGAGCACCGGGTTGCTGCGCTGGCCGTCCACCTGGGGCGCCACGATAGGCGCTAAGTTGGCGGCATGTTCGGCACATAGTGCTTCGATGAGCGCAACGGGCAACTGTGGCTGATCCACGACAAGGAAGAGAGCTGCTCCTGCGTTTTCGGGCAAGGCGGCCAGGCCGGCTTTCACCGAACTGCTTTGGCCTTGCGCCCAGTCTGGGTTGCGCTGGATATGCACATCCAGGCCGGTCAGGGCGGCTTCCACTTTTTCTGCTTCCGAACCTGTAACCACAACCACGGGGTTCAACCCAGCAGCCAGGGCAGTCGCGGCAACCTGGCGAACGAAGGGCGTCCCCTTCCAATCTAGTAATTGCTTGGGTCTGCCCAACCTCAGCGAACTGCCAGCCGCCAGCAGGATGCCGGCGACGGGCTCATGGACTGCCAGCACTTGCGGGGATCTTTGCAGGGCGGTCACCAGCACGGCATCAAAGGCTGACAAAAGGCGCGCGGACAGCTTATGGGCGGCACCTTCCATTTCAGCAGAATCCGCCTGGTTCAACAGGACCACTCGGCGGGCTTGGGGCGGGATATTTTTAAGGCCACCTTCCGGATGCAGCAAGACGCGCGCAAGGACGGACGAGTCGACAAGGTCGCCGAGTTTTTGCCCACTTAATTGGGCGAAGCGTTCAGGACGATGGATGTATTCCTCGCCAATGGTGTGGCCCAAGGCTGATAAGCCAGCTACGACCACGACCGTGTCGACGAAGGGCGGGATGGCTGGTTCGTGCCAGGCAGGTGCTTTCAACGAGCGTAGGCGAGCGCCATCGGCCTCAATGAGCAAGGGCAGCTTATGCTCCTGCGCAAAATTGGACATGGCGCTCAACACGCCTTCGTCCATCCCAGCTTGGCGACCATCCCTTTTTTTTTCACCGGTCAATACGGTTACTGCTGGCAATCTGGCAGCATCAAGTTGGCCCAGATCGCTAGGCTGTTTTATGATCAAGTGCTGGTCAGCTTGATCAGCTTGGCTTACCGATATGTGAGTGCTGGTGCTCACCAGGACCGGATTTTCAAAGAGGCGCGCCAAAGCGAACAGGGCGGCGGTTTTTCCGCCGGATCCCACAAAAGCGACCTGAGGCGCAGCGCCTAATCGCAGCGCTTTGTTGAGCAAAATCACGTCCACAACCTGGAGCGAATATCTGGGCG
>JBBDXQ010000024.1:0-7554 GCA_040902265.1 Anaerolineales bacterium
ATACGCTCAGTCGCGTGGAAGTTGGGGGTTGCTTTCGGATCAGTCAAGAAGGCTCCTCTCGCGGGATTCTGGGTAAGTTTACCATTCGAGCATTGCCGGGATTAATTAATGTGTGGCGTTTCTCGCTAATTTTTCCGGACCGAAAAAGGGAGCGGGATGAAAAAGATAACCAAGTAGAATTCCACAAGATGCCCGCTAAGAAACTTGTCCAAGTCGTAACCCTTATCAAACATCGCAGGGCGAAAGCCGTGGCGCGGCAGCGGGCTTTCAGCCAGCGCGCCTTGCGGGCTGGCGCTTGGCTGCTGGGGGCTATTAGCGTGGCTGCTGCTGTGCTGGCCTTAGCGGCCTTGCCGGCTTTTTTTTATTTCACCCAGGGGTTGCCAACGGTAGAACACCTGGAAGCTCTGCTAGATACACACACAGGTGAGTTATTAAAGCCTACGACCTTTGTGGACCGCACTGGGCAGCATGTCCTGCTTACCCTGGAGCCGCCAAGCGGGCAGCGCGCGTTCGTTAGCGCAATAGATAACTATTATTTGGCTACAGCTTTCATTGCCAGCCGGGACCCCGATTTTTTATCAAGCCCTGGGCGTGGTTTGCTTGAATTGGATGGCGGGCCGCAGGGCATCGCGGAAAACATGGTAGCCAGCCTGCTGCTGCCTGGAGAACCCGAAGGTTGGCTGAAGACTTTACGCGCCCGCATCCTGGCAACGGATGTCATTGCGCGCTATGGTCACCAGCAAGTCCTCAACTGGGCAATGAATTGCGCAAACTTTGGGCATCTGACATTTGGGGTGGAAAGCGCAGCTCAACTATATTTTGGTAAGCCCGCGGCGCAATTATCGCTAGCAGAAGCCGCCTTACTAGCGGCTGTAGCCCAAGCCCCGGCGCTCAATCCCATTGATGCGCCAGCATTGGCGTTGGAATATCAGCGGCTGGTGCTGGCCGCCATGCGAGACCAGGCGCTGATCAGTGAAGAGGAATTTGCAGCTGCGTTTGCAGAGCTAATAGTATTTTCCATTGGCATAGCCGATCCGGGTAGCCAGGCGCCTGAGTTCACCAGGCTGGCATTGGAACAATTGCTGGCCGCACTGGGAGCAGAGCGAGTTCAACTTGGCGGGCTAACCGTAGTGACTACGTTGGACTATGAGTTGCAACAAACGACTGCCAGTTTACTCACTGGCGCGGAAGGCGAAGTGGCGGTGTTGGATCCGAACAATGGGCAGATCCTGGCTTTGGCAGGTGGGGCAGCTAGTAACGTGCATCCTGCCTCCGCGCTGCGCCTGCCTTTCTTGTATTTGAATGTTTTTGCGCTTGGCCAGGGGCCTGCAACTCTAGTTTGGGATTTACCTGACAGCACCCATTTCGCAGCCGTGGATTATCTTGGACCGCTGACTATGCGGCAAGCATTATCCGCCGGGTTGCTAACACCAGTACAAGAATGGGTGGCACAGATCGATGAAGAACGGTTAGTTGAATTGTTTCGCGCGCTGGGTCTTAATGGCGACGCAACAGAGGCTTCTGTATTGCAACTCGCCACCGCCTTTGGAGTCCTGGCAAATAATGGCTCGCTAGCTGGACAATTCAGTAATGGTCTTACTACCTCTAGCACGGTCCTTTTTGTTGGAAATGCACAGGACGTTGCGGTTTTGAACTGGACAATTCCCACATCACAATCGATCACCAATCCCGAATTGGCAATCTTGGTGAATGATGTCTTGGCAGACGCCAGTCTGCGGTTTTCTTCTCCGACCATCGCAGCCAGCCGACCAATGGCGATCTTCGAGTCACACGAAGCCGGGGAGTGGCGAGTGGGATATTCTCCTCAGCGAAGCGTTGTTCTTTGGACTGAGTTGGAGGCCAGCAAGACAGCTGTCCTAATGACTGAGCTCCTGGAGGCTGCACACCTGGGCTTGCCGGTGAGGAATTGGGCTCTGCCCGCTGGGTTGAGCACGATAGTGGTATGTGTTCCCTCCGGGATGCTGCCGGACGAAGATTGTCCCCTAACCCGACGTGAGCTATTCGTCTCTGGGACGGAACCAACGGAAGCGGACTCGCTCTATGAACGCATTGCGCTCAACAGCGTCAGCGGTAAATTAGCGACTGTGTTCACCCCGGAGGAATTCGTGGAGGAGCGTATATTCGTCATCATCCCGCCGGAAGCTGAAACCTGGGCGCGGCGGGCGGGCTTTGAGGTGCCACCCGAAGATTATGACCCGATCTCACTATTGGAACTGCAGAGCGGCCCCTTATTGATCGCGCGGCCAGCAGCTTTTAGCGAAGTGAGCGGGGTGGTAGGCTTGGTTGGTATCTTGGCCGAGGGCACTGTTGCCTTCGATTTCCAGGTTGGACGGGGTCTGCGGCCAACAGAGTGGATGCTGCTCGTCGAAGAAGAAAATGATGCTGAGGTCAGCGTCGCAGCCGAATGGGATACACGCGGACTAAGCGGGGTATGGGCGATCCAGTTGCAGGCTTGGGATGAAGCTGGGGTATTAAGGCGAACTTACGTGATCGTTTCTATTGTGGAGTAGCGCCGTCTAAGCACCATGCCGGCGTTGGCGCCAGGCCAGCACGCTGGTGATGAGCACTATTGCCCCCAGGCCAATCTCCAGGCTGCGCGCGTTCTGCTGCATGAAACTGCGTAATTCAAATGGAGCGCCATCGTCACCCATTGCACGATTGGTCTCGGCTGGCTCGGCATACAATTGAAATTCTCCGGTGGCCTGTGGGGCTGCTTCTCCGAACTCAGGAACGTTTGTTTCGCTGGCCTTCATGTCAGCTTCCTGTGCAAGGAAAGCAGCCGGCTCTTCTGCAGCAGGTGCGGCTGCGCCCAACCCTAGTTGTCCGGCGGCCCAGAAATCTCCCACCAACACGAGCACCAGCATCAGCGTGGCCGCGGCTGAAACCAGGTTGAGGCTGTTCCAGCCACGCGATGTGTGCGGTTTGCTCGCGGCGACCATGCTCCGCGTTAGGGAGAAATTATGCGGAGTGCGGCGCTGCGGGGCGCGGCGCAATAAAGCGCGAGTGCCCTCAAGTTCCTTCAATGCCGCGGCCAGCGTCGGCTCAGCACCCAGGCGCTGTTCTATTTGGGCGCGGTCGCGCGGGCTCAAGGCGCTGTCCAAATATGCAGATAGCCGCTCCAAATTGCGGGGAGAAATGCCTGCCCTCATAGTGTTTCCTCAGTATGTAGACGGAAACGGTCTGGTAGTAGTTCCACGAATCCCTGCAAACAACCCTGTAGCCGGGTACGCGCGCGGGCTAGGCGGCTCTTTACAGTGCCAAGCGGGCGCTTCATTACCTGGGCGGCTTCGGCGTAATCCATGCCCTGCACATCCACTAGCACCACCACGGCGCGAAACTCAGCGTCCAATTGATTTAGGCAGCGCTGGATGGCTGCGTTCAACTCCACGCGCTCGGCCAGCTCCTGCGGCCCTTCGCCTGGGTCTGCCAGCCAGCTTGGTTGCATCGGCTCCTCGCCATCCTGGCTTTCGGGTTCCAGTTCGGTTTGCGGGCGGCGCTTACGACGGCGTAGTTCGTCGTAACAACCGTTAGTTACAATTCGCAGCAGCCAGGCTTTGAAAGAGCCGCCCCGGTAACGCTGCAAATTACGATATGCGGCAATAAAGGCTTCCTGAGTTGCGTCCTCTGCGGAGGCGTCATCACCCAGCAGACGGTAGGCAACGTTGAACACTAATCCCTGGTAGCTGAGCACCAGGTGGTTGAATGCTTCAAGCTCACCTTGCTGGGCAGCCTGAATCAGTTGGATCTCATCCATCTTGCCTCCAGCGGGAGCCAAAGGAAAAGATATAGATGCTGCGGGAAATGAGCAAGCCCAGTGCAAGGGCTGCACCCATCACCAAAATGAAGATCGGTACCAGGGGTGTCCCCAGCCATAAGGCGCGCAAAGCGGCGCCAGGCAGCACGGCGATGGCTGCGGCAGCCGGGACGCGCCACAATTGGGCCCACTGGCCTGCGCGCGTTGGCTGGTAAAGCTGCAGAGCAGCCGCGGCCAGCACCCAGGCGAGGAAGAATGGGATGAAAGTAAACGGCAGCCGCTCCCACAGGGTGGCATCTAATTGGTGGAAGCGTAACCCCAGTAAAGTCACGATAAGGACGGCAATCGCGTCGTCTATGAGCAGCAGGATGCTTGGGAGTGGCATAGGCTGGTTTTACCACATACAGTATAAAGGTACTCGTAGAAATTGTTGTGTGATAGGGAGGCTTAAGGGCGTATAAAACTATTTTGGGCTTCCCCGAATCTTGTCACGTTGTAAGAATATCAACTATGGTGGCCAGGGGTTAACCTAACTATGACAACTTTACAAGAATAGTGGAAGGATAACGTAATACAACAGGGAGAAATTATAGAAATTCCCTCAAAGGATAATATTTACAGGATCAAGTTGACTTAGCGGTAAGAGCAATGATTGCCAAGGAATGCCTGATCGTAAGGGACACGACAGTCGAAATCAAGGCTGGCAGAGCATCCGGTGGGCAAACGGTAGGTGCTTCCGGTTTTGGCAAGGAAAATGAATTGCTAGAAGCAGGAGCGGACCTTATATTGCCAAGCGTGGTGGAGCTGCCCGGGGAGCTAGGTCTCCAGTTATTTATTTGCTTAATCGTTTTAAGAAGTTCTGATAACGTTCTGCATTAGGTGGGTTGAGCGCCAGGATGGCGCGCACTGCGGCCTTGGCGCCTTCACGGTCGCCAGAATCGACCAGTAACTCACCTACCTTATTCCACTGATGGATAGCTTCCTCGCGCTGGCCGTTCTGCTGGTAAGCCTCCGCAAGGCGCCGGTTGGCTAAGGCAAAGCGCGGGTTCTCCTCGACCAGGCCGGATAGGAAGCTGGCTGACTCTTGATCGCGGCCGCGGCTATTGAGAAATGAAAGGAAGTTGTCAAGCTCCGTATTCGCCTTAGCTTCCTGCCCCAGACGCAGGTTGAGCTGAACCAGATTCAGGCGGGCGGTTTCGTCGTTAGGTGCCAACGTGCGCAGTTGTTCGTAGACGCGCAGCGCCTTGCGCCAATCCAGACGCTGCAGGTCAATGTCAGCCATTTGATGCAGGATCTGCACGGTCCAAGCTGTCTCCACTTCGGTGTCCTGGGTCAACCGCATGGCTTTTTCGTACGTGTCCCGGGCTTTATCCAGCTGGGCAAGGCGGTAATATACATCGGCGAGTTCCAGGTACTGGTTGGCGGCTTCTTTGATTTGGCCGCGCCCGGTGAGTTGTTCGATGAGATGAACCCTCGCGCCAACATCCAGCGGGGAAATCGTTATGATGCGCTCGTAGATTTGGGTGGCGCGGTCCCCTTCGCCGCGGGCCGAATAGACCCGCGCCACAGTAGATAGCTTTTCGATGGCTTGTTGCGGATTGCTGTTCATCAGCAGTAATTCTCCCATTTGCACATGCAGCGGCAAATAGGTGGGCGAAAACTCCAGGGCAGCATAGGCTTCTTCCATAGCCCCGCGGAAGTAGCCTTCGCGATAGATCTTGTTAATGCGCGCCAACGCATCCACAAGCCGGGCGCTGTTCGCGTTGGTCAGGATGTCGGCAATGGGCAAGGGAGTTGCTCCGTTGGGTGAGCCCGGCAGTTGACCGCGAGCCTCATTCACGCCAATGCGCCAGTTAGGACGCAGGAGCAGGTGGCGGATGTTTTCGCCCAGCAGCTGGGTGGCAGCCTCGTCCGGGTTGGTGGCCGCTGCGGCGATAAGGGTTTCGTATTGCTGCCCCAGCGCCTTGGCTTTACTCTCGGCCACAACGGAGGAATCCGCGACCTTCAGAGCTTGAAGGTACTCCACTACGGCTTCCGCCAACCGGTTTTGCTCCATCAGGTAGGCGGCTAATTTCAACCGGGCAGCCAGCGCAAAGTCCTGGTGCTTTACAGCCTTTTGAAAACTGCGCTGGGCTGCTTCACTATCGCCTTCACCCGCAAGCAATAAACCCAGGAGGAAATGGGCTGCAGGGTGATCCAGGCCGGCTTCAATAGCGGCACTGGTCTCTTCAGCCGCTAGCTTATATTTGCCCTGGGTATGCAGCTGGATGGCCTTGCTGAGGTGGCGGATAATGGCTTTTTCATCAAAGCCGCGAGTCAATAGGCCGTCTGAGACAACCCGGGCGATGGAGCGCAGGCTAGATGTTTTCTTGCTCGGCTCCACGGTTCCCGGTGTCAGGTCGAACAGCATGGCAGCTAACGCTTGCAGGGCAGCCTGAGTAGCTTCTTCGATCGGGTCGGGCCCTTCATCAAATTCAAGCCGCGCGGTTCGCTTGCGAGCTGGTTTGGAGGCGCCAGCTGGCAGGCGGAGAGGACCGCTCATTCCGCCTTGGCGCACCGGTTTGGGCAGCATCTTAAAGGCCTGCAGCATGGCCATGGCCTGTTGGGCTTCAGAATTCTTTGGATTCAACTTCAATGCATGCTCGCCGGTCTTGCGCGCTTCGTCAATCATGCCAGCGTGCTGTTGCAAGGCGGCCACTGATATGTATTCAGTGATAGCTTGCGGCGTGCGGCCGAGTGTTTCGTAGACGTGTGCCAGCCGAGCGTGAGCGTCTATGTTGTCGGCCTCAAGGCGGATGACCCGGGTCCAATTGTTGATAGCCTTTTCCGCATCGCGCAGCTTATGATATAGCTCTGCAGCTTGCATGGAATATTCTACGGCTTCATTGGTGCGGCCGGTCTGCTTATATATCAAGGCTGTTTTTTCAACGGGTAGCGGGTCTTCGGGAGAAAGGCGTGCGGCGCGCTTGTAAAGCTCCAACGCCTGCTCCAGGTTGGTTAATTCGAAGTGAGCTAAGGCCAGGCTGTTCAGCGTGGGGGAGTTGTCGGGAAATTCTTCCAAGGCGCGGCTGTAGTGCTCCACGGCCTCCTGCCACCTGCCTTCCCAGGCAGCGGAGTGGCCTTGATTCATGGAGCGGCGGAAAACATCCTCATTGCCGCGCAGTGTGACCATGTCGGTTAAGTGCGCAGAAAGTCTAGCACAATCTGGTTAACTGTTCCGGTTTTTCATTGGTGGCAAGTGCCTTGCAGCTTTATTCAGGCCATAATTAGACCTTGATCTCCTGCATTTCCCCCCAGTTCTGCCCCGATCTAACATCCGTCGCCAGGGGTACCTTAAGGGTGTATGCTGCTCCAAGCTCCTGGCTAACCAGTTTCGCGGTTGGATCCACTTCATTGTCAGGGACTTCTAGAACTAGTTCGTCGTGCACTTGAAGCAATAAGCGGCCTTTGAGACCGGCTTGGGGTAGGGCGGCTGCCACGCGCAGCATGGCGAGTTTCATAATGTCGGCTGCTGTGCCCTGGATGGGGCTGTTGATCGCCTCTCGCTCCAGGCGGCTGCGTAGAACATAATTCGTGCCCTCCTTTAGACCAGGGAAGAACCGCCGCCGCCCCAGCAGCGTTTCGACGAATCCCTCCTGCCTGGCTTGCTGCTTGGTATTTTCGATGTAAGCCTTCACACTGGGAAAGCGTACAAAATAGGCGGTAACAAAATTCTCGGCTTCCGCCAGGGTCAGGTCGGTGGTGCGAGTGAGGCCATAGGGTCTCATCCCGTAGATAAG
>JBBDXQ010000025.1:0-7521 GCA_040902265.1 Anaerolineales bacterium
TGCTTGAAGGCACCCCAAATCGAGGGGATTTTTATGGGATTAATATCAGGGGGTAGTTGAGGGAGTCTCGCTGGGGGTCTCGCTGGGAGTCTCGGTGGGGGTCTCAGTAGCAGACGGGGTATTGGTTGGCGGAGCAGGGCTAGGCGTGTTGCTCGGCGCAGGCAACGTATCGGAGGGGGTCATCGTAATGCTGGGGGTAGATGTTGGACCGGGGCTGCTAGTGAAACTTGGGGTAGCTGTAGGACCTGGCACGGTTATTGAAGGGGTGAAAGTGAATGCAGGGGTGAGAGTAAAGCTGGGGATGGATGTAGGTGTGGCGGATGGCCCCATACATTCTGCATAGGCAAAATCGGCGGTGGGTTGCAGAGCTCCGTCGAGGCGGGCAGCCTGGGCAAGTTGGTATTGGTCGTATGCCTGGCACCATTCTCCACTGGCGGCTAACTGATCGCCATAATGGATCAGTGATTGCCAGTAGCGGTAAAAGGCCGAAAGGCCGGAGGCGTCGCTCAGGTTAGGCGCCAGACCGGTCAGCAAGCCGTAATAATAAGCTGCGTCCTGTGGGTAGGCCAGCCAGAACGCATTGCCCAGCAAGTAGAGCCGAGCCCACTCGCGATAAGCGCTGGCCAGCGCGTCCAGTGGGCCAAACGCCTCGGCCAGAGAGAAATCATACAGCCCGGGTTCGAAGAGGCCCAGTTGGATAATGTTAGCCACGCCGCGATTGCGCAAGGCGGCATACAACCATCCATCCACGTCCGCGGTGCGATATGAGGGATCGGCCTTGCGCAGCGCCAGCAAGGTGTCGATCGCCTGGGTCCAATCCTGGGCGTTGATCAGGGCCTGGGCAGCAGCGAATAGATCTTCTTTAGGACGCGGGTCTTCAGTGGGGGTGGCAGTGGGTCCTACCTCGCTGGGCTCCAAGACAAAACCAGTCATAGTCAATATGTCGATCAATTTCTGGCGCACGTCCAGGAATTCCGGATTCTGGGAGAAGATGTATTCGAGGCGTACGCGCGCCAAGGAAAAATCTCCAGCTTCGATCTCATCGAGCGCCAGGTTGTATTGGTCCAGCATATACAAACCTGATTCGAGCGTGGCAGTCGCGTTGAATTCACTCAAGCCTACGCTCCAACCAGTGGCAGCGCTGGCCGCTGACACCAGGAGCAGGCCCAGCACCACCACCAGTGAAATGATGACCACTGGCGAACGCAGGAAACCGCGCAGGCAACCTGTCCGCTTATCGATTGGCGTGGGCGGGCCAGCCGGCGGCTGGCTGCTCCTGGCTGGCGCGCTGGCTGATGGCCGGGTACGCTGCGGGCTGCCAGGTTTCGTCGGAGCGTTGTTGGGATCGGGGGACATGGCTGACTAAAAACCGTGGTTATTGTACTTTGCCCGCCAAGCGACTGTGTAAATACCAGGAGATGCTTTTGCATCTCCTGGTTTATTAGTAGACAAACTGATGCTAAGGCACTGCTTCACAGTTGTCGTTGGCGTTGCGGCATTGGGGATCGCCTCCGCCGGCGGGGTCGTAATCCACAAGGCCATCCCCGTCGTTGTCCATGCCGTCGCTGCATTGAGGTCGCGGAGTAGCCGAAGGCACCGGCGTATTCCTGGGTGTGGGGGTGGCTGTGGGTACATTACCGGATGCTGGCGTATTGGTAGCATCGCTGCCTTCATCTTCATCTGGAACTGGGGTAGCGGTGGGGAAGGCCGGGCAGGTGCGAGTTTCCACCATGTCCGTGCTAAGCTGCTCCGCGGAGATCTCCTGGCCGTTGAAGGACAAGCTCATCAAGCTTGTAGAGCCGGCTTGCGGTGGCGCAAAACATAGCTGGCCAAACGAAGGACCTTCGAACGCAAAGAAACCGGAAACTGCATCCCAACCGATGGGGATATACAAGACACCTTCGAGTAGCGTATCGGCGATATCGGATTGCTGCGTGCAGTAATAACGGCAGTTCAGGTTGCGCAATGGTGTGATATTGAACCCACCCTCGATCTCCTGACTGAAGCTCTCCCCAGCGACGACCTCCACGCAAGCAGAAAACTCAGAGGTGTTGTTTGCGTTAGTCGCCGTGGCGGTGATGAAATGCCCGGCCTGCACCGTGACATTCAGATTGACGAGGAAACTTACATCGCCGGAGCCGTTGGTCATCTCGTTGCTTTCCCCAAGATAGACCTGGCCTTCTCCATTGCCGGATGGGTCGCAGCTCGGGCTCGAGAAGAATTGGATCAGGTGCGCGGCATTGGGCAGCCCATCGACCATTTCCCCGGAAATGTTCACCGCATTGTTGAGCGCCAGGGCAAAAGAGAGCACGGGGAAGTTCATTAGATTGTTGGCGCCGCTGTCCACATCTAAGCTGTCGTTAGGCGTAATGCCGTAGAAGAGATCTCCAGGGCGCAAGTTGATGCCCAACCCGCTATTCAAAAAGATCGAGTTGTAAAGGATGGGAGTATTCAGCGGATAGACTCCTGTGCCGGTCACTTCCACACCATCTTGCTGGTTATATGCAATCACATTGGCTTTTGCTGTGCTCCCTCCGACAACGTTTCCGTTGGTATTTCCTTGATTGCTGGCGTTGATATGTATGCCGTCCGCCCCATTTCCCAGCGGTTGCGTGCCGGTCTTGTCCGTCCCGATGAAATTCCCTGCGATTTGGTTTGAGGGGGCGACGATGATGAACACACCAGCTGAGGTGTTGCTGCTAATCACGTTGGCTTCAGCTGCGTCAGCCAGGCCATCCCCATTTGTCCCGATGCGGTTGGAACTTGGCCCGCTTGTGATATGGACGCCTATGCCGCCGTTGGGCAGGGCGCTGGCGCCGGTGATGTCGGTGCCTATGTAATTGCCGGCAATTACGTTGTTGGTTGTGCCCGTCCCGTAAAGAGAGACGGCGCTACGCGCATTGCCGCTGATGATGTTGCGCTCGGCTGCATCGCCGTTTCCATCCCCGTTTGTCCCAATCACGTTGCCGACCGCCCCTGCGTTCAATCCGATGCCATAGCCGGCATCATAGGTGACCCCATTGGGGATGGCTGCAGTACCCCCTGCATTGGTGCCGATCAGGTTGCCTGAAATCCGGTTGAGGGAGCCAAAAACAGTAATCCCGTGCCAGCCGTTCCCGCTGATTAAGTTGCCTTCGGCTGCATCCGACGTCCCATTGCCGTCCGTGCCAATGAGATTTAAGGTTGCGTCCCCCCTCAGGCCGATGCCATATTGCATATTGGGAATGCCGGCGGATCCAGCTGCATTCACCCCGATGTAGTTGCCGGCAATGATGTTGTTGTCACCCGCAATGTCGATTCCGGCGAACCCGTTAAAGTTGACCGCATTACCACTGATGATGTTGCGTTCTGCCACGTCGGCCGTGCCGTCGCCGTTTGTGCCGATCAGGTTGTCGTGAGACGCAACCGATAAGGCTATGCCAGCAAAACCGTTTCCCAAAGCCAGGGTGCCGCCAGGGTTAGTTCCGATGAAGTTCCCTGAGATCTGGTTGAATGCGGATGAGACGGTCACACCACTTCCCCCGTTTCCGCTGATCACATTGCCCTCTAGGGCGTCCGAGGTGCCATCGCCGTTGGTGCCTATGCGGTTGCCGTCCACTCCTATATCTATGCCCCTGCAATTACCAAGCCCGGGCGCGCCTTCACTGTTCGTGCCGATGTAATTCCCCGCAACGATATTAAGGCCGCTATTTAACCAAATCCCTGGGCGGCAGATATCCTGCCCGTTGCCGCTGATGATGTTTCCCTCCATGGCGTCACCCGACCCATCTCCATTCGTGCCGATGATGTTGGCGAAAGGTCCGTCCTGTATAAAAATGCCACTCTGGCCGTTACCAAGGGCCTCGCCGCCTGTGGCGTTAGTGCCAATCAGGTTGCCTGCCACAAAGTTGTCGTGCGAATCTTGGATGACGATCCCATCGCTGCCATTGCCGCTGATCAGGTTTCCTCCACCCTCGCCCGATTGATTTATGCCGATCACGTTGTTGTCCGCGCTGCTTGCCATATAAATCCCGCTTCCGGTGTTTGGCAACAAAGCCAACCCTCCCAAAACAGTGCCGATATAGTTTCCCGTAAAGTGATTGAAATCAGAATCATCCATCAATACACCGGTACTATTCCCACTAATGACATTGCGATAGGGATCGGCTTCAGCGTAAGCCAGTCCGTTGCCAATATTGTAGAGCGCGGCGATTTCTTGCGGGCTGAGCACACGTTTCCAAAAACCGACTTCATCGATCACTCCATCAAAGTAGTTGCCCGGCGTGTTGTTTATCAGGGAAGCGCCGACAACTAAATTGCCGGAGGTATCCTGCCCGCCGCTCGAGTACGCTTGGGTCACTGGCGCCCCGCCGTTGACCGAGATGCCGATCTCGTCGTTAACCGAATCGTGCCAGGCAACAATGTGATACCAGGAGCCTGCTGTAAGCGATGTATTCGCAGTCACATTGGCGTAGGCTGACCCATTGCCAACGCGAAACCTGGGTGCATTGCCGGCGTTCGCGACTACGAACAGAAGGTATTCGTAGTCTGCGGCCGTGGTTGGAGTGTCTGCTTTTTGGACCAGCCACATGTTTGGCCCAATAGACTCCGGCTTGACCCACAGTGACCAGGTAAAGTCGATATCGCCGGTTGACAGATCCGGCAAATCACCGCGGGAGAAATATTCCGTGTCGTTGAGTTCGAAATCGCGACCGGTGTTTACAATTCCTGCCGCACTGCCGAGGGAGCCATCTTTTTCGTTGAGGAAATTGGCGCCGTTCGAATCCAATGCCGCTCCGCTGGCCTCGTCCATCGGCCAGTAGGCAGCCAAACCTTGGGAGTTAAAAGGAGATAAATTACCGGCTGCACTGGCGCCAATTAAATTGTGATGAGCGCCATTTCCCATGATGATCCCATAGTCATTCGGCATGGCCACCGTGCCGCTACCATCGGTGCCGATGAAATTCCCGGCCAACGTATTGCCAAACGCTCCCTGACCGCGAATATAGATGCCTCTGCAGTTGCCCGTCAGGACATTGTGTTCCAGCTCAGTGTTCTCGCTGCTGGGACCCAAGCCGATCACGTTACTTTTTGCCTCCCCGGTTGGGAAAAAACCATTGATGTAGATTCCAGTCCCAAAATTGGAAATGGTTAGACCTTGGATGGTGTTGAAGCTAGATCTGAGCTCAAGGCCCCTGAAACCGGAGCAGGCCAAAGGCTGCTCCCCGTCCAGAGTCACTTTCCCGCCGCCTTCGATCCGAAAACCGCCCGCGGTCAATGGCGGCAGGGCAGTCGCAGGCGTGATGGTACTGACGTTTTCAAATTCGATGATGGCCCCATTACCGCCGGCGTTACCTTCCATGATCGCGGCGCGCAGCGTACACTCGTTGTTGGCGGTCTGGCAGTTTCCGTCTCCGGGGTTGATATCAAAGTCGTCGCTAGCAGAATTAACCACAAATCCGGGGGCACATGAAGCGCACAGCACGACAAGAAATATGGACGGAACCAGGGTTTGGAGTTTCAGGCGGTTTTTGGCGATCATTTTTCATCTCCTCACGATTTTTGACCCAATAATGGCCATTTTGCTGAGTTAGATGCAGGTTTCGCTTAAATCCTTCATTTTTGCTTAAGGAGAAATAGTTTGAAGGGGTTGCACATGGAGAGGGAGATTGCATCGCTTCGCTCGCATGACGAATAAGAAGCAACCTTGTCAGGTTGATATAACAACCAAGACACACACCCTAAGCCGATGCAAATTGGCCGAAAGCGGAAGTCTTGGAAACCGCCATGTGAGAGACAAAGGCTCATGGCACTGCCTCACTGTTGTCGTTGGCGTTGCGGCATTGGGGATCGCCTCCGCCGGCGGGGTCGAAATCTACAAGGCCATCCCCGTCATTGTCCATGCCGTCGCTGCATTGGGGTCGCGGGGTGGCCGAAGGCACCGGCGTATTCCTGGGGGTGTGAGTGCTAGTGGGCAGTTTTCCAATTGCCGGGGTGTGGGTAGGATCACTGCCTTCATCTTCATCCATGGTTGGCGTGGGGGTGGGGGGATAGGCTGCAAAGGGCAATAAGGACTCAGGGATGTCAGGGAGGTCAACGGGTTCTTCGCTTATAAAGAAGTCGAGGTTATTAACGAACACCCAGCAAGGGACATTAGTTACGGGTCCCGAGAACCGCACCCACAAGTCATCAAACCCGCGTGCGTTGGGTGCATATTCTTGCGCAGCAAGCAAGGTGTCCTCGATATCGAAGGTACTCCCGTTGCCGGCGCGACAGTTGACGTTCTGCGTGGGGATGGCGATAAGCACAGGAACGATCAGCGGCTGGGGGCTCTGCTGCGTGGGCCGCGATGTAGCAGTTGAAGTGGAGCTGGCAGTATTCGTCCTTGTGGGGTTGCTGGTTGCAGTGGCGGCTGCAATCGGCAATGAGCTAAGGTTTCCTTGAAATCCCAAATACAAAAGAGCCAATGTCAGCAGGGGGACCAGCCATAAAAGCCAGCGCAATCCAAGACCTGCGCCTGACCCACCAGGGCTGAACTTGGACTGCAGGTCGCGGATTAATTGTTCTTTCCGGTCTGCAGGTAATTCGCTTTGCGCCAAAGGACTGTGTAATGCTGAGCGCAATCCAAACTCAAAAGCGCTGAGCTCGTTGGCAACCTGGCTGCATTCTGCGCATCCATGCAGGTGCTGTTGCAAGGTAAGTTGCTCGCCCGGCTGTAAGATTCCGTCGGCGGCTTTCTCGATCCATTGCCGCGCCTTGGTGTGCGAAAGAACGTTCATAGCTCTCCCCCTGGAAAACTGAGGTTGGCGCGCTTCAGTTCACCGGCCAGACGGTTGCGTCCGTTCGACAGCCGTGAGTGCACCGTACCTACGTTGATGCCCATCACCTCGGCAATCTCCTGGGTCGACAATTCATGAAAATAGCGCATGATGATCGGAAGCCGGTGTTTTTCATCCAGGCGGTTTATGGCGCTCCTGATGGCGTTGGTCCGCTCGCCTTCCAGCAGGCGGTTCTCCGGGCTTTTCTTGAATTGCTCCTGCGGTGAAGCCGGGTCGGTCAATCTATGTTGGAGGTTAACTCGCCTTTTGCGCTGCCTAAGTTGCCCACGGCAGGTGTTGAGCACTATGGAGAAGAGCCAGGTGTTAAAGGCTGAGTCCCCTCGGTATGTGGAAAGAGATTTGAAGGCAGCCATAAAGCTTTCCTGGACGGCGTCCTGGGCATCCTCGGGATCCTCGAGGATCGACAGACAGAACCGGTAGACCCTTGCCTGGTGATCGCTGACCAGGGTCTCGATTGCGCCGGGGTCGCCAAGGCGACACTTGGAGAGCAGCTCTGGATCCAATAGTTATTGTTTGAAGCTTAGATGAAACTCAGGCGAAAAACCTTCAGATGATAGTTAATTTTACAGCTAAATTGACTCGGGGGTGATGAGTATTTCGTCGACTTATAAATGGACCTTGTTAAATGAAAATACCGTTGATAGCATCAACGGTATTTTTTTGTAGCGCTCTCGGCGCGACTCGAACGCGCGACCCCTTGCTC
>JBBDXQ010000026.1:0-7517 GCA_040902265.1 Anaerolineales bacterium
TGATGGTCTTTGGTGGTCTGGTGATCGCCGGCACGCAATTTTCGTCCGCCAGCAGCACCCGGCTGGGCGATGGCTACAACGAACTGGACGCGGCCATCGCCGCCCAACTCTGGGGTCAAATTCCCGCGGATGCCAAGGTGTTCGGCTCTATGCCCAACTCCACCGTTCTTACCGGGCAACTGAGCGGGCAACTCCTCGACGAACCCATCCCCACCGATAGTTGGCATACACTGATGTCCGCGCCAACCCTCGGTTTGTTAATTGCCAATGACTATGACTTTGCCTTTATTGACAGCCGTTGGTGGCAGAACCTTAGCGCCGAAGTACAAGCCGCTGCCGGTCTGGACGCTGCCTGCGTTCTTACTATGGCCGAATCCTGGGATAATTCCCGCGTTAATTTCCGCCGCATGCTAGACTTGCGGTCTTGCCCCAACTAACCATGCCTGCCAAAGTAATTAATCGCAAACCTGTCAAGCCGGGCGCCAAGCAGCCGCACCCCAGCGTCACCATCGTTGCGCCGGTGTACAACGAAGTGCAGAGCGTGCCGAAACTGTATGAGCAAATCTCCAAAGCCATGCAGGCCACACATCAACGCTGGGACGTGGTCTTTGTGGACGATGGCAGCACGGATGGCAGCCTGCAGGCCATGGAAATTCTGGCAGGTACGGACGCGCGGCATGTACGCGTGGTAGCCTTGCGGCGAAACTTCGGACAGACTGCGGCCATTTCGGCCGGTATTGACTATTCAAGCGGGGAAGTCATTGTGCTGATCGATGGAGACTTGCAGAACGACCCCGCTGATATCCCCAAACTCTTGGCTGAGATCAACAAGGGATACGACGTAGTAAGCGGTTGGCGCAAATTTCGCAAGGACAATTTCCTCACCCGCACCTTGCCATCCCGGATCGCCAATAGCTTGATCTCGCGGGTCACTGGCGTGCATTTGCACGACTATGGCTGCACGCTGAAAGCCTATCGCCGTGAAGTACTCACCGGTTTCCGTCTGTATGGCGAGATGCACCGGTTCATTCCCGCCTATGCTGGCTATGTAGGCGCAAAGATCAGCGAAGTGGCAGTGCAGCATCACCCGCGCAAGCATGGCAAAAGCAAGTATGGCTTGAATCGCACCTTCAAGGTCATTCTCGATCTTATGACCGTTAAATTTTTAAGTGGCTATGTTAACAAGCCGATCTACTTGTTCGGTGGTGTCGGGGCAGCCTTTGCGGGTCTGGGTGTGCTGGGGTTGCTGTTCCTCTTTGTGCGCCGCATGCTTTATGGTACAGGCACTGTAGATTCTCCCATTTTCCTTCTTAGTGCGCTGTTGTTTATTCTAGGCGTGCAATCTATCCTGCTCGGCTTATTAGCTGAGATGTCAGTGCGCACGTATCACGAATCGCAATCAAAGCCCATCTACACTGTGCGCTATACCATCGGAAAGGTGAATGGCAAGGTCCGTTAGCCGCTTCGCGTGGCTATCACCCGGGGGGATTTTCCGCGCCTTGGGCACCCTGGTGGCGCTGGCCCTGGTGGCATATCTCATTAGCCAGCAGGGTTGGCAGGAAATTTCCGCAGCTATTTCGCGCATCGAACTGTGGCGTTTTGTCCTCGCCATACTGCTCACGCTTATCTCGCGCCTGGCGGTGGCGCGGCGCTGGCACGTGCTATTGCGCTCTGGCGGCATCAACGCCACCTGGCCGCAAAGTTTGCGCATTACCTTTGCCGGCCTGTTCGCCAACAATTTCCTGCCCACCACTGTAGGCGGCGATGTAGCCCGTATGGCGGGTGCCTTGCAAATGGGGTTCGACGCAGCAGTCTCGGCTGCCTCCCTGGTTGTGGATCGCTTGGTTGGCTTGATAGGTTTCGCTTTCACCCTGCCCATCGGTTTGCAGTATGTGCTTAGTAACAATCCGCAATCCTGGCTCAGTTTCCCACTCCCCATACTGGCGGTGGATAAAAGTTGGACAGCTCGCCTCGCCGATCGGGCCAGCAAGATCTGGGCGCGGCTGCTGAAAGCCATCCGGCTGTGGGTCAGCCAGCCGCGCGCTCTGTTGAGCGCGCTGGCTTACACTTTCATTCATATGGCATGCTTGTTCGCAACCCTCTTCATCTTATTGGATGGCATGCACGACCCCCTTTCATTTTGGACAGTGGCCGGCTTGCAAAGCCTGGTATACGTTGTCACCCTGATTCCCATTAGCATCAGCGGATGGGGCGTGCAGGAATTCTCCATCAGTTACGCGTTTACTGCGCTGGGCGGTGTGGACCCGGCCAACAGCCTGGTGTTAGCCCTCATGCTGCGCACGCTCTATATTTTGGTCAGCCTGCCCGGCGCCCTGGTTCTCTCCGATGTGCTGCCCGGCATGGCCAAAGCGCGCCCCCTGCTAACTAAATTAGACGGATAGCCTGGCCTATGGCGGTTAATCTCCACTTCCATAAACCGAGTGAAACCTGGGCTTTACGCCTGGCCTTGCTGTTCAGCGCCTTGCTTGGGGCGGCCGCCTTGTGGCAATTCAAGATACAGCTCGAAGCCGAAGGGCTGATCGAAACATCCGCTAATTTCCGCGCGGGTCTTTATGGCGGTGTTTTTTTGGTGGCGACGGTGGCAGTCTTGGCCATGCTGGCTTGGACGCCTCTCGCGCTGCGCTTATTGGTTTCTCTTAATAACCTCCAAATCAAGGCACGACGATTAGGTGCGTTTGCCCTCGTGATATATATTTTTTTACTGGGTGCCTTCCCCTTTATCGTATTGGGTTTCTACGGGCGCTTCCTTGTTGAGGGCTTTCCGCGCCTTTTTCTGTTCTGGTCCTTCGCTGTGCTCGGCGCGACATTTCTGGCGGCTTGGCGTAAAACTGCCTGGCTGGCTAATTTGCCGGTTGCCTTGTTGGCATTGTCATCCGTGTATCTGGCCGCGACCTTTTTTTATCAGGTTCAGGGTTATCCGTTTTCGCTGGAATGGTCCGAGGTGAGTCGCTATTATCAGGCTTCCTTTTATTTCAGTCAGCAGGTTTATGGCATCGCCCTGCCTTTACCCATTACCCATCCCAGCCGTTACCTGCTGCAAGCTCTGCCCTTCTTAATCTCGAATTCTCCACTCTGGCTGCACCGCCTGTGGCAGGCGCTGTTGTGGGTGGGATTGCCTCTGCTTACCGCTTGGATCCTGGCGCGGCGTCTGCGCCTGCAGCCCAACGCGTTGTTCTGGTCATTCATCGTCTGGGTTTTTCTGTTCCTCATGCAGGGAGCCGTGTTTTACCACTTGCTCCCCTGTGTTTTTTTGGTGCTGCTTGGCTTCGACAAAGAGCGACCGTGGCGCACTTTCCTTTTTGTGGTGCTGGCTTCGTTGTGGGCGGGTATCAGCCGCATTAACTGGGTTCCGCTGCCTGGTGCGCTTGCCGCCCTGCTGTACTTGCTGGAGGCTCGCCCGGCGCGCAGTCGCACCTTCTTTTCCTTCGGTTACCTTTGGCAGCCTGCCTTCTACGCCATAGGTGGCAGCTTGGTGGCCTTGGGTGCTTACGCACTTTATATTGTGAGTTCTGGCAACCCCGACCCTGGACAATTTGCATCGCCTTTCACTTCTGCTCTTTTGTGGGAACGGCTGTGGCCGAATGTAGCCTTCCCGCTGGGTATCCTCCCCGGCATCCTTCTGGTCTCAGCGCCTTTGCTCGTCATGGCCTGGCTGCGTTTGCGACAAAGCGGAGCGGGGCTTGGATTGTGGCGCAGCCTGGGGGTTGCCGTTCTGCTTCTGATCTTCTTTGCCGGTGGCTTGGTGGTTAGCGTGAAGATTGGTGGCGGCACCAACCTGCATAACCTGGATGCCTACCTTGTTTTGCTGCTGGTGGCGGCCAGCGCCTTGACCTTTGGCTTGCATGCGCCGTTGGAAAACCGGAAGAAACCGTCCCCGCTCAGAGTGCCGCCTGGTTTGTTGGCAGCGCTTATCCTAATTCCGATCTTTTTCGCCGTGATTAGCGGCGCACCTCTTGAGCTGCCCGAAAGGCAAGTGGCCGGCGAGGTGCTTGCTCAGATCCGGGCTGCCGCTGACACAGCCCTGGCAGATGGAGGCGAGGTACTCTTTATTTCCCAGCGCCACTTGGTGACCTTTCAGCTGGTGGACAATGTGCCCCTGGTGCATGAGTACGAAAAATTGTTCCTCATGGAGATGGCCATCTCGCATAACGACCCCTACTTATCGCGCTTCGCCAAGGATATCGACCAACAGCGTTTTGCCCTGATAGTTACCGACCCGCTTTATAACAATATTTCAAACGTGAGCCAGGACCCTCTGGCGCCGGAAAACAACGCTTGGGTACGCAACGTCGGCCGCCCATTGCTGTGCGCTTATGAGGCGGTTGCTACTTTTTCTAACCCCGCTATTCAATTGCTCACACCGCGCTATGGGGATAAGTGCAACCAATAATCTATGCACATCCTCATCCTTAACAGCGAATACCCGCCTATCGGCGGTGGCGCCAGTAACGCCAGCGCTAATATTGCCAGCCAGCTAGTCAAGCTCGGGCAGCAGGTTACGGTGCTGACTGCAGCCTACAAGGACCTGCCCCGCGACGAAATGACAGACGGCGTACGCATACTGCGCCTGCCGGGCCTGCGCGGCCAGGTTGACCGCTCCACCACCGGCGAGCAGATCGTCTTCATGTTTTCCGCCGCACTGGCGGGCTTGGTGAAGTTGCCGCGTTTGCGGCCTGATGTCGTGTTGGCCTTTTTTGGCGCTCCCAGCGGCGTGGCAGCCTGGTTTTGGTCCCATATCATCCGACTACCTTATATCGTGAGTCTGCGCGGCGGTGATGTTCCCGGCTTTCGCCCCTACGATTTTGCCCGCCAGCATCGTGTGTTAAGCCCTTTATTGCGCAGGGTGTGGAAGCGGGCAGGTGCGGTGGTAGCTAACAGTGAAGGCTTGCGAGGTTTGGGAGCAGTATTTGAGCCACGCGTCCCCATTCAGGTGATCCCCAATGGCGTTGACCTCGAAGTATTTCACCCAGGCGAAAAAACAGGGGAGCTGCCCAGGTTGCTCTTCGTGGGCCGCATTGTGTACCAAAAGGGGCTGGACCTGCTGTTTAGCGCATTGGGCGAGCTCAAGGACATGGCATGGCGGCTGGACCTGGCGGGAGATGGCCCGAGCGTGGAGCGGTTGAGCCATCAGGCTGCGGCATTAGGCATTGCTGCGCGGGTCCAATTCCTGGGTTGGCAAAGCCGTGAAGGTCTGCCGGGTATCTACCAGCAGGCAGATCTCTTCGTCAATCCGTCACGGCATGAAGGCATGCCCAACACTGTATTGGAGGCGATGGCCAGCGGCCTGCCGGTGTTGGCCACACGTATTGCCGGCAATGAGGAGTTGGTAAATGCGGAGACAGGCGTTCTGACTCCCGCAGAAGATATTGAAGCGCTCACCACCGCGCTACGCACCTTGTTGCTGGATGCGGATTTGCGCAAGCGTATGGGAGTGGCCGCTCGCAAACGAGTCGAGGAATCCTATAGCTGGCAACGCGTGGCGCAGGTGTATTTGGATCTGATGCATAAGGTTGTGGAGCAGGGCTGATGTGCGGCGTCTGCGGCATGGTGGATAGTGCCCAGCAATTGCCGGATGGTGCCAGGTTGCGGCGCATGAACCGCGCCATCCAACATCGCGGCCCGGATGGTGAAGGCTACTACGAGCAGGGCGGGGTGGGTTTGGCCATGCGCCGCCTGGCGATCATCGATGTGGCCGGGGGTGACCAGCCCATTTTCAACGAAGACAAAAGCATCGCCATTGTCTACAACGGGGAATGCTACAACTACCAGGAACTGCGCGCCGGCTTGGACAAAAAGAACCACAGTTTTCGCACCAACACGGATACCGAATGTATCGTGCATCTATATGAAGATCACGGGGACGATTGCATGCAGCATTTGCGCGGCATGTTCGCCTTTGCGCTGTGGGATGCTGCCCGGCAGCGCCTGCTAATCGCCCGAGACCGGCTGGGCAAGAAGCCGCTGCATTATGCGCTGATGGATGGCTGCCTGTATTTCGCTTCCGAGCTGCGCGCTTTGCTCGTAGCCCTGCCGCGCCAACCGGAACTCGACCTGCAAGCCATGGACGACTACCTCAGCTTGCAATACATCCAGGAACCCAACACTATTTATAAGGATGTCCACAAACTTCCAGCTGGGCACCGCCTGACCTGGCAGCGGGGTCAACTTCACATCGAGCCTTACTGGGACTTTAGTTACGAACCCAAATCCAACGCGTCCGAGGCAGACCTGGCGGCCGAGCTGCGCACCCTCGCCCGCCAGGCGGTTCGCATGCGCCTGATTAGCGAGGTGCCTCTTGGCGCTCACCTCAGCGGAGGTATCGACTCGAGCATCGTGGTGTCGCTGATGGCCGAAGCCAGTTCGGCGCCGGTAAAAACGTTTTCAGTTGGGTTTGAAGAAACCAATTTCTCCGAATTGCCCTATGCGCGTGCCGTGGCTGAACGCTACGCAACTCACCATCATGAATTCACTCTCAGCTTTGGCGATATCCCCGCTACATTGCAAACCCTGATGCAGCATTTCGGCGAACCTTTCGCCGATCCCTCGGCGCTGCCGCTGTATCATCTCTCCAAGTTGACCCGCGAACACGTCACCGTGGCGTTGAATGGCGACGGCGGCGATGAGTCCTTTGCCGGCTATCAACGCTATTGGCTGGATGGCTACGCCGACCGCTACCTGCGCCTGCCTGGCTTGGTAACCCGTAAACTGGTGCCCAGCCTGGCTGCTATGCTGCCGGACAAGAGCACTGGCCCGGTGGGCAGCAGCCTGGGCTCTGGCATAAAACGTCTGCCTCAGCTTACCGAAGTGGACCCGCGCGCCTCACTGCTGCGTTGGTCTTCCTATTTTTCGGCGCGGCACAAGCGTAGTCTGTGGCGGCCCGAGCTGGCTGCCAGGCTGGATCTGCGCCGCGCCGAGAACGACCTGGTCGATCTCTACGACCGCGCCCCGGCCCGTACCCGTTTGGACCGTACGCTCTATGCTGATATCAAGGGCTATCTGGCTGGTGATCTTCTGGTGAAAGCAGACCGCATGACCATGGCCTCTTCGCTGGAAGGCCGTTCGCCGTTCCTGGACCACGTGCTGGTGGAGTGGGCGGCCAGGTTACCGGTGCAATCCAAGCTGCGCGGGCGCCAGGGCAAAATCCTGCTGCGCAAGGCGTTCGCAGACTTGCTGCCTCCACAGGTGCTGGGTCACCGCAAGCAAGGGTTTGGCATCCCCGTAGGCGCCTGGCTGCGCGGCCCGTTGGAAAGCTGGACGCGCCACACCCTGCTCTCGCCAGATAGCCCGCTGGCAGCCTGGTTCCAGACAGAGGCCTTGGCGCGCTTGTTGGCTGAGCATCAGGCGGCCAAGCACGACCATGGCAAGCGCATCTGGGCGCTGGCCTGTCTGGCCGTATGGGCAAGGCAAAATAAAAACACGCTATAATTTGCGCCGGTGTCTTGGGCGCGTAGCTCAGCTGGTTAGAGCGTTGCGTTGACATCGCAAAGGTCGTAGGT